>JAGQPW010000009.1:60762-64715 GCA_020426515.1 Planctomycetaceae bacterium | reverse complement strand
ATGCGGATTCGCTCCATGATGTGCGTGCCGCTGCTGACTCAGGACGAGCGGCAACAGGGACTGGGTGTCATTCAAATTGTGACTCGCGACGCCACACAGGCGTTCACGGAAGACGACCTCGACCTGCTGGTGACCCTGGCAGCGCAAGCCTCCATAAAGATCGAGATTGCGGAACTGCACGAAGAAGCTCTGCAGAACCGCGAACACGAACGGGACCTGGAGTTCGCCACCCAGGTTCAACTTGGCTTTCTGCCCAAGTCACGCCCTAAACTGGAGGGCTACGCATTTGCCGATTACTACGAAGCTGCCCTGCGGGTGGGAGGCGACTACTTCGACTACATCACGCTCCCCAATGGTCGTGTGGTGATTGCCATTGGAGATGTCGCAGGCAAGGGGATGCCCGCAGCGCTGCTGATGGCCCGGCTGTACTCCTCAACGCGATTCCAGATCCTCACCAAGCCTTCATTGGAACTGGCTGTTGAGGGACTGAACGAAGAGATCGCCGGCAGCGGTCTGGGACATCGGTTCATCACGTTTCTGGTGATGGAACTGGATCCAGTTCAGCACACCGTCAAGATCGTGAACGCCGGTCACCTGCCTCCAATGTTGCGGAGTAAAGACGGATCGATTCGCGAACTTGCCAAAGAGGTTTCGTCGCTGCCTCTGGGGATTCTGCCCGAGCAGAAGTACGCGGCATCCGACAATCAACTGAAGCCCGGGGACGTGATTATCGCTTTCACCGACGGCGTGACAGAAGCTATGTCACCGCAGAAGGAGATTTTCGGTCGTCATCGACTGGAAACGGCTTTCGCAACACACGATGGTCCCGTCGAAGGGCTGATCGAGGCGATTGTCGAACAGGTGGAAGAGTTCAGTGGCGGGAATGCTTCACGCGATGACACGTGCCTGATCGGTTTTTCCAGGTCGGCGAAATGAGCCTCACATCTCGCGAGGTATTTGAGCCCGGTGGCCATGTTGCCCGCCGACTGGACCGTTACGAGGCTCGTTCGGAACAGATTGAGATGGCCGAAGCCGTTGCGGCGGCGATTGAGGGGAATGAACATCTCATCGTGGAAGCAGGGACTGGAGTCGGCAAGAGTTTCGGCTACCTTGTTCCGGCAATTCTCTCAGCCACGGCCAAGGCTAACGAAGAGGGCAAGACTCGGAAGATCGTCGTCAGCACCCATACCATCAGCCTGCAGGAGCAACTGGTCACTCGCGACCTTCCCTTTCTGAATTCGGTGTTGCCGATCGAATTTTCGGCTGTGCTGGTCAAAGGGAGGGGCAACTATCTGAGCCTGCGGCGGACTCAGTCCGCTGCAGCAAAGAGCCGGACGCTGTTTGAATCGGAAGAGTCGACACAGTTAACTCGGATTCGCGAGTGGTCGGCCAGTTCGTATGACGGCTCGCTGAGTGAGCTGGAATTTCGACCGCTCCCGCAAGTGTGGGATGAGGTTCGCAGTGAACACGGGAACTGCCTGGGACGCAAGTGCCCTACTTACAACGACTGCTTCTACTACCGCGCCCGCCGTCGCGTGTGGAACGCGGACATTCTGGTCGTTAACCACGCCCTGTTCTTCTCCGATCTGGCCCTGAGACGTGAAGGGGCAAGCGTGCTTCCCGACTATGATGTCGCCATCTTCGACGAAGCACACCAACTGGAAGATGTCGCAGCGGCCCATCTGGGCATGTCCATCACCAGTGGGCAATTCAGCTACCTGTTCAACAAACTCTACAGCGATCGCACTCAGAAAGGCCTGCTCCTGCAGCACAATCTGGTCGAAGCCCAGCAACTGGTTGCCCGGCTGCGATTTCTGGTCGACGACCTGTTTGGTCGCATCGAAGACTGGCGGGAGCAGCATGGCGGTTCGAATGGTCGCGTTCGGCAACTCTTGAACATTGAGAACCCGGTCAGCACCGAATTGCATCAGCTGGCCGTCATGCTCCGCACCTACGCCGAGAAACTCAGTTCCGAAGAACAGCAACTCGACCTGAAGAGCTCCGCCGACCGTCTCGACATTCTGGGGACCGGACTGAAGAGCTGGCTGGCTCAACGCGAAGAAGATGCAGTCTACTGGATCGAGTTCACCGGCGGGCGACAGCGGAACATTCAACTGAAATCATCCCCTGTCGATGTTGGACCGAGGTTGCGAGACGAACTGTTCGGGCAAGTGAAATCCGTCATTCTGACAAGCGCCACCCTGTCTGTCGGGCAACAGGACTTCAGCTTCTTCCGCAAACGAATCGGCCTCACCAAAGCCAATGAGCTGAAGCTGGGATCCCCCTTTAACTACCGCGAACAGGTGCGTCTGGTGCTTGCTGACGGCATGCCCGACCCGTCCGAAGATGCCGCCCGATATGAAGCCGCAGTCTGTGATCGGATCAAACAGCACGTTCTCGAAACGGATGGCGGGGCATTCGTGCTGTTTACCAGTTACCGGATGTTGAAGAACTGCGCCCAGCGGCTGAACTCCTGGTTCGCCAGCCAAAACCTGCAGTTGTTGTGTCAGGGGGAAGGGCTCAACCGCTCGATCATGCTGGAGAAATTCCGCAAGGATGGAAAAGCCGTGCTGTTCGGGACGGAGACGTTCTGGCAGGGCGTAGATGTTCCGGGAGATGCACTTCAAAACGTAATCATCACGAAGCTCCCCTTCAGCGTTCCCGACCATCCGCTGCTCGCGGCCCGTATCGAGAGAATCCGCGAACAGGGGGGGAACCCGTTCGTTGAATATCAGGTGCCCGAAGCAGCCATCAAACTGCGTCAAGGTTTCGGTCGACTCATTCGGAGCCGTAGCGACTCCGGGCAGGTCGTCATCCTTGATCCGCGGATTCGGTCCAAGCATTACGGACGCATCTTTCTGGAGAGTCTGCCCGATTGCCGCCGCGAAGTGGTGCCACTGCAGTCGTGATGTCACAGCTACCTTGCATCCCAAATGCGCAACACCTCGCTCCAGCAGAACTGAAGCGAGGTGTTGTAGTGAATGCCTGGCCGAACAGATCGTGCTACCAGACCAGATTCGTCGGAATCAGCGTGCGGCGTCCATAACCTGGTCCCTCCCAGAAATAGCGTTCCTGCGTTACGCCGGGCAGCACAGGCGCTGTTGAATCGGAGCAGAGCTGACAGGGAGTTGTCGTTGGTGACTGTACCGACCTGGTCTCGCAGCCGCAGGGTGCGGGTGGGAGGGCGTTTGCCTCGAATGAAGGAGCGGCGATCGGGACCGGAGTGGACGGACAGGGGTCGGAAACTGCTGGTGGACAGCAAGGCAACGCCGGTGGCGAGCACTCAATCTCAACTGCCGGGAGTTGTGGAGCCGGGATACAAGGCGATGCGGCCGACTCGACTCTCCGCTCGGCGACGCCATCAAAGCAGCCGAAGTCTCGAACCTGCTGCACCGCCACATCGGTTCCATCGAGATAGGCGGAACCAGCGACCCAGGAACTTGTGCCGCAACGCGTGCGGCAGCCATGCATCCCACTGTAGGCGTAACTCTGCTGGACGTTCCGAAACGCCGCCCCGACATCATTGAGTTCCGCCACAACGGCATCGCGCACGCAGCTGAGCCCGGCCACGAGGCCGATAACGCAGATCGTCGAGATGAGGACCAGTTCCGCCGAGAGAACGAAACCAGCTTCGTCCCTCAAAAATTGCCTTACGTGTGTCGACATGAGTTTCTCCGTGCGGGAGGCGCGGAGGACTGCTGTACAGCATCGGTGGAATGAAAAAGATCGCGGTCCCGAGAGAAGAGCCTTGCAGGGACTCGTGCCCGGCTCCTGGGGGACATGCCATGCCCCAAGTGCGTTGCCGACCAACACAGCCGGCCACGGGAGACCCGGTTTCTCTCGGAATCGCGATACTTTTGGGGGCAGCGCCCCCCGAGTGGCGAGGTCTCAGGTCGCCACACACGCTCTCACTTGGATCCTGTTCCACTGTCGGAACTTGCGTTCCGTCAGCG
>JAGQPW010000009.1:32743-60663 GCA_020426515.1 Planctomycetaceae bacterium | reverse complement strand
CCACTGAGGCCGCGGGTCCGAATATACCGATTCTTCCGGCTGTAGCGATTATTCCAGCATGCGCAGCCCTTTACGTTTTGTTCAGAACCCTTTGCGCTGCCTCGCCGGCCAACCCTCCAGATTGCCTCACCGGAAAATTTGGCATTTCCAGAGCAATAGACTCAATCCGTACGACGCGACATGTCGATGAACGAGCTACATCCTGCCATCACTGCATGACGGGAAGTCAACGGATGGTCCGGGATGGACCCAGTTTTGATGTAGTTAAGGAGAACATCATGCGACGGAGTGTCTGGATTCTCGCGATGTGCGGCTTCGCGGGGCTGTCGTTCCAGGAGGTTCGCTCTCAGGAAGCCTTTGGGCCTGCCAGCCCGGTCGAATCCCAGAAACCAGTCCACCGTGCCATGTTCTTCTCGGCCAGTGGCAAGGATTCCGATTCCTCGAAGACTCCTGCGGCTCAGCCTGAGACGTCGGTTGCGGAAGCGGCACCTCCCGGTCGATTCGTCCGCACAGCGGACGCGACGACTGCAGGTGGCAAATCGCAAAACTTTGCGGAACTGTTTCAAGCCAAACCGGCAAATACAGGGTCTGCGATCACGCAAGCCGTGTTCACAGCAGAATCGGCTCCCGGGCAGAAGTCTCTCGAAGACATTCTGCAGGTGGACTACGAACAACCCGGTGACGCCCCTGAAGGCAAAATTGTGCAGGTGCGAGCAAATGCTCCCAGCCATGCTGCGCAGCCCTTTCCAGGCATGGAGCCCGCAGCGGCTGCTCCAGCCCGGCATGCACTCAACGAACCGATTGCAACTCAGCCAGCTGCTGGTTCGCCGTTTGAACGTCAACCGGCACGCAGCAACCTGACGATTTCCCGCAGCACACCTCAGCACGCTGCTCCAGTGGCTGCGGCCAAGACTGCCCCGGCGAGCAACGGCCCACAGACCCCTTCCGTCACCGTGGAATGGATCTCGAAGTCGGAAATCAATGTCGGACAGCAATGCCGCTGCGAGCTGATCGTCAAGAACTCTGGCAAGTCCGTGAACAAGAATGTCCAGGTGGAAGCGTACTTCCCCGCCAGTGTGCGTCTCGTCTCCGCTGCTCCAGAACCAGCAGCTGGAACGGACTCGCTGACCTGGGAATTCGCCAGCCTGGAACCAGGTGAATCACGCACCCTGGAAATCGCGATGATTCCACTGGAACGCGGGCAGATCGAAACTCGGGCCGATGTCCGATTCTCATCCACCGCGACTGGCACATTCGCAGTCTCTGAACCACTGCTGGAACTGGCCATCGAAGGTCCCAGCCAGGTACTCGTGGGTGAACCCGCTTCACACACGGTGGTTGTCACCAATCCTGGAACCGGTGTGGCCACCAACGTGCAGGTTGAAGCCCTCATCCCAGAAGGTCTGGAACATGCCCGTGGCAAGCGTCTGCTGATGGATCTCGGTTCGCTGAATCCTGGTGAACGCCGTCCGGTGCGATTGGCCATGTCCGCCGTGTCCGGTGGTCGCCATGTGATTCAGGTTCAGGCTCGCGGCGATGGCAGCCTGGTGCAGACCAGTGCCGCCGAAGTCCTCGTCATTGCCCCTCGCCTGATGGCTGGAGTCGATGGTCCTGGCCTCCGCTATGTCGGTCGACAGGGAACCTACACCCTCAAGGTGCTCAACGATGGTGCTGCTCCCACGGACAATGTCCGCGTGATGCACAAGGTGCCGGAAGGCTTCTCCTTTGTGAAGGCCGATCGTGGTGCTCAGTACGATCCTGCAACACGCATCCTCAGCTGGTTCGCCGGTCGCCTGGAGCAAGGCCAGTCCTCCGAAATTCATGTCACCCTCTCGGCTGACAAGATTGGTGAGTTCACTCACTATGTCCGAGCCACTTCGGAACAAGGCAGCGTGAGCGATGCTCAAATCACCACCGCTGTCGAAGGAACGTCCTCGCTGGCCATCGAAGTTCGCGACCTGGACGATCCCGTCGAAGTCGGCACCGAAGCGGTCTACGAAGTGAAGATTCGTAACGAAGGCTCTGCCGCTGCCAAGAACGTAGCTCTCGCCTGCGAACTGGCCCCTGGAATGAGCTTCGTCGCGGCTCAAGGTCCTGCCGAACATGTCTCGGAAAACGGACTCGTTTCCTTCCGAACGATTCCTGATCTGGGGCCTGGCCAGTCGGCCACCTTCCAGGTGCGGGTCTCCTCGACTGCTGCTGCCAACCTGCGGTTCCGAGCCCGGCTCTCCAGCGAATCGATCGCCGAGCCACTCACTGCCGAAGAGCTGACAAAGTTCTACGGCGAGTAAACCGAACCTGGCATTCGCCAATCGATTCCTCAGCCCGCAGCGTCCTTTGAACCGGATGCTGCGGGCTGTTTTTGTTTGGCGCTGGGCTGTAAAGAACCTTGCTGACGGCTCAGTCTTCAAGCCAGCGTGACATGGGACAATCGCTGCGGCTCAGGCTGTGCAACAGTCGCGACAACGTCAGCAACGCATCGCAACAGGGACTGCCAGGCCGCAGCCAATAACGTCCGCAATGGTCCGTCGTCACTTCTGGAAATGCACCAAACTGCAACAGCTGAATCGCCTGGTCGGGCAGCAGCACTTCGCCCCGTTCATCCATCAGGTAGCAACTGCGACCATCGGCCCCAATCAGAAATCCGAGGTCGAAGTCTCCGGTGCGCAACAATTCATACATTTCGTCGGCGAGCGCATCGGGCGGATCCATGCGACCTCCAAACGTTTGCGGGATACGATGCACCAGCATGGTCCCCCCAAATGACCGACACATCTCGGGCAGCAGCCAGCCAACGCGTGTTTCCGCGCAGCCGACCGCCACTCGCAATGGTCGCAAGCCATGCATATTGAGCCGCAGATGATCGAGATAGATGGTGCGAGTGGAGATGGATCGAATCCGTCCGGCACTGCGAACAGGACGCTCCAGTGCACCGTTGACCCGCTGTTCGATGGCCCGCCAGTCGTCATCAAGCGTCCAGTCCCACCCCTGGGCATCGACCACGTCCAGTCCGTTCTGATCAGCCGGAGCGACGCCTCCCGTTACGAAGACACCTCCGTTCGAAGGCCAGCGAGAGACCGCAAAGTCAAACTCCGGACGTGAGACACAACCGACATCAAGGACATCGCAGCCCCAACGTTTGAGTATCTCTCCCACCCCCTGAGCCAGTTCCGGTGATGAAAATCGCGAGTCATATCCCAGAATCAGCGGCGGTTCGACCGGAGCGGAAAGCGGCGGAAGTTCGATCGTTTCATCAAGCCCACAGGCTCGACGCTGTCGTCGGAATCGCAGGTCACGATCGGCATCGGCTCCGAGTTGAAGTCGACGCTGCATCTGCTCCGGATTCGCTTCTTCCCAGAAGGCCCTGGCAACGGCGGCGGCGATTCGCGAAAGTGAGGTCCGGGTGATTTCATTGCAGTACGAGCCACGAACACCGTCCCGAGTAAAGACAGAATCCGGTCGATCCTGAGCCTGTGACGTCAGACGGACGTCGATTGTGTTCAAATGCCCGAGTTCCCGCCGATGAGGACATTCTCGGCACGCCTGATAGCCAGCCGCGAGCCGTGCCAGGTGCGTCGACCGCGAGATGGGCACGGCTTCACCGGGACATTGGTAGCAGATGGCCACTTCCACATGGCCCCCTTCGGAGGCTTCCGTATCGCGGGGCATCCCCGACACCCCGGATGCATCCTGCATCGCGGTTATCTCAGTCTCAGCGGAAGAAGAATCAGGAACAGACACCGGGCCAGTGGGGGAATGCGAGAATGCTTGATAAACTGCGGACATCAATCCGCTCTTGCCCGGCAACTATCCCCGCATTGGGCCGCACAGGTCAATCGCGATTTCCATGCACGCTACCCAGTACCTTCGCAAACCCGATTCTGCTTCCGGCCCCGTCGTCGTCATGCACGGGGGCGAGAGTCATCTCAAGCAAGCCAGCCTGAAGGCATTGCGGCAACAGGTGCTGGGCAGTGGGGAGGATGATGCCATTGGTGAATCGAGGTTTCCGGGAACCGCGGAATGGTGGGCTGTCCGCGACGAACTGCTGACCGTCTCCATGTTCACGTCGCGACGACTGGTGGTGGTGAGCGACGCCGACGACTTTGTCACCGCACACCGCTCGTCGCTGGAAGGCTACGTCGACAAGCCTGCCGGCAAATCGGTGCTGGTGCTGGACCTGAAGTCGTGGCGAAAGAATACGAGATTGGCCAAGAGCCTCAGCGGAGTTGGACTCGAACTCGACTGCGGCGAGTTGAAAGGAGCCCAGTTAACGGGCTGGCTGATCGAAGAGGCCAAGACCGCCTACGATAAACAACTGACTCGCGATGCCGCCGCGTTGATGGTGGAACAGGCGGGAACCGGACTGACGCTGCTCGATCAGGAGTTGCAGAAACTCACATCCTACGTTGGCGACCGGGACCGGATTAACGTCGATGATGTGCGTACCCTGGTCGGAGGCTGGAAGGCCGAAACAACGTGGACCATGATCAACGCGATCCGCGATGGTCAGCCCGATCTGGCGTTGAACTGTCTCGACAAGTTGCTGACCGCTGGTGAGCCGGGGCCGAAAATTCTCGGCGGGATGAATTTCGTCTTCAAGAAGCTGGCCCATGCCACCGAAATCTCTCGCACAGGAACGCCGCTGCGTGTGGCGATGAAGGAGGCGGGGGTCCAGCAGTGGGAGATTGACAACGCCGAACGCTATCTCAAGCGGATTCGCCGCCCGTTGGCCGAACGAATCACGGAACGACTCGTGGAAGCCGACGCCAACCTGAAAGGGGGCAGCCGCCTCCCGGAACGTCTGCAACTGGAACAGTTGGTGCTGAAACTGATGGGGGCCATTTAGCCGGACAGCTTTTCGACGGAAGGCGTCTCGGTCCTGTGCCTCGCCTCATCGATGACGGCCTCGCGGCAATGTTCTCGCACCCAGTCGACAATCGGTTCGGCAACGGTTCTCCATCCTGGCTCGTTGTGATACTCGTGAGCAAAACCGGGCAGCAGCGTAAGCACTGCATGCGGAGCTCGCTGCGCGAAGAGTTCCGATCCTGAAGCACTCGTGATGTGATCATCTGGCGAATGCACAATCAGGAGTGGAATCGTGCAACTCTCGGCCGCGGCAATGCTGGCCAGCCCGGCATCATACGCCTGCACCGCCAACCTCAATGAAATGCGGCGATGAATTAGCGGATCTTCCTGATAACGGCGGCTCGCCTCCCGATCACTGGTCAGATGCTCGATAGGCGGCTGCGCTGGCACAGTGAAGTTCGGAAAAACCGCAGCGGCGATCCGGTACAGCAGGACCTGCAGTGATGTGGGCGTATTGGTGAGATGCAGCCACGGGGCGGAAAGGACACCGGCACAGACCGCAGGATGGTGTCGCTTGACCAGCCAGTGGGCCACAATGCCGCCTCCCATGCTGTGACCGTAAAGCACAATGGGAAGTCGCGGATGCTCACTTGCCAGTTGATCGATCAGAAAGTCGAGGTCATCCAGAAACAGCGTGTAGTCCGCCACGTGACCACGGGGTCCCAGTGTTTTTCCGTGTCCACGCAAGTCCGGAATCAAAACGTTGAATCCGGCCCGATTGAAGAGTTCGACCAGATGGCCGTATCGGCCTCCATGTTCGCTCAGCCCGTGTACGAGCAGCACCTGCCCACAACATGGGCCCACTGCCTGTGAGGTGAACACATGCAACTGCGCGCCGTCCGGCATGTGCAGGTATTGTGACTCCATCTGTCCAACTTCGGGTGGATGAGAATCAGACGATCACGCTGTCACCTCTGAGGGGAATGACAGGGGAATGATCGCAGTAGTCCTTCAGAATCATGGCCAGCCCGGCTGCTGATTCCGGTTCTCCATGCACGATAAATGCGTGCCCAAAGTGTCCCTTCTTTGTCGACTCTTCAAACCACCACTTGAAGTCGACCGCATCGGCATGCGCAGAGAGACCTTCCAGCTGGTGGACCTGGGCTCGCAATTCAAAGTCGCGGTCGAAGATCTTCAGGTATTTGCGGTGCTGGGCGATCTGGTGCCCCAGAGTTCCCGGAGCCTGATATCCCATGAGGACAATCGAATTCTGCTCGTGTCCGCACCCGTGAACAATGTGGTGCACGATGCGTCCCCCTTCGCACATCCCGCTCGCGGAGATGACGACAAAGGGGCCGTCTTCGTCGTTAAGGGCCATACTTTCGTGCTGTTTTTCCGTGTACGTCAGCGTCTGAAAGCCAAAGACATCCGTGTCGTTTTTCAGTGTTTCCTGAACATTGGCATCAAGTATCTCACTGTACCGCCGGAAGATTCGCGTGAGACGTGTCGCCAGAGGACTGTCGACAAAGATAGGAATCCGAGGCAACTTGCCTTCGTTGAACAACTCGTTCAGGAAATAGACCACCTGCTGCGTCCGTCCCAGACTGAAGGCCGGAATGATTACCCGACCGCCCCGACTGGTGGTTTGCGAAATGATGTGCAGCAGTTCTGCCTTCAAGTCACCTGGAGCCGGATGCACGCGATTGCCGTAGGTAGATTCCGTAATCAGGACATCGGCCCCTTCAACGGGAGTCGGGTCCACCAGCAGCGGCATGCCGCGTCGGCCCAGATCCCCCGTGAATACGACGCGTTTCATCTCCCCCTCGTCGAGAAGTTCCAGCTCGGTAATCGCGGAACCGAGAATATGCCCGGCCGGATGGAACCGCAGTTTGCAGTCGGCGGCCAGCGTCTGCCACTTGCCGAACGGGCACGGCTCGAACAACTTCATCAGCCCCTGGACATCATCCTGATCGTACAGCGGTTCAATGGGCGGATGTCCGCCTCGCAGTTTCCGGGCCAGATACTTCGCATCTTCCTGTTGAATGCGGGCAGAATCCTGCAGCATCAGGTCGGCAATGTCGGCGGTTGCATCTGTCGAAAAAACAGGGCCGCGGTACCCGCATTTGAACAGCCGCGGCATAATGCCGCAGTGGTCCATGTGCGCGTGCGACAGAATGACCGCATCCAGGTTCTGCGGACCGCAACCGAAGCTCTCATTCTTGGCTCGAGCGGCTGCACGCGGTCCCTGAAACAGGCCGCAATCGAGCAGAATGCGGCGTTCGCTCGTTTCAATCAGATGCTGGCTGCCGGTGACTTCGCCGGCAGCGCCGTGAAAGGTGATTCTCATTCCCGGACTGTCGCCAAACCGGCCAGACGTGTCGAGACAGATTCAACAATTTCGATGTTGAATGTCACTCGTCGGCAGTCGCCGCCACTTGGGACAGTGGCCAGATGGTCACGGAAGCAGTCGGGCAAGTTCCTCGGCAGTGGGAAGTCGGCAGGTTTCTTTCTGGCCGAACCAGCGATAGCGATTTCTGGCGACGAATCGATAGCCCCAGTCGCGAACGGGACGAGGAACAATCCAGAGCAGCGTGCCGATCAGTGACCAGAAACCTCCCAATGCCCAGAAGATGCGAACCACAGCCGCCGAATGGCGATATTCCCGGCCTCGATGCATCAACACGACCGTGGAGAGATTGGCCCGCTCATCTCCGGACAGCAGCTTGGCGGCCGTCTCACCCTGCAATGGCGCAAACAGGAAAACTCCGGCCCGGTCGCGTTTGAGAATGAAGCTCACGAACCAGTTGCACAACCCGCACACTCCATCAAAGAGCACCAGCGGACGCACATTGATGTCCAGTTGTTCGGGAGATGAGACTGCGGTGGTCATTTTGGTTCTCGATCGTCAATCCATTTCACTCTACATCTGAACCGCTGATTCGACACAACGCCAACCGGGAATCCAAGAGAAAATGGACGAATTCGTTCCTCTTCGCCTCGCCATTGGAGGCGCTGACCGCTCAACCATCGATGAGGGACACTGGCCCGATCAGAGCGATGCGTTCATTTCGCGTCACCATGCCGCTGCGGTATACTCAGGGAATGCAACCCTTTCTGTCGCTTTCTGAACGCATCACGCTCGTCCCGGTCATTCACGGGAGCGGTGACTTCGCGATTGAAGTGCGACGCATCATGCTGTCGAAGAAGTTCGACTGCCTCGCCGTCCCGCTGCCCCCTTCGTTCGCTGCTTCTGTGGAACGTGGTGTGGAGTGCCTGCCACAGGTCACCATCGTCACACAAGACGAAACTCCGCCCTATGATGAAACAACCTGGTCGCCCGATGCGGACAGTGCCTCGGAGACGCGGCGGACGTGCAGCTACGTCCCCATCGACCCCTGCCAGCCGGTCATTTCCGCCCTGCGGACCGCCATACAGGAACGCATGTCACGGGCATACATCGATCTCGAAGTGGAAGAGTTCGATCCCCGCAGTGCCATCCTGCCCGATCCTTACGCATTGAAGCAGGTCTCGATCGAGCGTTTCTCGGCCGCTGTGCTCCCCAGCATTCCCCGGCCAGCATCCGAACAACAACAGGCCCGGATTGTCTGGATGGCCAGCCAACTGAGGCAGCTGGAGCAGAAACACGCACACGTTCTGGCCCTGTGCTCGCTCACCGACTGGCCCTGGATTCGCGATGCGTACCGCGAGCAAACGCCTGCCGACCAGCAGCCGGAAGATGTTTACGAAACGGAAATCTTCCGCGTTCAACCTGAGTCGCTGCTGTTCCTGCTCGGTGAACTCCCTTACATCACCGGATTGTATGAGCGTGCCCGAAAAGAGCTGGAGGACGACGAGAATCTCTCCGTCGATGGCATCAAGGAATTGCTGCGAGCCTCACGCGATCACTACCGGGAAGACCTGAAGAAACGGGCTCGCAAGATCACGCCGCACCTGCTGGCAACAATGCTGCGATATGTTCGCAACCTGTGCCTCATCGAACGTCGAATGACGCCCGATCTGTACACACTGATTACCGCCGCCAAGCAGACGATTGGTGATCAGTTCGCCATCAACCTCGCAGAAACAGCACGGAGTTATCCTTATCAGGATGCCCTGCCCTTTGGCGACTTCAAGGCATCCATTGGTCGTGGAGAGTTCCCCAATGGCGACATTGCCCGCACGAAGAGCCGTCTCCCTGGACCGCCGGTTGTCTGGCGGACGTTGCAGCTCAATCGCAAGCCCCCCAAGATCGACCAGAAGGAGTGGGCCGCCCGTTGGAATCCATTCTCTCAATGCAGCTGGCCACCGGAAGACGTCGCCATCGAACGGTTCCGCACGCATGTGAAGGACCATGCCCTCTCCATGTTGGGGAATGATCTGGCGCGAATCGAGAAGTTCAGCACCAGTCTGAAAGACGGCCTCGACATACGCGAAACACTCCGGAACTGGCACACCGGCGAACTGTATGTGAAGGTCCTGCCTCCAAGTCGCGGCAGCCTCGACTGCGTGCTGATGTACTTCGACACGCCCGCCGATCCGCGTGATTACCCGTGGCGAATCACCTGGCATGCCGAGCACACCGACGAATCAACTTTGTCTTTCTACGCAACCGACTACGGTCAGGAGCTTGTGGGGCCGGGAATCGCCAGTGCAACCTACGGCGGTGCGATGTTTCTGTTCCCACCCAGGCCGATCCGTGACGTCTGGCGCGACGCGAAATTCCATGCAGCTGACACCCTGGAAGAGCGTCTGCTGTTGGCCGCCTGCCACCACTCACGGGAACGACACATTGCCGTCCTCTCTCCGACCGCTCCTGGACTGGCGTGGCGACGCATCGCCAAACGGTTCGGCAAGCGACTGGTGCATGTGCCGCTCGCCCACTTCAGTCAGGAGACGGTTCAACAACTGCGAATGTTCCACGTGCTCAACGGTCATCAGGTGCGCAGTTTTGCCGAGCACTTCATCCGTAAGGCGTAGTGCTTTCCGCGGCCAGCCGTCGAGGTTATGATCAACTCCTCCTGATCTGTCCCGCCCCTCATGCTGGAGTTCCCGTCGATGCTGAATCGGTCCTGGATTGCTGCCTGCCTCTTAGTCGTGTGTTCAATGTCGGCCTTCGCTGACGAGCCACAATTGCCCAAGGCCTTCATTGACGGAACTGGTCCAGGCTGGACGGCATTAGGTGAAGCGGACTTCGCGCACGTGAATGACGAACCCGACACCTGGACATTCAAGGACGGGATCATTTACTGCACGGGACGTCCGATTGGAGTCTTGCGAACGGCCAAACAGTACACAAACTTTGAACTCGTTGTGGAGTGGACTCATCGAGAGTCGGGCGGGAACTCGGGCGTTTTCGCCTGGGCTCCGGAGAAGGCCCTGGAGAATCTGCCTCCCAATCGCCTCCCATCTGGTGGCATTGAAGTTCAGATCCTCGACCACGGCTACAAAGAGAAATACGAAAAGTCATCCGGCAAGATTGGGGACTGGTTCTCCACCAACGGCGACATCTTTCCCGTAGGAACATCCACCATGGAGCCGTTCCCACCACTCTCTCCAAACGGTCAACGGAGCTTTCCGAGCAAGAACCTGAGCAAAGGTGTCGGTGAGTGGAACCACTACTACGTCCGCGGCATCAACGGTGAAATCCGGCTGTGGGTGAATGGTGAGGAGGTCTCCGGTGGCAAGAACTGTCAGCCGGCCTCGGGCTACCTGTGCCTGGAAGCGGAAGGTGCCCCGGTCGAGTTCCGCAACCTCCGGATTCGCGAACTTCCATAGGGTTTTCCGCAGTATTCACGGTGAATTGAGGAAACATGAGCCCTCGGCGCGGCAGATTCTGCCGTTGGATCGAGGGACTCCCCGTGCCGCGCGAACCAACATGCGAAGTGCTCTTTACCGCACTTCAACCGCTCGTGTACCGTCCCGCCCGTCACATCGATGAACCGTCCCACCTGCAATCTGCGGTGCCACGGGACGCTCATCATCCTTCCCTCAAAGACTGCATCGCTTCAGGCGGCAGTCCCTCCCGACCTGAGGAGTTCGTCGTGAAGAAGAATAATTTGATCCTGGCCGCGGCACTGATGGCGGCCTTCGGTGCTGGACTGGCTTGGGCATTCTACGGACATGGACAGTCGGGCGGCGTGGCCGTCATCGATCTGGATGAAGTCGCCCGTCAGCTGGGCAAGGATGCAGAAATCGTTAACTCCTACCAGGCTCAGGCCAGCGCGCTGCAGAACCAGCTCAACGCTGCCGAACAGCGAGCTGTTCAGGAACTCAAGAAAATCCGCGAAGGCCTGGGCGAAGTTCCATCGGAAGACGAAAGCCGCAAGTTGCTGACCGCGCAACGTAATGCCCAGGTGAATCTGAACAAGATGCGGAACCAGGCCAGCGCCCTGCTCAGCAAGCATCGCCAGCAGATCGTGAGCGACTTCCGCGAAAGCACCAAGCCCGTGGTGGCCGAAGTGGCCCGAGGCAAAGGTCTCGCCACAGTGATGACCCGCAACGACTCGGTCGTTTTCTCTTTCGATCAGACCGTTGACATCACCAACGAAGTGGTCGCCCGCCTGCGAGCTCAGGCACCAGCAACCCCAGCCGTTCAGCAGGTCGCTGCTCAGGCACCAGCCTCGGCAAAATCGCAGGTTCAGACCGCCAGTGCCGAAGCACCAGCTGAAAGCAAGTAACCTTCTGAACCGTTCCATTCAGACAAAGAACAGGCCACCGGAGTCAAACTCCGGTGGCCTGTTTCGTTGTATTCATGTTGTGAACGATTCCCCGGCAACACCCCGATCCCTGCGGACTACCAGTTTTCAGTCACAGTGCCGAAATTTGGCGCAACATGCTGTCCGGGCGGCAGACCACCGGGCGATGCGGCGAG
This sequence comes from Planctomycetaceae bacterium, assembly GCA_020426515.1. GTDB lineage: Bacteria > Planctomycetota > Planctomycetia > Planctomycetales > Planctomycetaceae > JACKHO01. The sequence goes on along the minus strand of JAGQPW010000009.1, from coordinate 48,986 downwards.
GATCCTCAGCCAGATCGGGTGATCGTTGTAACGACCAATGATGGACAGGTGCGTTCCCAATTGATCCTGTTCGTCCAGCGCGTTTGCCTGCCAGTACATCTCCTCGACGTCCAGCAAGCCGGTCAGCTGCTTCAGATCAGTCCAGAATGTGGGATGCATCCGCTCGCCATCATGTGGTCCACCCACAACTTCGGTCGCGGCGCAGAACAGGGTCACCTCCCACACATCACCTTCTTTGTGGTAGTGACACCCTAACGAAGTTCCGCTCAGTTGCCTCTGGCAACGGCAGACTTCGTCGATGAACAGGTGCATCCATTGGGGAGGAGTAAGTCGCATTCCGTTATTCCTTCAGTAGCTTGGAACGCGCGCGGTGAGCATCGCGCGCGAACTAGACGTTGACGCATCTTCTGACCCCTCGCTTGTGTGATATATGTGTGTATATTCGCGCCGTCTCAATTTGGGCCCAACAGCGAATCTTGTAATCAACGCAAGTGGCGTGCCAACGCAGAAACCCCGTACAACATCAACACAGCCCCATGCTTATCTCTCGCCGAAACAGTGGATATTTCGGATTTTAGGGACGATCAACGATCCGACCGACGAAACTCTCAGCATGATCCACGACCGGAATGTTCAATTTTCTGGACGCCCAGCCAACACTGTGTAAACACAATTGACAAAGGTCTCGACATGATTGTCTCCAACAGGTTGTGTGAACTTGCCCACGAACTCTCGGCCCTGTTGTCCCGGCATGGCTGCCGGATTGCATTTGCCGAAAGCTGTACGGCTGGCTGGCTCTCCGCACTGCTCTCCACGATTCCTGGCATTTCGCAGTCCCTGTGTGGGTCCGCTGTGGTTTATCGCGAGTTGACCAAGCACAGCTGGCTGGATGTCAGCGCACATGACCTGAACGATCCTGCCATTGGAGCAGTCAGTCCGGAAGTGGCCACGCAAATGGCGATGGGCGTCCTGGAACACACCCCCGAAGCCGACCTCTCTGCCGCCATCACCGGTCACTTGGGACCAAATGCTCCTGCGCACCAGGATGGCGTCGCCTTCATTGCCGTAGCTCGGCGCACCCCCCATGAATGCCAGGTGGTGCAGGTGAGACAGGTTCAGCTGGGAACTGACTGCCCCGACGGGATTTCGCTCCGCTGGCACCGTCAGCAGTTCGCAGTCGCCCTGGTCTACGAAGCAGTCATCCAGACGATTCCATCACAATTTGATACCAGCTCAGACGATCGCCCGACATCCTGATGGCTGTTCTTGCGCATGCCCGCTGACTAGATTGGTATTCAACGAAGCACTTTGATCCCTTTTGCGGGAGAGTTTCATGTTCCGGGCCATCATACTCAGTCTCTGCTGTCTGGCATTTATCTCTGCAGTTGACGCTCAGGAAGACACTGACGTGCGTCATGCACCGCAGTTATCGCCAAAGTGGCTTTCGCTCTACGTCGCCGGCCGGCCAGTACGAAACGTTCAGCCACTCACGGCGAAAGACAAGCTTGTCCAGCTGGACGCGTTTGAACTCACCGGGCCGGACCCCGGGCATCCCTTCGTGCTGGGGAATTTTGTCAGCGATGGGCAATGGGGAGTCGTCGCCGGCGGAGTGCAACGAACCGGCGGCAAGAACGCGGTGCTGGAACTGGCCCGTGGAGACCAGTTCGAACTTCAGGGAGTCATGGACCAGATTGGCCTGGGAGGCTGGTTCCTGCTGGTCGGCTGGGACAATGGACATGGCTACTGTCTGTCCAATGTCCTCATGAAGGAAAGCGGAGCCCCCTGGTTTCTAACCGAGTTTCGTGGCCACAAGGCACTTCCGGAAACACATGTGGAGTTCCCCTCGTTTGAGTGGCAGCGCGCACAGCCATTTCAGTTGCAGGTTGCCGACAACAAGCTGACTTTCAATGTCGGCCAAACAACCCTGCTCGATCAGCAGGAACTGAAGAACTATCAGCCTGGCGCCATCATCCTCGGCACGTACGACACTCGATACGGACCTCGCGGCGTGCGGTTGACGGCTCTGCGGGGACGGTCACTCAAGCCAACAGAGTAGGTCCCTGCCCGCGCGGTCAGTCGTCGTTGCCCATCAATTCAGCCATGACGTCGTCGGGAATGTTGAAATTCGCCGTCACGTTCTGGACATCTTCCAGCTCTTCCAGTGCATCGAGCAGCTTCAAGATCCGCTGACCATCCTCGGCCCCCAGTTCGACGACGCTGTTGGGAATTCGCGTAATCTCCGAAACATCGGTCGGAATTCCCTTGGCCTCAAAGGCATCAGCCACCTGCTGGAACACATCAGCGCTGCAGGTGACTTCAAAGTTCTCACCCGATTCCTGCACATCGTCGGCCCCGGCTTCGAGGGCGAACTCGAACAGTTCCTCTTCGGAAATGGCCGACTGAGGAACAGTGAACAGTCCTTTGCGTTCAAACATCCAGGCAACGCAGCCGCTGTTCCCCATGTTTCCGCCATGGACTTCAAACAGTTTCCGAACCTCGTCGACCGTTCGTTTGCGATTGTCGGTCAGTGTTTCGCACAACACCGCCACGCCCGCCACGCCGTAGCCTTCGTACAGGATTTCCTCGTAGTCGGCCCCGTCGCTCTCTCCCAGACCTCGCTTGATGGCCCGTTCGATGTTGTCCTTGGGCATGCTCTGCTTGCGGGCCTTATCCACCGCATACCGCAGTGCCAGGTTCATGGCCGGATCACCACCCCCGCGCCGAGCGGCCACAATAATGGCGCGACTCAGTTTGCCAAATAAGGCGCCGCGTTTTTTGTCGATGCGACCTTTCTTGTGAGCGATGTTCGCCCAATGGGAATGTCCAGCCATGGAATTTCAAGCAGTGCAGATATCTGGGGAATAAACACGCAAGGCTGTCCCGGGGACAGCCTGCCAGAACACTCGTTTATCGGACACGGCAAACGGAATCAAGCCCTGTAGCCGCCAACGCAACTCAGACGCTCACTCGCAATGATACCGCAGAAGCAGCTCCCGGGACGAAAACTCGGGAATTGTCGCCACGAGCCAGTCCACCAACTGCTCCGCATCCCCAATGTCCAGCAACTCACTGGCTGAGTGTGAATACCGCCGCGCAAGCCCCAGCACAGCGGCAGCGATTTTTCCCGAAGCCTGCTGAGCCGATGACCCATCGGTGATGCCGGCAGTATCCACAATCAACTGGTATGGAATGTTGTGTTTGGCAGCCACACGACGCAGCAGGTCTCGCAAGGGACCATGAGTCGACAGGCCTCGCGTTTCGCGGACCTTCAAAAGCGGTCCCTTGCCGATATTCCACGGCAGTTCATCGGCACGCAATTCCGGAGTTCCTCCCGAGGGGACCGTATCGATCGCCAGCAGGACATCCGGCTGGACATGCGCTGCGGCCACTTCAGCACCTCGCAGTCCGACCTCTTCTTCGACGGTAATTACAAACGCCAGGTTGGCGGCGACGTCGTCCAGGGCTGCCATCCGCCGGGCCACTTCCAGCACGCACAGGCAACCAATTCGATTATCGACGGCCTTCCCATACACCCGTTTGGGATTGGCTGTCCGGGTCAGCGGTCCATGGAAGACCACAGGCGTCCCGGGCTCGATCCCCAGGGCCCCCACTTCTGCTGCGGAACTGGCCCCCACATCGAGGTACAGCTGCTCCACAGGAGGAACCAGCCTTGCGGCCTCACCCGAGAGAATATGCCCCGGCTTCACTCCGATGACACCGGCAATCGGGCCATTGGGAGTCAACACACGGACCGGCTGTCCCGGCAGGACCATTTCCGTTGGGAACCCCAGTCGGGTGAACCGCAGACAGCCGCTCTCCAGGATGGTGGTGACCATGAAGCCAACTTCATCGGCATGTGCGGTCACCATCACCAGGGGGGCATGGGGTTCGCTCCCCTGCCAGGCATAGAGATTACCCCGCACATCCGCTTCCACGCGGTCGCAGCAGGCTCCCAATTGCTCGGCCAGATACTTGAGCACCGGCTCCTCAAACCCGACCGGAGCATCCAGTGCCGCGAGCAGACTCAGTTCATCAATCATTGCTCTCTCTACATCGTGAACAGAACGACGAGCCTCTGTCGGAAGACAATCCACTCCATCGATCACAATCTCAGGTACTTGAGGATGTCGTCGTAGATGCCCCCTTCGTTGGCATACAGGGCATGATTTCTCGCCGTGCTGAACCACTCCTGCGTCGTCGGTCGATGCAGTTTCGCGGCCTGCAGCAGGTCGCGGGTGGTGATCGGCTTGAGACTTCCCGCCTTCATCGCTTCCTGCAGTTTCGCCTCGACAGCTCGATCCACGACGGCCTTGAGGTCTGCGCCGGAGAAGTCCTTTGTTTTGCGAACTACCGCGTAGTAATCGATATCCTCCATTGGCTTTCCTTCACACAACAACTGGAGAATCTCTTCACGCGCTGTTTCATCAGGAGGAGGCACAAACAGAATGCGGTCAAACCGACCGGGACGCCGAAACGCCGGATCAAGATGCCACGGTGCGTTCGTCGCGGCCAAGATCAGCAGGCCTTCGTTGTTCGAGGTGGCACCATCCATCTCCGAGAGAAACTGATTAATCAGGTGCCGCCCAGCGCTTTGACGCATGTCCGACCGGCGGGCTCCGAGGGCATCCACTTCATCAAAGAACAATACACAGGGACGGTCTTCACGGCACTGTTCAAAGATGGAATGCAGATTGCGTTCGCTCTGACCAATCCACATGTCGAGCACATCGTTGATCCCGACCGAAACGAACCCGGCCTTGATCTCCCCGGCTGTGGCCCGCGCCAGATGCGTCTTGCCACAACCCGGTGGTCCGTACATCAGCAGCCCGCCTCCAATCGACTTGCCATACGCCTTGTACAGATCCTGCTGCTGCAGCGGATAAATGATCTTCAGCCGAATCTCTTCCTTGAGCGACTCCATCCCCCCGACCGAACTGAAATCAATCTTGGGCCGCTCAATCTCGACTGGAATATCGCTCGTTGGTTCAGTACCCGCCCGCTGCCGTCCCTCAACGACGTCAGCCTGTGCAGCCCCTTCAGGATCGCGGACGATCCCCAGCCGCTGTTCGAATTCCTCGTCGCCACAATCAGGATCGTCGTCAATCCCTGCCTTGTACATGGCAACCGAGCGTGGCACATCACCCTCGCGATACAGCAGTCGGGCCAGCAACACGTAGGCCGCTCCCGGCATCTCGCGGCCCTTGAGCATTTCCTCCAGCACCACGATGGCCTCAGACGACTTCCCCTGACTGTGGAACGCGCGGGCCAATCCGAGCTGCAGCGGCGAATGATGGGGAGCCAGTTGCAATGCGGCCCGAAACTCCTGCTCCGCTTCAGCGGCCCGCCCCCGTTCCAGCAACGCCTCCGCCAGATGTTGACGCAGCGGAACATTGTCGGGCGAATGCTTGAGCGCTTCGCGCAGAGACTCGAACGGATCAACTGGCATGGCAAACTTCACGCAAAGGGAATCACAACGACTTCACCATATGCGGAACGTCAGCAGAAAGCCAACGAGAGCATCGCGTCTCTTTCTGAGACGCCCACCCGTCGGTCGTGGAGACATCCGAGCCCATTTCTCCACTAAGCCCCCGTCGAGGACTATTCCAGCGAATCGCCCGTCAAAGCGGCGTTGATGGCCTGCTGCTTCTTCGACAACCGGTAGAAGGTGACACCGAAGAACGTAAATATTGTCGCCGGCATCGAGAGCATGAACAAAATACTGTACATGTAGGCTCGCGGACGAGCGGCAGCGGCGGCGTCCTGCGATTCCTCATTCGCCACCTTACACATGGGGCAGGCCTGCAGCGGCGTAACCGCAGCGGTGGTTCCCGTGGCCAGTGTGAGGGCAATCAGCAGAGCTTTGAGAGTACGCATGGTCGTTTCCGAATTCGGCTTCCGTTTGACAGAAGCCTCAAGGCTGATTCGATGATCGGCAGCGTCGAACACTCGACGGTTACGCCATCTGGTACAGCATCCAGTAAATGATAACACCTGTGACGGAGACGTATAGCCAGATCGGGAAGGTCACCTTGGCCCACGCCCGATGGGCTGGCCAATTCTGCTTCAGTCCATGTCGAATGGTGACAATGGCCCCCACTGGCACCACAGCCGCCAGAATGACATGACTGATCAGAATGGCAAAGTACACCGTCCGGATCGTGCCCGTCCCGGTAAACGATTTTCCGTGTGACTCCGTATAGGCCCCCAATGCCCAGTGGTAAGTGAGATACGAAGCCAGAAACAGTATCGACACACCAAACGCGGTCAGCATGACCTGCTTGTGCAGTTTCTCACGCTTGGCCTTGATGGCCATAAACCCAATCAGCAGCAGGATGGTACAGAGTCCATTGAGCATGGCGTTCGTGCGCGGCAATCGCTTCGCCCATCCCGGCAGGTTCGCCAGCGGATCAGCCTGAGCATCGAACTCTTTTACCAGGGCGACGCGTTCCTGCTCGGCGACCTGTGCCTGAGTTACCGGGCGATGCCGTTCCGGAGTCTCGATTTCACCCCGCAGGACCCGCTGCAATGTGATCAGCTCGAGATCGTCGGCCCCATCATAGCGGCCGCGAATCTTGCCTTCGGCATCCACATGAATCAGGTGGTTGCTGTGCGCGAACTCCATGCCGGGCTGCTTGCGCGTTCCCGCTTCTTCCCACGCTGAAACTTTGAATCCCTTGCGAATGAGCTTCCAGACTTCATCCGGTTCCCCGGTGCAAAACAGCCAGCGTTCGGGCTTCGCACCGTAAATACTCGCGTTCTCTCGCATGATGTCGACAGTGTCGTACTCCGGATCAACAGTGATCGTCACGAAGCGGACATCGACATCCTTCAGTTCTTCGCTCAATTCCTTGATTCGCTTGCTGGTGAACGGACACTGCACCACGCACCGACAGAAAATGAAATTCACAATCCACGGCTTGCCCAGCAGTGTCTCGCGGGTAACGGGAGCTCCCGTCTGGTCGACCAGATTGAAGTCATCAACCTCATCCGCATCCCACAACACGTAGGGACCATCTTCGGTCAGCCGCACATGAGGCAGCACCACCTCGCCCGGTTCCAGTACGCGCTCGGCCTGAGTCGTCACCGCTGGCGCTGGTTCAGAAGTAGCCGCACTTTCCGGAGTTGCATCATCCGCTGCCAGCGACGTTGCCAGCAGGCACAGGCACACAGCAACGAGCCCCCAATGGGGTCTTGAAGAGAGCGTCGAAGCGGTCATGTCAGCAGCAGTCATCGTCTTGCACCCATCACATTCAAACGTTCTGATCGCGCCGCGTCATCCAGATATCAACCGCGAGACACATCCCGGCAAACAGCACCAGTACCACCAGGCAGGTCGACACGGCGGGCAACGACTGCATCGCAGCTGCGTTGGGCGAAACGCACTGCCGCAGCCCCGCGACACCGTAGGTCAGCGGATTGATTTTCATCACCCACTGCAGCCAGACGCTTTGCTCACCGGGGAAGAAAGCTCCCGACATCAACCACATCGGGAGCAACACCACGCTCATAATTCCGTGGTATCCCTGCACCGAATCGATCTTCCACGCGAACAGATAGCCCAAGGCATTCAGGGCAATGGAGATCAACGTCAGAAACCCAATTGCGCCGAGAATCGCAGACAGTGACAACTGCATCCCCATCGGGGGGGCCAGTCCGACAAACTGCATCGCAGGAGCAACGAGCAGGAACAGCGCCGACTGCCCCAACGCAAGGATCGTTCCGCCAAGCACCTTGCCCAGCACAATCGAGGTTCGCGGCACCGGGGCGACAAGCACTCCCTGCAGGAACCCTTCATGCCGGTCCTGAATGACCGAAATCGAGGCAAAAATTGAGGTGAACAGGACGATCATCACCGCCACACCAGGCAGGAAGTATTCCTGAAACGACATGCTCGCCGAATCGGCACCACCCATCTGAAACGAGCCATGCAGCCCCGCACCAAACAGAATCCAGAAGATGACCGGCTGGCCGACCGCTCCAATCAGTCGCGAACGCTGCCGCAGAAACCGCACGACTTCCCGATGTGCCATACTGCAGATGGACAGCAGCAGGGCGGGACGAGTCGCGGCGGTGACAGCAGAGGCGTTCATGCAAAGTTCATCACGTTTCGAATGCTCGAGTATACGCAGTTCGGTGTCACTGGCGGGGAGAAACAGCCGGAATTCCGCAGTCGACAACAGGCGTTGCCAACCTTGGGATTGCGGTCATTCTGCCCCAATTTCATCCGCGAGACGCCGTCCCGTCAGGTGAATGAACGCATCATCGAGTGTGGGCTTGCCTAATGTGAGCGACCGAAATGTTCCCGGCAGTTCCCGGGCCAGCCGTTCGACCACCTCCGGGCCGGAGACGTTTTCAATTCGCAGCTGATTCCCCAGCGGTCTGGCCTGCAGGTGCAGGGTGTCCTGCAGTTGCTGCTGCAATTCGGTCAAGTTGACTGGATCGATCGTAATGCTGTCTCCACCGACGGAGGATCGCAGTTCATCGGGCGTCCCCAGTGCAATCAGGTCTCCCTGATCAAGCAGGCCGAGCCGATCGCAGCGGTCGGCCTCTTCCATCAAATGCGTTGTCACCAGAACCGTGACACCAGTCTCGCTTCGCAGAGTCGTCAGAAACTGCCACAGGTCGTGCCGGGCACCAGGATCGAGTCCGGTACTTGGCTCATCGAGCAGCAAGACTTGCGGTGCATGCAGCAGCGACTTTGCGATCTCCACTCGCCGCTTCAACCCGCCAGAGAGCGTCTGCACGATGTCACCGGCCCGATCCTGAATTTTCAGCTGCGACATGACCTGCGCCATGCGATCACGCAGCGCACGCCCTTGCAGCCCGTACAGGTGCCCCTGGTACTTCAGGTTCTCCTGAACCGTAAGTTTGATATCGAGGCTCGGACTCTGAAATGTCACGCCGATAGCCCGACGCACGGCATCGGGCTCCCTGGCCACGTCGTGACCAGCGAGGGATATGGATCCCTGCTGCAATGGCAACAGCGTAGAGAGCAGCCGCAACAACGTCGACTTGCCGCCTCCATTGGGCCCCAACAATCCGAAGACTTCCGCTGCGGCGATATCAATCGTCACAGCGTTGAGCGCTCGACGGTCACCGTAGTGGTGAGTGACATTGGCAATGGCAATCGAGGGCATAGACTGACTCCTCATCGCCCGGCGGGAACAAGCGGCCGATTATCCCGCTTGCACATCGTAAAGGCGTACGACTGCCTAGTGCCCGTGGGCATCGTGGCCGCCACCGTGAGAATCCGCTGCTTCATGCGAGTCACCATGATCACCATGGCTCTCGGCAGCCTTCTCAGCCTCGTAGCGAAGCTGAGGTGCTTCGTTCGTGTAGTAATGCATGGCCATGTCCGGGGCGAGCGCGACCATCAGCCCGACGGACAGAACAGCTGTGGGAAACAGGATCACGAACTTCCAGTTGCCCTCAAACTTCAGGTGCATGAAGTACGTCATCACGAACATCGCCTTGGCACAGGCCACGGCCAGCACGAGGAACACCAGCAATGACGGTGTGACGTGAACGACGTCAAAAATGACCGACAGCGCGGTACACACGCACAGAGCCAGGAAGACTCCGAAGTAGTTAACGTGCGGATGAGATTGAGCGTGATCGTCGGCCATGGCCGGTTACCTTCTTCTCTTGAATCTGCCGATGCAGTGAACGTTAAACGCAAACGCGAACACGACTAGATGTTACCGGGGATGATGTAGATCATCGGGAACAGGAAGATCCACACCAGGTCGACGAAGTGCCAGTACAGGCCACTGTTTTCCACCCAGTCGGTGGAGCGTTCATCGAGCTTGGGACCTTCTTTCAGAACCGCGATAAACAGAATCATACCCACCACGACGTGAATGGCGTGGAAGCCGGTCATCAAAAAGTACGTCGAGGCAAACAGGTTTCCGTAGGGGAGAACGTGAGCAATCTGCACGTGCGACACCAGCGGACCGAATTTCGGATCTGCCTGCATTTCTTCGAGACGATGATGGGCATCGTCGAGAGTCAGGCGATTGGCGGAGATATCGCTCCGCAACTGATTGAACGCCCCGTTGAGTCCTTCCCAGGCCTGCAACTGCTGCTTGGTGGACTCATCAGCCGTCGACATGGTCTCGGTCACCTTGGTCGCCTTCACGTGCAAAGGCTCGGCACCAGGAACCAGTCGATTCAGCTGGGAATCGACAATCCACTGCACATCCTTCCCCAGCAGGCGAACGGCATCCAGTTCGGTTTCCGGAATCTGTCCGGGCAGAATGCGGTGATCGAACTTGCCCTTGTACTCCACAGCCTTGATGCCCAAAAACAGGACAGCCAGCACCAGCGTGGCCGCCAGGAAGTTCCAGGCCCGCTTGAAGTTCTTGTTGACCATGGCTTCGTGAGCCACGACAACAAAATAGCTGGAAGCCAGCAGCACGAAGGTGTTGACCCCCCCCGCCAGTACGTTGATATGGGTCTCGTTGTACCCGGTCGGCCACCCCGGCGAGCCGAAGTACAACACGATGTACGTGCCGATGAAGGCCGTAAAGAACATGATTTCCGTTCCCAGAAACAGCCACATCCCGAGCTTGGAGTTCGGAAGGGGCAGTCCCATGTGGACGGCAGGTTTGGCAGGGGCGTGAGACATTGAATCTACCAGGGGGAATTCAACTCAAAAGATCGCAACGCGAACTTCTGAAAACTTCACTGCAGCAGACACACGTGGTCTACCGTGAGCACAAGTAACAACGTTGGCAGGTAAGCGAACGAAGCCCACAACAGCTTGCGTGCCGTCGCATCGTTTTCCTGCCACAGGAAATTCACAGCAGCCACCGCATACATCAGTCCGAGCAGGATGGCTGTTAACACATACACATCGCCCGTCACGCCCAGATGCCGAGGCAGCAGACTGACAGGAATCAAGACCAGGGCATAGGCCACGGCAATGCAACCAACCACACCGCGGCGACCATTGGCAGGCAACATTTTCAAACCGGCTCCCGAGTAGTCGGCCCGGTAAATCCAGGCAATCGCCAGGAAGTGCGGGAACTGCCACACAAACAGGATCCCGAACAGAGCCAGAGCACGCAGATCCAGCGGAGCCCCCGCTGCGGCCCAACCGAGTACCGGCGGAAGCGCGCCCGGAACAGCGCCAATAGCGGTACAGAAAGCCGTTTGCCGTTTCAGCGGCGTGTAGGCTCCTGCGTAAAGAGCAATGGTTGCTAACGTCAGAAACGCGGTCAGCGCGTTGACGGTCAACAGCAAGTAAACCGTCGACAAGACGGCCAGAGAAAGGCCGAACAACAACACTTCATTTGACTGCAAACGTCCCGTAGGCAGAGGGCGCAACCGAGTTCGTCGCATCCGTCCGTCAGTCTCGCGCTCGATCACCTGATTCAGGGCATTGGAGGCCGTAGCGGCCAGGCCCACGCCGATGCACGCATGCAACAGCGCCCAAGGCTGCCAGACACCTTCCGAACCGAGAACGAAGCCCACGCAAACGGTGAGCAATACCATGATCGCAATGCGAGGCTTGGCAATGGCCACGTAATCACGAATGCGTGAGGCCATTGTCGGCGGGCAAAGCGTCGTGGTCGCGGAGGCACTCATGAGGCACCTCCGGCAGTCAACGCGTCCGGTGTCCGATCAGTCAAGGAAAAAGGGACCTCGTCCGAGTGCAGGAAATGCCCAACACGAACGACCCGGACTGCATGCACGACTGCTGTCATGAAGACAAGAATTCCGAAGACCGTGTGCACAGTTCGCATCAGCAATTGCTGCACTGACTCTGCAACAGCGACAATCCCCAACGGCGCGAAACCATACTTGAAGAACCATGCTCCGACGCCCAGCAACACTTGAGCCGTTGTGAGGGCAACGAGCGTCCAGGCCGAACGTCGCAGCCAGACTTGCGAGCACCGCTGCACAACGATCGCATTCACCCAGACCATCATGTAAGCGACAATCCCCATACCAAGATGCTCGTGCAATCCTGTACCGCGATGGCGAATGAAGCCGCCCAGCAGGTACTGCACTGCCAACAGTCCAACCGTGGCCATCGCCAGAGCTTTCAGGAGTCCAACACCGGCCCCCTTCGACTCCGCTGCATTCAGCCACCCCTGACTCGTCACCACGGCCATGGTAGCCATCAGGGAGAACACAAGTGCCGCAAAGGCACCGTGCAGCATCGCCAGGCCACGCTCATCGAGCAGCACCCGATAACCTCCCAGGATGCCCTGACAGATGACGCCCAGCAGAATTGCGATCGAAAGGCCGCGAACCCAGCGTCGCGATTCCAATCGAAATGTCACCATCACCAGAGCAATGGACCACATGCCGATCAGCATTCCGGCCAAACGATGTCCATGCTCCAGAAATTTATTCCAATTCCTTCCGAAGTCGCGAAGCCATGGGTAGGTCACCATGGTGTACTCGTCGGAATTCGGCCAATTCTCAAATGCCATGCCCGCATTCTTCGATGTTGTCAGCGCACCAAAGACCACTGTAACCATGGCCACACAGGCGGTGGACAGGGCCAGGCGATGGAGCCAAGGCTGATAACGGGAAGCGGACATCATCTCAATTCGGCAGACGACAATTAGGACTGTGCTGACGCGTCGTGCGACGCCTCGGCGGGTTCTGTGGCAGGCTGCGGAGCCGGAGATTTTCGAACCGGTGGCTCCGTCTGCGGCCAGTAGTCCTCATCGCGATCGGGGCTCGAGTACTCGTAAGGACCGCGATATACGGTGGGCACAACTTCGAAGTTGCCGTGTCCAGGAGGCGATGGAGCAACCCATTCGAGACCGTTGGCCAACCAGGGATTCTTGCCCGCCTTCTCACCGTAGAACCAGCTGAGCACGAAGTTGGCGATCAGGATGAACTGGGCACAGCCCATCAGGCAGGCACAGATCGTCATGAACTGGTTCAGTGGGAGCAGGTGCTCCAGATACGGGTGCAGATAAGGATCGGCATAACGGCGAGGCATTCCGGCAACACCCAGCAGGTGCATCGGGAAGAACGTTCCGTTGAAACCAATAAAGGTCAGCGTGAAGTGCAGCTTGCCCCAGCCTTCACTCATGCGGCGGCCGAACATCTTGGGATACCAGTAGTGGATTCCACCAAACACGCCGAACAACGTGGCACCGAACAGCACGTAGTGGAAGTGAGCCACAATGAAGTAGGTGTCGTGGATATAGATGTCGACCGGAACGGCAGCCATGAAGATCCCGGAAAGTCCACCGACGATGAACATCGAGATAAACGCAACGCAGTTCAGGAAGACCGTGTTGAACTCAGGTCGGCCACCCCAGATCGTTCCGATCCAGTTGAACACCTTCACGGCGGAGGGCAGAGCAATCATCACCGTGGAAATCATGAACGTCATGCCCAAGGCTGGATTCATTCCCGAGGTGAACATGTGGTGTCCCCACACGATAAAGCCCAACCCGGCAATTGCCGCCAGGGAGTACACCATCGGCTTGTATCCGAAAATCGGCTTTCGGCACGTGGCGGACAACATGTCCGAAACCATCCCCATGGCTGGCAACAGCATGATGTACACAGCGGGGTGTGAATAGAACCAGAACAGGTGCTGCCACAGCAGCGGCTGTCCACCCCCAACTGTCGGATCGGCGTTATTGACGACCAGCCCCGAAGGAATGAAGAAGCACGTTCCCAGCATGCGGTCGGAAACCAGCATAAAGCCAGCGGCCGTCAGCACGGGCAAGGCGAAGGCCTGCAGAATGGCTGTAATGAACATGCCCCAGATGGTCAGTGGCATGCGGAACAGGGTCATCCCTGGTGCCCGCATGTTGATGATCGTGGTCATGTAGTTGATCGACCCCATCATCGAGGAGACCCCGGCGAAGGTCACAGCGATCAGCCACCAGAACTGAGCTTCTTCAGAACCGGGAGCCGCCTGCGGCAGAGCAGACAGCACAGGGTACGATGTCCAGCCATTTCCGGGACCGCCACCAGCACAGGTGAAACTGATCCCGAAGCAGATAATGGTCGGCCAGATGAACCAGTAGCTGAGTGCGTTGAGGATCGGGAAGGCCATGTCGTCGGCCCCGATCATCAGGGGAATCAGGAAGTTACCGAAGGCACCAGCCAGCACCGGAATGATGACCAGAAAGATCATCACCGAAGCATGCATGGTGAACAGCATGGTGTAGTACTCAGGCGAAATCTGCCCCCCCTCCCCGGCAAACAGATTGCCGAAGATTGGCATGTTCTCCCAAGGGAACGCCAACTGCCAGCGCACGCCCAGTGCCAACGCTCCCCCGACCATCAGCATCAAGAGGGTGGTACAGAGAAACTGGATTCCGATGACCTTGTGGTCGGTCGAAAACATCCAGATCTGTTTCAGCAGCGCCAGTCGATCTTCCGGGTTATGGTGATGACCATGACCGGCTTCATGACCTGTGGTTGATGGGGCACTCACAATTTCACTCCAATTCAGTCCAGGGACGCACAACTGGCGCGCCACTCACTGTTGTTCCCTTATTCGTCGTCTTCCGCAGATTCCGCGGCCTCAGCAACACCGTCGAAGAATTGCTGTCGTTGCAACTCGCGAAGGTATTCCAGAAAAGCCTCATCGGATTCGGCCACAAACTGGGCCTTCATCTTATAGTGACCCCAACCACACAGCTCGGCACACAGCAGGGCATAGCTTTGCTGGGACTTTGCCTCAAACCAGACCGGAATCACCAGTCCCGGAACCGCGTCCTGCTTCACTCGAAGTTCCGGCAGGAAGAACGAGTGTTGAACGTCCTGAGACTTCAGGTTGATCATCACCGGCACACGCACCGGGAGATGCAAATCGTTGACGGTATACAAATCGGTTGGCTGCGGATCCGGCATCAGCGGCAACAGATTTCCATCTTCATCGAAACCGGGGTAGCGAATTCGCCATTCAAACTGGCGAGCCGTCACTTCGGCCAGAGCGAGCGAATCATGCTTCGTGCGTTTCTGGTGCAGCTTGTCTTCCAGCAGCTGGCTCATCTTCTCGCGGGGGAACATGTCCTTCACACGATAGTCGGCCCACACATCCAGCTGGTACAGGGCAATGAACAGCAGCACGAATGCAGGCACCACACTCCAGATGACTTCCAACTGGTGACTCCCGTGGGAGAACCACGCCTTCTGATCGACATCGGGATCGGTGCGGCGGGCACCAGTGAACAATACGTAGGCCAAGCCTGCCTGCGTTCCCACGAACGTAATCGTGGTGATAATCAGGATCATGTAAAACAGGTCATCAATGCGCTGTCCCAGGGGAGATGCAGCTGCACTGGGAAACCACCAACCATAGGCCGGAGCGACCGCACAGACGGCGATTGCCAGGATTGGCCAGAACGCAAAAAACAGACACCAGAACCACTTCACGGTGATGTCCTCTATTTCAGTTACTCAAGGAATCAGAAAGGGGGAACGTCCGAAGTTGAATCAGTTGACCGCAACTTCCTTTTCAGGCTCTGCCGCCGGAGGATGCTCCTGTTCAGCCGGTGCGGCGGCCTGTTCGGCCTTGCCGGCACCTGCCTTCACTTCTTCAAACGGGACGCTGTAAACATAATTCACGAGGTGCCAGACGTCTTCTTCAGGCATGCTGTCGAAGCGTGGCATCGGTGTCCCCTTCACTGCCGCACGAATCCGGCAGAACAGATCGTAAGGACGACGACCACCGCGATAAATTCCTGTGTGCAGGTTGCGGGGTTTGACCGGATTTCCCCAATCATCAAACAACCCGGGGACCTCTTTTCCCTGCATCACCGCGAGAGTCTGAGGACCATCTCCGAAACCGGCGTCTCCGTGACACTGGCTGCACTTATTATTCGCATCAAGATACAGCTGCCGACCACGGGCAATTGACTCCGGAGAGGATGGAATCCGCTTCGTGGCCACCTGCACCAGTGCTTCTTCGGTCTGTGAATCCTTCCAGGCATCGACGATCCCGGAAACTGCGTCGTCGAAGCCCTCCTTCAACTCGCCGCTGGCGGCCCGGTCAAGGAAGGTCTGGCGAATGTCCTCGTACTTTTCTCCGTCGGCGACGCGCTGCGCAACATACTCATGGGAAAATTCCTTGAGCATTTCGGTAAGCCGGTACTCCACTTCGCCCCGCATGGAGAGCCACATGACGTACTCGGTGATGGCCTGCATCTCTTCAGGCTTCAACAGTTTGAATGAGGGCATGTACGTGCCGGGGATACCTTCCCGAATCACGCGATGCAGATCCCCGCGTTGAGCGCGGTACTCATACTTGGTA
>JAGQPW010000009.1:30462-32644 GCA_020426515.1 Planctomycetaceae bacterium | reverse complement strand
GGTCCAACCAGAACCTCATCACCGGCCGCCGGAGCCGTCACCAGACGGGTTTCCAGCACAGCCGTTCCGCTGGACGGGTCCCAATCCCGGATCCAGCCTGTCCCCTTGCCATCGAGGTTCCCCGACGTGAAGGCAATTTCCGTGCCCGGGCCGATGCTCGGATGTTCTTCGGTCAGCGTCAGCTGCACCTTACGTTCAGTCGGCTCACCGGCAACCACTGCGGTTGTGTAGTGATATTCCAATGGCAGACGTTCCCAGGCGACGGAGTCCACCGGCGTGCCGAAGTAGGTGTTCAGCACTTCGGCCACATAATCGCGGGCGAACGGTTCGAGCTGATGAAACTCTTCTCGATGACTGAAACGCGGCTCGGAATTGCCACACCCCAGCAGAGACACAAGTCCCAGCGAACAGATGATCAAGCTTGATCGGATATTCACGTCAACGCCTCATATGGACACGGGTCTCGCAGTCGAGACCTGTCTTCAATTCGATTCCGCCGCTGCAGGAGCTGGCGTGGAAATTTGCACTTCAGATTCAGGGACCAGCCGCGTTTCTTCACGAGACGCCTGCGGGACACACCCAGTCAGCAGCAAAATTCCGGTACACAAAAGCAACCGTGGAAAACGCATGGAATCAACTCGCTAATTCGCACCCAGGCTCGATGGGTCGACTTCAATGATCTGCTCAACCGGAGCATCCGGGGAAATCTTCGCCTTGTATGTTCCCAGAGGTTTGCCCTCATGGTAAACCGAGAATTCCATTTCACCAGCGGGGACACCCGCAATCTCAAATTCGCCACTGTCACCGGTCACGGTTCCCCAGGGATGATCCAGAGGGAGAACCCAGCCTCGCATCCAGGCGTGGAAATCGCACACGATTTCCGCAGGCGAGTTTTCCCGCTTCCGGGCAACTTCGACTGGCGCGTTCGCCGCATCAGTGTTCGGTCCAACGGTCCGATTGATCGTGAAGCTCAGGCCCTTTGCCTTGACGTTGTGGTTGGTCGAATCGGAGTTCTTCAGGAGGATCGGCTGTCCAACGCGAACAATGCTTGCGTGCGGAACGAACTTGCATCCAACCTGATCCATTTCGAACGGCGTCTCGGGTGCAACGGGCACTTCGACGTTTTTCGGAACGCGACGAAGATAGACGAACACGTTCGCCAGCCCACCATCAGGTCCTGCAACCACCGTTTCATTGGGAATGGTGTTGGCACGACAGATAGCATCTTTAACCGATGGGTCTCCTTCACGAACCAGCGGTGTGAGTTGAGGCACAGCGCCCTTAACCACGACACGTCCTTTGAACGTGCCAAAAGTGGTGATCATCTCAGCACCGCCAGCAGCTGCGGCGCCGCCGGCTTCTCCGCCATTGTCGACTCGCAGGACAGTTACTTTGGTCTTCGCAAGACCGCCGCCACCGAGACCTTCGCGGCGCTCAGTGCAGCCGCAAGTCAGGCATGACAGTGCAATCAGGGATGTCAGAAATTGAGCTTTCATCGGGCTTCTCAGTTTGCTCCGCTGTCCGTCGCCGCATCGGTCGCAGCCTGTTCCTCCGGCGGTGCGGTATCGGTCGGCTTGTAGAGCGTCGGTCCGTGAATTTCCATCAGCTTGGTGTAATTGAACAGGGCATCCACCACCGCCTGCGAGAGCCGCACGTTGTTGCCATCGAACAGAGTCTTGGTCGACGTCTGATCCGAGGCGAAGTTCACAGGCATCACGGTGTAAGGCGTGAGCCAGTGCGGTTCGTAAATCCACAGATCGACCCAATCTGGTCGCAACCGAGCCTCTACGCGGTTCAAATTCGGGGCACGGGTGACCTTGGTCGGATCGGTTCCAGTGACGACGTTCCCTCCCACGGCATGGCAGGTGACGCACTTTTGATCAAGGTTCAGTGCTCGCCACGACGCGGTTAGATAATTCATCCCCGTATGAGGATATTTCGCGTTGTAGACCAGCGACTTCAGGTGCTGTACTTCACTGTCCTGTGGACCAATCTTCTGGTACGGATACTCGACGGCATCGACAGCGGCGAAGTAGTTCGCAAGTTGTTGAGCTTCGTCATCATCCATATTGAACCGCGGCATCCGCAGTACCGTGGTGTACCGCAATTGCTCGGGATTCTTCAGGAACTGGAACAGCCATGGGGTCTGAACCTTATGTCCTTCCTTGTACAGATTAGGAGC
>JAGQPW010000009.1:0-30363 GCA_020426515.1 Planctomycetaceae bacterium | reverse complement strand
CTCAACAGCCATCGTCTGGCCGGGGCCGATGATCGTTTCGTCGCTGAATCGATGCGTGTCCCACAACAGATAGGAGTACTCGCCAAAGTCGCGATCCTCTGCCTGAATGTGAGCCAGAATGTTAAACACCGGTCGGCCATCGTCCGTTGCCTTGCCGGTCCGTGCATCGCGAATCGGACGCATCTTCCACAGCCGATCAACAGCAGGCTGGTCAATCTCCTTGATCTCCCACGAGTCCAGACTGTCCGGATCCAGTGCCAGGTCCACGCTCGGCACAGTCAACATGTGACAGCCGGTGCAGTTGTACTTGGTCAGCAGTCGCTCACCCTCGACGATGTCCTTTTCAGGCCCCTTGGGGCGATACTGGTATTCCGGCGCCGGAGGATCGGCAACCAGGCCGAGCACGAACGTCGCGATGGCTTCAATCTGCTCTTCGTTGAAGTTGAACTTCGGCATCAGCAGACGTTCGTCGTATGCCTTGGTTTCAATCTTGTGGTAGTCGTAACTGCGAGGCTGACGCAACTTCTGCCAGATGAATCCAGGACGTCCATGGTGTTCAATGCTCTCATAGAAGAACGCCGCAGACAGGTCTGTTTCAGGAACATCAACTCCAGCCAGCTTCAGTTCCACGGCCTCTTCAACTCGCTCGGCCGTTGATGAACCATCGGGCTCGCCGTGGTGGTGGAGATATTCCGTAATGTGCTCGAACGCCAGCTTCGAGGTCGCCTTGCGACCCCAGTCCGCCAGACCAGCTCCGATTGGTCGAGAGCTCTCGAAACCCGGAATGTCGTGACAGCCGTAGCAGCCGTAACGGGCAATTGTGCGGCGCCCCACGTACTGCAACTTACGGGCGGTCCATTCCTCTTCGCTCACTTCTTCGCCCAAACTCAGGGCCACGAGTTCAATCTCATCACCCTTCACGTAGGACTTGAGCGTGTCTTCGCCGGTGTACGCTTCGTCCGGAACGAGATACCGCTTTTCGGCGATAATCTGTTCGAGGCGAGACTGAGAGAGAGACTTTCGCAGGTAGTGATAGGCCAGATCATCCAGTGGATTGCTGACCTTCACTGTAAGCGTCGTCGAACGTCCCTTCCGCATCACCGTCAGCTTCACTTCAGTACCGACGGCAGTGGCGGCTTCCAGCTCGGCCAACTGCGCGGCCGACTTCAGGGACACATCATTAAACTTGGTAACAACGTCTTCCGGTCGCAGAGCCTCTGGCACCGCACGTGCTGCAGGACTTCCCTGCAGCACTTCCTTAATCAGCACGCCCGAGAAGGAACTCTCGTCGAGTCCCAATGATTTCGCGCGTTCCAGGTCGAAGTGTTCATCGGCGACAACGCCAATGTAACTCGCTGGCTTGGCCAGCGCCGGAAACTCTGCGGGACCGCCAGCCAGCAGGAAGGCAGCGATATCCGCAGCGGGATCGACGTATTCGTCTCCTTCCCCGGTCGCTTCGAGGAACAGGTCCGGCATCTTGGTCCGGCTGTGGTGACGGGTCGGTTCTTTGATCCAGGTATACAGCCAGTGAAAGCCTTCCACGCCTGGCTTGATCTTCTCGTGAACCTTGGAGAGTTCCGGACCAAAGTCCTGTTTCAGGCCAGCGAATTCTTCGCCGTCATGGGAGTGACAGGCCATGCAACCTCGACGCTCAAACGCCAGTTTGCCGCGTTCGACGTCGGGCGTGTAACCTTCCCGAGGGGTCAGCAACTCCAGCGGTTGCGATTTCGCTTCAAGGTAAGCCGCGATACCAGCTAGTTCGATTGGCTGCAGCAGTTCCGCGAGGCCGTCGTGCTGATTGGTCAAACCAAACGGTCGCGGCATGCGGGTCGTTGGGCGGAATCGGGTCGGATCGGCGGTCCAGAAGGCGATGAACTCTGCCGTGGTCTTGCTGGCCACGTGCCGCAGCGACGGACCAACTTTCCGCATTGTTCCAGGAACGACATTGGGGTCGGCAGCCAGCTTCGCCGCTTCTTCTTCGGTCTGGGGCTCCAGCCGCAGGTCCGGTCCGATTGGCGTGGTGCCATCGTAACCATTGATCTCGTGGCACCCGAAGCAACCATACTGGGAAATCAGACGGAACCCTTCGTATACCTTCGGGGCGCTGGCACCAAACTCGGCATTCACGCCCAACTCAGTGACGCTGTGGTGACAGCGAATACATCCCGATTCCACGAATCGCTTCGGAGACATCGGGTATTCCCAGAAGTGATTCGAATGCCAGCCGAATTCTTCTTCCCACTCATGTGCGGCGGCTGGATCGTTCGGCGTGTGCTCGGAGTGCTGGAAGCTCGTTCCAGAACCGTCACCGGCATGACAAATCGTACATCCGAACTTGTCGCGCGAGTGCGGACTTGTCGCCGTCAGATACAAATCGGGCCGAGGGTGTGAGCAGAATGGCTCCGCAAATTCCCCCTGAGGATACATCGGAACATTTCCCGCCCCGAATTCGGAGATATTCACGTGGCAAGAACGGCAACGGTCGAGACGCGCCACCTTGGTCATGCCCAGTTGTTCTTCGAGCCCCACAGGCCAGTCATATTGAATTTTGTGAATGGGGTCGAATCCATTGACAATGGGCAACTGCTTAAACGCCCGTTTCGCGGCGGAAAACCAGTTTTCTGGCGCCAGGTTGTCCAACTGCTCCCGCAACTGGGTTTCGCGAAACTTTGCCTTGGACAAAGCCCCCTGCACATCGGTGACAGCGCTTTTCAGCTGATCGATCTGCCCTTTAACCGCCTGGATTTCCTGCTGCTTGCGCTCAAGTTCCAGGCCACTTGCGCGGGCCCGATCAACGAGATCGTCAAACTTTCCAATGATTGCAGCGAGTGGTTCGCCAGTGACGTTATCTCGAATGGCGATGTCGTAGTCGGCGCGGGCTTTGTCACGCTGAGCGTTGAACGATTTCGTATCTCGGGCCAGCACTTCGGACTGCCCCTGCAACTGCTTCAACTCACCTTCCAGCGACGCAATCTGGTCGTGGTGACTCTGCAGTCCCTTTTCAGCTTCGGCCTGCTCCGACTGCAGCTTTGCAATGTCGGCCTCGTAACTGCTGGTCTCGACCCCTTCGAGATCGGTCTCCAGCTTCGCAATGCGCAAGGCTTCCGCCTCCCGCTGATATGCGAGGTATTCACGTGACTCGTCTTTCCAGATCATCAACAGTGTGGCCCCCAGCAGTGCAACGGCACTCCAGGCGAACACGCGGTGAGTCTGCGGCAAACTACGCCAGTATTGATCTGTGGCAGGCATGATTATCCGGGCAACATCAGGGACGGGGCAATCGCGGACGCTTCGCTTCGATCACTTCGTCAGATGTTAAAGAAGAACTCAGGAATCGCGACGATGTACTTCAGATTCAACGACCAGCGGAGTGCCATCTTCAAAGGCAGCGACCACATCATCAGAATCAGATTTGCCAACACCATAAAACGCAGGAATCCCATCCGTGCGAAAAACTTACGAAACACTGTCAGCGCCATAATCGGCGGAAGCGCGACCAGATACAGCACGATCAGCACCAGGCCGAGCCATTCCCGCTGCAGGATCGTCACTAACTGGACATACCAGGCGGCGGTTGAGTCCGGACGCGGCAGCGGCTGACGCATCAGGTCCAGCCAGAACATATCCGACAGGTTGACGTTGTTCAGCACTTCCAGCTTGTGAACGTCCCAGTACTCATAAAGGCCGAACATGTTCCAGTTGGGACCGCGGATGAACGTTCCCAGCACGATCATCGCCACCCACAACGGAAGGAAGCCGAACAGGAACGTGAGAACCGCAAACTTCCGTTTTTCGTAAACGTAGTAACCGTTGCCGATCTTGTTGAAGTCGATGTACGGAATCGCCATCAGTCCCCCAAGAATCACCGTGGGCAAAACCACACCGGCCATCCAAGGGTCGAAATACACCAGCATTTCCTGCAACCCGAGGAAATACCACGGAGCCTTGGAAGGGTTGGGGGTCTTCACGGCCGAAGCCGGTTCTTCAAGAGGAGCGGGAAGTGCAACCCCCCACAGAATGAGCACCACGGTCAGCAGCACCATGCAGATCATTTCGGAATAGACCAGATCCGGCCACGTGAGGACCGTTTCTGACAGTTCCTTCTCCGCCGGAGGCAGCCCATTGGCCAATCGCCGATCATTGTCCCGGCACTTGTAGAAGTACAGCCAGGTGAAGAAGCCCACAAGATACAACATTGCCACAATGGGCACATTGTCTGGCTTGCCCACGATCTGACGGAAGTCGTAGTCCGTCATGCTCAACGCGAGAAACAGCACCGACATGTTGAACAGGATCCAGGCGATCGTCGGCTCGACCCACCAGTTTCGCCAGACCACCATCGCCACGAAAATGACAATGGAAATCACGAAGTAGCTGATCGGATTTGCAATCAGGATGTCGACATTGGATTTGAAAAACTCGGGCAGTCGAATCATGAAGTCGTCAGCGGAACTGCTGAAGACAAGATGGGCACAAGCGAACAGCAGCAAAATCGATGCATACGCCGCCCAGCCGAACGCCTTCGGAACATGGTCAATCCCGAACAGTCGCTCGTAGTAGCCATCTTTCTTGAAGCTCCGCACGGACCAATAAACATTGGCCAGAGCGAGGAGCAGATACAGCCAGCCGAGACCGCGAATAACGCCAGCTGTAAGATCGGGATGGGGATTCATCGCTGCTTTTACCGTTTGACGATTACTGACTCACAAACTTCGCTTCAAGGCCGCCTGATTACAGCGGCTGACTGATTCCGCCATCCTTGCGAACGCGCCAGAAGTGGATCGCGATCAACAGGGACACCACAATCGGAATCGCTACGCAGTGCATGATGTAGAAGCGATTTAATGTTTCTTCACCGACGGTCCGAGCTCCCAGCAACAGGAATCGGGCATCGCTCGCATTGGTAATCAGGTCGTAGCCGCCAATATTCAAGAGCTGAAAACCGGGACCTTCATGCCCCAGAAATGGCGTCGCCCGGGCCATATTGGAACCGACTGTAATTGCCCAGATGGCCAACTGGTCCCAAGGCAAGAGATAGCCAGTGAACGACAGCAGAAGCGTCAACACCAGCAGGATCACCCCAATCACCCAGTTAAACTCCCGTGGAGGCTTATAACTCCCGGTGAGAAACACTCGGTACATATGGAGCCACACGGTAATCACCATCGCGTGGGCACCCCACCGATGGATCTCGCGCATAATTCCCAGCGTCGTCACGTCCCGCAGCGCCCGAATGTCCGTAAACGCCCACTCGAGAGTCGGGCGGTAGTAGAACATCAACAAGACGCCCGTCAGGGCTTCGACGAGAAACAGAAAGAACGTCACCCCACCCATGCACCACGTGTAAGACAGGGCGATTCCACCCTTCTTGACTGACACGGGATGCAAGTGCAGAAAGAAGTTCGTCAACACCACGACCGCGCGATTTCTGCGATCGTATGGCGCCGGATGGCGGAAGACACTCCGCCAGATCTGTGACTTCCGAATGTATTCGATAATCGAGGACATGAGCGACCTTATGCTGCCCCACCAATCCGGAGGTGCTCGCAACTAACAAACCAGACAGTGATTAACCGAGCTCCACGTACGACTTGGGATCAGACCACTGTCCGAGCTCTTCCTGAAACTTCAAACTCTTATCAACTTCCAGCAGGCCATCGGCCCCCAGAGTCAACCCCACGCGTTCCAGAGGTCGGGGTGCAGGGCCTTCAAAGTTAATGCCGGTAATGTAGAAGCCAGAGCCGTGACACGGACACTTAAACTTCTGCTCACCGGACAGCCAGCTGGGAGTACACCCCAAGTGAGTGCAGATTGCCAGCAGCGAGTACAGCAACGGCTGGCCATTATATTGATCGGTATTCACAAT
Source organism: Planctomycetaceae bacterium (assembly GCA_020426515.1). Taxonomy (GTDB): domain Bacteria; phylum Planctomycetota; class Planctomycetia; order Planctomycetales; family Planctomycetaceae; genus JACKHO01. Next base: position 24,497 of record JAGQPW010000009.1, on the reverse strand, counting down.
CCAGACACCGCGACTGGCTGTGTACTTCTCCGACACCGCATTCGGCGGATAATCGGAAATAGCCCCCACCTTAAACTTCGAGGGAAGCTCCCGAACCATATTGGGCATCAGAAACCGGGCCGCAGCCAGCGACCACACACCACCAATAGTCGCCATCACCGTCCAGGCGACCGCAAACGGCGAAATGGTGACAGACGAGAGCATTTGCCAGAATGACCGGCGGGTCACCTTCTGCTCTTTAACCGGCAACTTCGGCTTGGCCGGCTGAGCGGGCAACTTGGGAGCCACAGGCTTCCCGGCCTGCTGTGCCTCCTTAACCGCAGCAACCATCTCCTTCACACCAACACCTGAGGCAGCGGCAGGTGCCGCTGACTTCGCCGCAGCGGCTGGTGCTGCTGGCTTAGCAGCTGGAGTCGCACCACTCGCCCCCTTCTGGGCACGAGCGGCGGCGAGAATATCAGCGGTTGACTTGGGAGCGGCCGCAGGAGCCGGAGCTGCTCCACCAGCCGCTTTCGCCGCTGCCTGAGCACGTGCGGCGGCCAGAATATCGGCCGTCGATTTTGGTGCGGCGGCAGGCGCCGCAGAAAAAAAGCTTCGCCGGAAGACGCAGCCTTTGCCGCAGCCTGAGCACGAGCAGCCGCGAGAATATCGGCTGTCGACTTGGGCGCAGCAGGCGATGCCGCCGGTGCCTCTGCCGCAGGCTGCGGTGGGGCCGGCTCCGCATCAGCGGGCTTGCCTCCCGCCGCTTGATTGCGGGCGCGAGCGAGAATTTCTTCAGTGGTCAGCTTTTTGTCTGCCATGGCGACGCAAAGATGGAGTCTGCAATGTATTGAGAGTTCGGACACCGTAGAGATGACAGGGCAAAACAAGCCCCACACTGGCGCAAGAACAGTGGGATCATGGCAGGTGATCCCGGCTCCGGCAACCTCCCCGAGTTTGATGAGACGCTATTTCTCAGAAGCTGGAAGTGCCCGGAAAATCGCCTTCCCGTGGCTGGGAAGCCTTTGCTGACTCAGCACTTCGGAGGATAGCAGCATTCAACTCGCCACGAACATCCGCATCCTGCTCCCGCGCAAGCTGCGCCTGCAGGTGGTGTGCGACCAATTCCGCCGGAAAACGCCCCAAGGCCCAGGCCGCCGCACCGCGCACCAGCGAGGCAGAATCCGACATCGCCAGCCGAATCGCGGGCAAATCCTCCACTTTGCCACGATTTCCCAGCGTGATGGCCAGATTCCTCAACAGGGCAGTTCGCCCGGTCCGCTCCAGAGGAGTTCCCTTAAGCAGTGTCGCCAACTGCTCCTCGGACGCAGTGAGCCACTCAACCGGCGTCAGCTTTCCCCACGCCGGAGGGAGTGCAAATTCCTCCACAACCGGCTCCGGAGCCTTCCGATTCCAGGGACAGACCTGCTGACACAGGTCACAACCAAACATCCACTCCCCCACCCCTTCGCGAAGCTCTGCGGCAATGGGCGAATTCCGCAACTCGATTGTCAAATAGGAGATACAGCGACGAGCATCCAGCACGTGTGGCTCTGGCAGTGCCTGAGTCGGGCAAACATCCAGGCACCGGGTGCAAGTCCCGCAGTGCTGCGCCTCGTGAGGCGTATCGGGAGGGAGTTCAAGATCCGTAAGTAACGCTGTGATAAAGAAATAACTTCCAATGCCCTTGTTGATCAACATCGTATTCTTGCCAAACCAGCCCAGCCCGGACTGCCGCGCAAAGTCGCGCTCGAGAAGTGGAGCAGTATCCACAGCAATCCTTGTCCGGCAGCCAGGTGACCATGCGTGCAGTTGTGCTGCCAGCTGATTGGCCCGCTGACGCAGCACATCATGGTAGTCAGCGGCCCCCTGTGCATACGCCGCGACAAGTGGTCCCCTCGCGCCTTCCCTGGAGGGAGGCTGATAGGCCGCCCCCAGCATGATGACCGACCGCACCCCCTGAAGCACAGACTGCGGATTGGCGTACGCCTCGCGACGCCGGGACATGTAGCCCATCTCGCCATGACAGCCGGCATCGAGCCAGCGGTGCAGGTGTTCCAAGGTCCCCGGGCGAGCGGCGGGCGCAATCCCAACCAGCTGAAAACCGAGTTCCGTTGCCGCCGCCCGTAAGCTGTCCGCAAGTTGCTCGGGCGTAGTCATCAGCTGCTCGCACTGCGGTAGTGTTTGAGCGACCAGACGAACACCCGCCGCGACACGAACAGCATGGCCAGCGTGGCCAGCGGAGCGACGACGAGCACAGCCGCACTCGGTTCCAGTACCTTATTCAGCAATAGCCGGGCCGGGACCGTCACCACCAGCAGAATGGGGACAATAAAGGAGAAGGCGAACCACAGCACCTCCCCACCTGCCGACTGCCGGTAGAAGTTCTGCGGGTACCGGGCAAAAATCGTGACGTAGAACCAGAAGTCGTACAGACCCTGATTTCTCCCCAGCCAGACACTGGTGCTCGCCAGCATGATCATCAGACTGTAAAAGAAACTCACGCCGATCCCCACCAGCATGGCGTAGGCTGCCACGTGCGGCACAGTGACCTGCACCTGCAGCTGGCGCAGCGAATACACCAGCAGCGCAATCGAGAGGGCCACCTGCGAAAACATCGACAGATTGACCTTCTGGAATGATACGAGGAACTGCGTATCAATCGGCTTCAGCAGCACGAAATCGAGATTCCCAGTGCGGATCAATTCACTGAACTCCGCACAATTCGGCATGAAGATCGCTTCGACAAGCGCGTTGATCAGCATCCCGGTCGCCATAAACGCAAAGTACTCGTATTGCGACCAGTCCTGAATCATCGGCACCTGTCGGTAAATGATTCCAAACAGAGCCAGCTGGGCGGAAAACCAGAAGGTCCGCGTCACAATTTCAATCAGGAAATTTCCGCGAAACGTCAGCTCGCGCAGCAGCGAGTTGCGAAAAAAGGTCAACCAGACTCGCGGATAATTGGGGCGGAAGTTCTGCATGGGGTCCTTCGCGACAGGTGAGAAGCATCTTAGGAAGCTCGATCCGAGACATCCAGCAGTTGATTCGCCCGCGCGTCCATTCCGGCTTTCGAATTGACCTCGACCGACCTGACGCGCAGAATGACCGTGGACGGCGTGCCTCCAGACCCTGACTCGTGTCGTGGCGCAAGGTGCATAATGACGTGTGATGAAGCATTTGACATTCTGACCTCGCCTGCAGCGGCCTCCTCTGCGGGTCTGCATGCTCATTTGCAGATCTGCCCCCGATGCCGCGATCTGCAGGAAGCGCTCGCACCTGCACTGCAAATCCTGTCCGGCGAACATGCCGCTCAAGACAGCCTGCCCTGGATGCACAGCGAGCAAACGGCCCGCGCAGCGGCTAATCGCCTGAGCATCTCCGGCAAGCCGCGCTCATCTGGCGGAAGCTGGCACTGGAAGGTTCTGGCGACACTCCTGGTTGGAGCGGGTGTCGCAGCCGGACTTTCGGTCCGGTGGTTTGGTAGTCCGGCAACCGCTGCGGCAATTCCCGCGACCAGTCCAGTCTGCCTTTGGCAGACTCATGATGTCAGTGTGTTTGAGGGGCACCCCGATTCCCAGGCGGTCATCATGACCTGCATTGCCTGCCATCTGGACCACTCCACGGCCAGCGCGGCATCGCTTCCCTGAACACACGGGCTCTCACGCGGGCTGTGACTTGCCGATCGCAGCCTTGTCGACCGCACTCACAATTCCGATCTCAGCTTGTTGACGAGTTCGTTGAACTGTGGCTGACCATGCAGTGACGCCAGGTCGGGATCGGTTTGCAGCAGCTCGAGATCGGCGAAGTCCAGTTCAATGGAACGGTCCAGCTCGGCAAAAGCAGCAACCATATAGCGGTCGATCAGCGCATCCCGCTCTGGCGTCTGGGGACTTGTGCGAAGAAATTCGATCGCGCGGCCATACACGCAAGCGGTATTGTAGGCAAAGACATCGTCCTGCTTGAACTTGGGAGCAGATTCCAGTGTGAACTGCACGGCCCGTTCGGGCTGCCCCTGCCGAGCCATGATAATGCCAATCCCTGTGATCGACTGACCGTCAAACTCATCCAGTTCGTAGCCGGTCTGAAATGCTTCCAGGGCCTCATCCAGATGTTCCTGTTTCAACAGGATGTTTCCTCGTGCCTGATGAGCAAAGACCAGCTCCGGATCAATCTGCACGGCCAGCGAGAAGTAGCGCATCGCATCGTCAAATTTATCCTGACGCCAGTGATACATGCCCGCTTGAGACGCATTCCAGCCTGGAGACTGTTGCTGCCGAGCCTTCAGAGCTTCCAATGCCGTGGCCAGTGCCTGTTCGTACCCCTGTCGATAGGCAAAGTCGCGAAACGCCTCCAGCGCCTGCCTGGCTTCAGTGCCGCTCAAACGCGACAGTCCGTCAAGCAACAGCGTCAGCGTCTCCTGCGAGGGATCACCCGTGGTCTGCATCAATTTCTGCAGTCGGACCACAAGTGCCCGTTCCACATCAGTTCCCGCAGATTCCACGAGAACATCAATCGCCAGCGAGCGAACTCCAACATCTTTGTGATCGAGCTGCGCCATGGCCAACTCTCGCGCCAGCGGCGAATTCTGTTCGCGCAGTGATTCCAGCACCACGCGTTGAACATCGGAATTGAACTTGGGAAACCGCTGTACGAGTTCGCGACTGGTGAAATCGTCGCCAATGGATCCCAGCAGCTGAACGATTGCGATTTGATCGTCGGCCCCAGCTTTGCCCAGCAATGTGAGCAGCAGTGCCCCAACTCCCGGATCGCGAACACGGAACAGAAACTCACGCACACTGTCGTCGAATTCTCCCTGTTCGAGCAAAGTTACGGCATATTGCATCGCCCGTCGCTCGGCGTCGCGGTCGCTGCGACGAGACAGCAGACGAAACGCCGTCTGGCGCACTTCAGTTGCCGGATCACTCAACTTCTGATCCAGCAATTGCAGCATGTCCGGGTGACCGAGCGCCGACAACGCCAGCAATGCCGTCCGCCGAATGCCAGGGTCCTGATTTTCCAGACAGCCAGCCAGATACGACTCGCCAGCTGGATGCGGATAACGAACCAACAGGCGAATCAGCTCGTCCGTCGAAACAGTCGACGTCTGCAACATCTGATCAACCAGAGCCAGTGAGGCCCGGTGGGGTGATGTGAGCAGCGCAGTCGTCGCTGCAAGCTGCTCAACTTTGCTGTTGCTCGCCAGTGCAGCCTGCAACCTCACGCGAGCCTCAGGAGAATCGAACTGACCAAGTGCCTGCAGCGCCGCGATCCGCAGCTCTTTGTCATCGTTGCGAGAGAGCTCCAGCACGCGCGCGAGTTCTGCGGCGGGCAACTTGTGCGGAACCGATTTCAGGAGAGCAGCCACAGACAAGGGGTGCCCCGATCGCAACTGTTCGGAGAGGATCTCTGGAGCCGCAGTGTCGCACAGCGAAGCCAGTGCCGCCGTGGCGGCTTCCGCGGTTGTGGCATGCACGTACTGCCCGTACCGCTGATGAATGTCAGCCCCGTCGCCTTCATGAGAATCGGGCCGCTGCGACGGCAGCTTCGCCAGATGAAACTCACGTGTGGTGTGCAGCCGGGGCATGTGCGAGAACAGGGCGTTGTCGTTTCGATCCGGATTGAGAGGCTGCATCAGCCACTCAAACAGCGTGACATCGAAGACGGGAGCCTGCTCTCCCCAGCTGACGAGGTAACGCTCCACCCCCGCTTCCGTCCAGGCGGCAATTTGTGCGGCAACCAGATGACAGTTGACGGTGTCAAACTGCCCCTCAATCTGCATCCACCCCAACGCATTTCCGGGGCCGATACGTTCCGCATGCAACTCCAGACGGGCATTGGAAATCGCCCGCAGGTCCAGTTGAGTCGCCCCCGTGGACCATGGAACCTGGAGCGTCAGTGGAATATCGATCGGAAGCTCCGGCACTGGAGCAAAGACCGTCCACAACTGAGCGACCTGCCCGGCTTCGACCTGAACGGGTTGCTGCTTGCGGATCTTCTCCATCTCCAGCATCTCATCGCCCAGTTCGATGTAGTACGCGGGGAAGCGTTCGGGGAGTTCGCCAGCCTTCAGTTTTTCGGGGCCAGCACTGAGGACGAGCTTTGCCGGATGGATCTCGATCGCTTTCGCCGAGTTATTCGCAATGCGAAGATGAATGGCCAGATAGCGGATGGGGGTTGGACTGTAGGCCTCGGCCGTTTCCAGACCGACCAGTTCCGGCCACACCACAACTTCGTCCTCAAGCCCAACCACCTTCTGCACGTCGACCGGAGTACGGGCTCGCAACGCTTTGAGAAAATCGGCAGCAGAGTTCGGCACCGGGGGATCATTGCTCTCGACCGATACCTGCTCGCCAGGTGCTGGAAGGAAAACCATTGTCGACTGAGCATTCGCGATCCCGCAGCACGCGACCCAGCACAGAGTGCACAACAACAAACGGAGAGGAGAAATCACGAACATATCCAAGCCTCGGGAACTCGACCATTCCAGATCAGGAGCACCTGCCTTTCCTGGAATTGTAGCGGGCCACGGCGGCAAAAGCTGTTCAGAAGATGTCTCCTCCGGTCAATTGCCGCTCAATCGCATCGGCATGATGCCCGATTTCCAGGATCGTCCGGCGGAGCTCTTCCGCATCGACCGTGCTGCGGGGATACGAGTTGAGCACCACAAAATGCTCGTTGCCATCCAGATTGCGAATGGCAATGGCCCCATGCGACAGAATGGAATTCAGACGCAATGCATCGGAATAGAACTCCGCGACCGCCGGACAGCAGACGCTGTAGATTTGTACGAGCCGCTGATGAACACTGTTGTCGGAAACCTCCACATAGACCGTCTGTCGGCGGCCATTGCTGAGCAGTGTTTCCGCCTGAAACGCATCACGCGCTCCCAGACGGTTCCATTGAATATGGGGTTCATTCTCCAGTGCTTCGTGCAGCAGCGACTCCAAATCCTGTGCGTGCCCCAGAACCGCCTGCAGTAACTGCAGCGCCTCAATTCCATCGCAGGGACGATTGGCGGGCGTTTTATCGAGCATCATCCCCACAACTTCGCCCAGTTCCAGAGGAACTTCCGGGGCGAGATCCCGAATACCGGGAAGCGGGTCCTGCGTCACAGCCGCGATGAGCGAATTCATATTGGCCCGCGCGTAAGGCAATTGCCCGGTCAGCAGAAAGAACAGGCAAACCCCTAATGAATAGACATCGCTCTGCTTGGACGCCGGACTCCCCATGAACAATTCCGGAGCCATGAAGTGAGGAGTTCCCGCCAGCTGTTTCGATTCCAGCGCCGACGATTGCAGGCGCTTACACAAACCAAAGTCGGCCAGTTTGGGAATTCCCTGATGGGTCATCAGGACGTTGTCCGGCTTCAAATCCTGATGCAGTACCCCCTGCCGATGTGCGGCCGAGAGACCTTGAGCGATGGCCGCCGTAATCGTAACGGCCCGCAGTGGAGGCAGCCTCGTTCCACGCAACGCCACCTGCAGCGACCGCCCCGGAATAAATTCCATCTCCAGGTAGTGCAGCCCCTGCTCTTCACCAATCGCGTGAACCGTGACAATGTTGGGATGCACCAGCGACGCCGCGGCTTCTCCTTCGGTATGAAACCGGGAGAGATACTCCGGATCGTTCTTGACCAGCTCGGGAGAGAGAATCTTTAGTGCACAGGGCCGACGAAGCTGTCGATGCCGAGCCAGAAACACCCAGCCCATGCCCCCGCGTCCCAGCAGCGTTTCGACATCGTAGTTGCCGAATTCCGCCCCCAGAAGATCCTGCAGACAGCGGTCGGCCCCCTTGTTGGAGGCTGGAGTGACGTGCTGATCTTCGTGCAGCAGCAGCGTCGGAAGCGTCGCATCCCCTTCAAATCGCAAGGGCATCCCGCACCGAGGGCAGTCGCGCGGATGGTCGAGAACGGCGAACGCGGCATTACAGGCCGGGCAGAAGACCGCCAGTGGATCGTGTTCGAAATTCGTCGAGCTGTTCAACCTCTCCTCCTCCAGGGACATTACAGATGATATTCGACCGCCGCCGACTTTTCTTCGCTCGAAGCTGGCTCTGACACAAAAAATGTCGTCCACCGGAGATTGCGATGTTTCCGCCTCCCGGAGTTTGACCTGTCGCCTTCACTGGAGTCCAATGAATGAAACAGTCTTCCGGAGCGCCCCATGGCCGTGCGGCACGGTTCACAACTCGATCCCCCCAACCGCTTCGACACCGTCCATCGCGAGACGGACCTCGAACACGTGGAATGGGATCAGGAGTATTTGAACGAGCGTATGGACCGCCCCATTCGGTACCTTGATGACACCTCACGCTCCATCGTCTCCGAAAACGACTCACCCGATATCCCGTTCCGCTACAGCGTGAATCCCTACCGAGGCTGCGTGCATGGCTGCTCCTACTGCTATGCCCGCCCCACACATGAGTACCTGGGACTCAATGCCGGGCTCGATTTTGAGACGCAGGTGTTCGTCAAGCACAATGCGGCGGCCCTGTTGCGGGAGTTCCTTGCGCGGCCCGGCTGGCAGCCTGAGTTGATCGTGTTCAGCGGCGTGACCGACTGCTATCAGCCGGCGGAGCGTGAGTTCAAATTGACGCGGCAATGCCTGGAGGTCGCCGCCCGATTCGGACAACCAGTGGGAATCATCACCAAGAACGCGCTCGTCGTGCGTGATGTAGATCTCCTCAAAGACCTGGCCGCCCGCAATCTGGTGCACGTGAACATCTCAGTCACCACGCTTGACCCACAGCTGGCCCGAGACATGGAACCACGCACGAGCATTCCCGCCGCACGGCTGCGTGCCATCGAAACATTGGCCTCAGCACAGATCCCGACCCGCGTGATGGCAGCTCCCATCATCCCCGGTTTGAACGATCACGAAGTCCCCCACATCCTCGAAGCAGCGCGCTCGGCTGGTGCCGGTGATGCCAACTATCAACTGCTGCGACTCCCGCTGACCGTGGAACCCGTATTTCGCGAGTGGCTGCATCGAACGCAGCCTCTCAAGGAAGATAAAGTGGAAGGACTCATTCGTCAGACCCGCGACGGCAAACTGAACTCTGCCGAGTTTGGCCAGCGGATGCGAGGAACCGGAGAAGTGGCGCAGCAAATCCGGACTATGTTTCAGATCTTCCGCAAGAAACTCGGCTTCCAGCCTCTGACTCCCACAACGACGGAACACTTCAAGCCACCAATGGATGCCAAGGGGCAGCGGCTGTTGTTTTGAGGGCCGTTGGCTCTTGGCTTTTGGCTTTTTGCTGTTGGAAAATGGCAGTTGGGAAAGCAGTCGAGTGGGCCCCCGGCAGAGGCACTGCTGAGTCGGTCGGGCCACCCTGCCACCATTTTCCCCGAGGCCGAATGGTGAACATGCTGGTCCGCACAACGGTCCCAACCCGGCTCAGTGCATGAAAATCCACTCAGGCCTGTGCGTCGCGACGCACGCTACGGTCACTGGTTCATTGGCGATTGATCCGGTTCCGCCGGAGTGGATGCCTTCCGATTGATGGGGCTGAGAATCGGGGGCATCCGCTAGCGCGGAGCGCCCCCGCCACCCAATGCTACATCCCCGCCAACCGGGCCAATCCGAAACTACAAATCCAGCAGTTCGTCCATCAATTGAGCCGTGTCTTCCAGGGAGTTGTCGCCCCCTTCGCGGGTGGCCCAGCCGGTGAAGCCGATTTCGGCCAGGGCTGTCCGCACAGCGGGCCAGTCGACGTCGCCTTCGCCGAGTCGGCAGAAGCCATTCTTGACGCCCCAGTCTTTCACATCGAGCTTGACGATCCGCTGACCGAGGACACGAATCCAGTCTTCCGGCTTGCCGAACTTGCGGACGTTTCCGATATCGAAGTAGGAGCCGACCCAGGTGCTGTCGATTTCGTCGATGTAGTCCCGCAGTTGTTCGGGAGTCTCACAGAAGCCGTTCCAGACATTTTCGATCAGCACGCGAATTCCGTAGCGCGACGCGACCGGCAGCACTTTGCGGATTTCAATGATCGACCGCGACCAGACGTCATCGTGCGTTTCATCGTCGCCGGTCACTTTGCCAGGAACGAGCAGTACGGCCGAGCCGCCAATCGCATGGCAACCTTTAATCGCCTCCACCAGTGCCTCAACGCCAATCTGGCGAGCAGCGGGATCGGGCGAAGAGAGTCGGTCCTTCCAGTGCACGCCGTCGACTACTCCATGCACAGGAAAATCGACTTCTGAAATGGCTTCACGCAAGGCCCCCAAATCGGGGATGCCGGGGATGCCCCCTTCGAGGCCATCGAAACCGAGATCCTTGTACTGCTGCAGCTTGGCCACCATCTGCTCTTTGTTCGCACCAATGCTCCCGCCTTTGTTCGCCTTGAAGATGCGCCCCTTGTTGGAGCGAGGACGTTCGGCTGCCTGCGTCATCGAGGCGGTTCCCAGAGTGGAAAGTGCGGCAGTGGCAGAGGCCACCTTGATGAAGTCGCGACGGTTCGGAGTCATGAGGCATTCCTGAGGGTGAGGGGTCACACAAGCGACTGTTGATGCCGACAGTGTAAGCAACCGTTGCATCGCCCGCGATCCTACACGAGCCCTTTGAGCTTGCGAATCGTCCACTCCGTGCTCATCAGCAGGACAAACAGAGTGAGCAGCAGCCAGTGGTCCCACAGGTTGATGCGCCGATGTCGCAGCATCTCCGTATTGATGCCAGCTTCCAGCAACTTGTCGATGAAGGTCCCAAAGTCTTCGGGGGCGACAGCCACTCCCCCTGTGATTTCGGCGATTTCTCGCATCAGGTCGGGATCGGCGGTCGGATTGTCGAGTTCGATGTCTCGGGCATTAATGATGAATCGCGCCATGGCGGGCAGTCCCAGCGATTCCCCACTACGGGTCGCCTGCACGCGAGCCCAGTAGTCGCCCGGCTCCAGCGTGTCCGCAAACTCCCCCAGCGCATGATCGCCAACCCGCTGCGTCACCAGCGGTTTGGCTCCATCTCCGGGCGTAATGACTTCCAATTGATAGCTGGCATCGGTGATCGGGTTTCCACTTTCGTCGCGTGAGCCCACCTCGATCGGAATGCGAGAAAGGGGCGGAAAGTTGCGAGGCTCCACGCGTGCCCAAACCTGACCTTCGGTTTCAAACTCCTTGCGGGCCAGCCACAGAATGAGCTGCTGCCAGAAGCGTTGATGCTCAGCGCTGTATCCATGCAGATACCACTTCCAGGTTTCGTCGACGGCAAACGCCAGCGTCCGTCCGCGTCCGGTATCGGCCACCATCAGCAGCGGGGCGCCATCTTCGGATTCCGCGAGTACATCGACGGCTCCCGATCGTGGCGCCAGTCGATTCGCCCCCCCCACCTTGGGCAACGCCCGCCACGTTTTGTCGTTCCCGGAACTCGACAGCCGCATCAGGTAGTGACGTTCTCCATCGGGAGTTGGAAGGACTTGCAACTTCTGCGAAAAGTGCTGACCGGGAACAGCCGGGTCAGTCAACCCGATGGAGTCGGCTGGCGACATTTTGACCGGCAGCAGTTTCGCCAGTGGCGACGAAGCGTAGCCCCCCGCTCCAAAGTTGTGCAGGCCGCCAATCATGGCCAGCCCGGCCCCTTCGTTCACGCGTCGTTCCAGTTCGACGAGCAGCGATCGATTGCCATTCTGAAACACCGAAGCCGGCACATCGCCAATGATGTACGCATCGTACGCCCCCTGCTCGAACAGCCGGGGATCGATGGTGGTCTGCTTGCCAAACTCGCCTGAAAGGACGAGCTGAAAATCGAGCTGAATTTTGGCAGTGTCGTTCAGCCGGCGCAGGAAACGCTGCTCGGGTCGATAGACATCGAAGTAGGCGACCTTCAGCCCCCCCTTGCGTACCGTGATCAATGTTTCCAGACGGTTGTTGAGCGTTTTAACTTCGCCTTCCAGCGGTACGACCTCGATCGCAACCTTGAACTCTCCCGCCTGCGAAGCAACAAAGGAGAGTTCCACGGGAATCTCTTCGGCGTTCTCGCGAGTTTCAATGTCACGAAACGGGCGGGCATCCTGCGAGAGAGGAAGTGGCTTGAGTTCGCCCGCCTCGCCAAGCCCTTTCCCGGTGCGATCTTCGAGCAGCAGCCGGACTCGCACCTTGCGGCCCGCCGCTCCCAGCAGCCGCACCTTGGCGCGGACCGGGACGGTCTTGCGTTCGAAGGTCACCGGTTGATCGAGCGAGAGATCCTCAACCGCGAGGTCCAGTCCGGCGGATGACAGTTCCGAAGTTCCATAGACCACGGTGTTGATCGGCACACCACTCTGCTCAGCAAAGCGTCGGGCTTCGCTGCGTGGGTCGATCTCGTCCTCGCCGCCCGCGCGCTGAGCCCCGTCGCTGAGCAGGAATGCCCCCACCACGCGCTGACCGGTCTCTTCCTCACGCAGCGTCTGCAGCAGTTTGCCAATGGCTGTAAAGGGACCATCGGCTGTCGCTTCGGGGGTGACCACCGGCAACAGTTCGTCGGCAAAGTCGAAGAACTCGATGTCGACTGCATCCTTGAGCCGCTGCAACGCATCTTCGTGATCGACAAGCGTCTTGAGCAGCGCTGCCCGGCGCGTGAGACCACCGGGCATATCGGGCGTCCCCATGCTGCGACTGGTGTCGGTGAGAATCAGAATCTTCGACGCTTCGTGATCCTCTTCCGTAATCTCGACCGCTGGACGCAACATGGCGAACAGCAGAATCAGGGCCGTCAGCAACCGCAACGACAGCAATGTCCGCCGCCACAACGGAGACAACGGTCGCAGCCTCGAGGGATACGTCCAGAGCACGATGCCCACGAGCACAAGCCCCGTCACCACAACGGTCGGCCAGCTCCAGATGGGCTCGATGATCAGACGCATCAGTAGTGATCCAGGGGATCAGGAGGCATGAAACACGGAAACCAGCGAAATGGCGATGGCCCCACCAAAGCAGACTTCGACATCGTGCCCGGGAGTTTGAGGGCGTTTCTGGTAGCTGCCGGAATAAGTGTACGTTTCCCCGTTGGAAACGTAGGCCAGTTGCAGCGGCTGAGGATCTGGATCGCAAAAGACCAGCGGCGGATCGATATCCCCTTCCGGATGAGGAAAATTCACGTTCCAGAAGTAGCCGGGGTCAAGCCCACGCTCCAGCAGCACGGGCAGTACACGTCCCACCTGTCGTTCAGTCCAGGACCAGTCGGCTTCGACGTGACGATTACGACGGTACTGGGAAAAACCGATCGCTCGATGCCCCAGAATGGCCGCCTCTCGAATCGCGGCGACGGTGCCGGACAGATACAGATCGACTCCGAGATTGCCGCCGTTGTTTACGCCCGACAAGACCCAGTCGAATTCAGGAACCAGCCCCTGATTCGCCAATCGGACACAGTCGGCGGGGAACGCATCCAGCGTGAATCGTCCTTCGCCCTTGTGAGTCACGGCAATCGGTCGTTTGTCGACAATCTGGTGGCTGCATCCCGATAAGTGATCATCCGGGGCAATCACACTGATTGAGCCACGAGCGATCGCGGCTCGCTCCAGCGTCTCCAGCCCGGGGGCTCCATAACCATCATCGTTCGTCAGCAGAAATCGCATTGTCGCCTTCAATGTGTGGTCAATCCGTGGTCATGATCGATCGCGAGTATCGAGCATCGTCAGGATCGGAACAAGGCAGCTCACATCGCGAGACTTGCAGCCCGCCCATCCGACACGGCATCATAGGGCTTGCATCCAAGTTGGTGGATGTCTCTGTGAACAACGATCCTGCCTCCCTGCCCCACCTCGCCGCTCCCGCCAGGCAAACGGGACCAGCGGCACCCAATTTCAAGGTCGAGACGATGAGCAGTATTCGACAACTTCTGTGCCTCAGTGTCCTGCTGGCAGCCCCTACGGCGCTGTTGGCCGATGAATTTCGCATCCTGCCTGAGGATCCAACACTCGACGGCCCAACTGCGACGCAGCAATTGATCGTGCAGCATGTGGACGGCGAAGCGGTTGGCCTGCAGGTTCGCGAAGTCAAATGGAGCAGCAGCGATCCCGCCATTGCGAGCGTCTCGTCCTCTGGTTTGCTGTCCCCCAAATCCAATGGTCAGGCCACCATCACGGCCACTGCCGGGGAAGCGAAAACCCAGGTCACAGTGACCGTTAACGGACAGGATCAGCCAGCCAACCGCAGTTTCCGCAATCACGTTTTGCCGGTCCTCTCCAAGTCTGGCTGCAATATGGGAGCCTGCCACGGGGCGTTGGCTGGCAAGGGGGGATTCCGCCTGTCACTGCAGGGGTACGACCCCTCGACCGACTACTTCAACATCGTGAAGCAGGATCGTGGTCGACGCATTGAGTTTGCCGACCCCGGACGCAGTCTGCTGCTGGCCAAACCCTCTGGCGGCATGCCGCACAAGGGAGGTTTGCGATTCGAAACGGAGTCCCTTGAGTACGAGATACTCGCCGACTGGATCGCCAACGGTGCGGTCTCTCCACAGGAAGACGATCCCCGGTTACAGAAGCTGGAAATCTTTCCGGCCCGCGTTACTCTCCAGCCGGAAGCCCAGCAGCAAATGCTCGTGCGGGCTCACTACACGGATGGTCGCTCCGAAGATGTCACCCGCTGGATCAAATGGACGTCGACCAACGAGACGGTCTGCACCATCAATGCTGCGGGCGAAGTCTCGGTGATTGGTCCCGGCGAAGGAGCGATCACCGCATGGTTCTCGTCGCAGATTGTGATGGCTCGGATCACGGTCCCCTATCCACATCAGGTGGACCCGGCGAAGTACGCGGAACTCCCGGCCCGCAACTTCATTGACGAGCACGTCAACAGGCAATTGCAACGTCTGAACCTGCTCCCCTCGGCCCGCTGCACCGATGCCGAATTCGTTCGGCGTGCCTACCTGGATACCGTGGGCCAGCTGCCGACACCCGACGAAGTCCGCACGTTCCTGACGTCTTCCGCACCAGACAAGCGCGACCAGTTGATCGAAGACCTGCTCTCGCGGCCCGAATTTGTGGACTACTGGACCTACAAATGGTCAGACGTACTGATGCTCAACGGCACGCTGCTGCGCCCGGAGGCTTTGAAGGCCTACTACATGTGGATTCGAGGCCACGTGGAAAAGAATACTCCGTGGAACGAATTTGTCAGCGAAATCCTGACCTCCACGGGGAGCAGCCACGAGAATGGAGCAACGAACTTCTTTGCTCTCAATCAGACTCCCGAGGACATGACGGAGAATGCCTGCCAGTCGTTCCTGGGGCTCTCCATCGGTTGCGCCAAATGCCACAATCATCCGCTGGAGAAATGGACGAACGATCAATACTACGCCATGGCCAATCTGTTCTCGCGTGTGCGGGCGAAAGGCTGGGGAGGAGAATCACGCAACGGCGATGGCCTGCGGACCCTGTACGTTGTGGAAACCGGTGAACTCGTGCAACCTCGCACCGGCAAACCGCAGCCGCCAACGCCTCTGGATGGAACACCGCTCGAATTTGATGATCCAACCGATCGCCGCATCCAGCTGGCCCGCTGGCTGACCGCTCCCGAGAACCCGTACTTTGCCCGCGCGATCACCAATCGCATCTGGGCCAATTTCCTCGGTGTTGGTCTCGTGGATGCCGAAGACGACATGCGGGTCACCAATCCGGCCAGCAACGAGGAGCTGCTCGCAGCCGCCGCTCAGCATCTCGTCGAGCACAAGTTCGATGTCAAAAGCGTAATGCGGGCCATCCTGCAATCGGAAACGTACCAGCGTTCCAGCCAGCCTCTCCCGGAGAATGCTGCCGAACAGCGATTCTATTCCCGTTACTATCCGCGACGACTGATGGCCGAGGTGCTGCACGATGCGGTGGCTCAAGCGACGGACGTGCCCACCAAATTCGAATTCGTCGCCTTCCCCGGAGCCGACAGACAGAAGACGGACTTCTACCCGCTCGGCACGCGCGCGGTGCAGCTTTACGACTCAGCCGTGGAATCATACTTCCTCGAAACCTTCGGTCGGAATCCTCGCAATATTGTTTGCGAGTGTGAGCGCTCGGACGAACCGAGCATGGTGCAGGTGTTGCACATTTCCAACGGCAGTACCATCAACGACAAACTCTCCGCCGAGACAGGCCGAGTCGCCACGCTGGTAAAACTGCAGGCCGAAGGAATGTCGACCGACAGCCTGATCGACGAAGTCTTCCTGCAATGCCTCTCGCGCTTCCCCACGCCGCGCGAACGGCAACAGACGCTCGCGGTACTTGCGGAAACGCCGGACGCCGAAAAACGCCAGGCCGTCGAGGACCTGTTCTGGGCACTGTTGAGCAGTCGCGAGTTTCTGTTCAATCATTGATCTTTGCCCGTCCGCCCAAGGCCGTTCGCACGCATCGCTCATCGTTGAAATGCTCTGCAAATCATCGCTGCTGCCTCCGATTCACGCAGCAGGGATCTTTCAGCCAGTGCCGAAATTTCAGCGCAAGAACATTCAGCGATAAGCATTAGATCGCAAACGATCATTTCGATGAGTGGACTGGCACTCGCATTGCATTCTGGCTGGGAACTGACATCCCGTTCCCTCTGGAGGCAACACCATGCGAGTCCGACTCTATGCCGTGGGATCCCCGTCACAGGGGCCAGTTTTGCGTTTCGATCGGCTGCCCGTGTTGCTCGAATGTGACCCTCAAGTGGGCCTTCACGAAGCGCGCTCCGGCCAGCCAGGAGATTTCTGTCTTTGCGAAGAGCATGGTCACCTGTACCTGAAAACCTTGAGCCGGCAGCAGATTCCCCGCGTGAACGAAGCGGCCATGTTGTGCGGCGTGATTGACCCTGGAGATCACCTGCAGGTTGGCGAAGTGGAGTATCTGGTCTCGTACGAGCGAACCGGAAACTCCCCTGCACCAGCCTCCCGGTTTGTGATTCAGCCGTTCTCCTGAATCCGAATCCAACCTCGATTCGACTCAGCGACTTGCGGGCACCGCTTCTGGCATGGCCGGTGACGGAGGTTCTGTCGCTGGGTTTTCTGGAACTGGCCTTTTTGGCAGCGGCTCCAGTTGCCGCAGATTCTGGCCGGTCCGCAGCTGATAGCGACCATCGGCACGCTCAATGACCACGTAGTCATAACCCATCTCGCGAACCGTTCCCGCGACGTCGGCAAACCGGAACTCATCACCTACACCCACAACAGTGCGTCGATTGGTCGTCCGGTCCCGCAACCAGGCTTGCTGGCGACCACTCACGTCAACGATGCCGGTCAGGTAGGTGTACAGCGCCACATCGTCGGCAATCGTAAGCTTCACCGTTTGTGAAGCGGAAAGTGGAGGCTCCCCGTTATCGGTGACGCGCACCGTGAGTTCCATTTCTCCCGGCACCGCCTCCAATGGTGGTTTCCAGGTCAGCAAACCAGACCTGACATCAAACGAAGCTCCGGCTGGCAATGCCCCTTCCAGGGTATACGTGAGTTGATCGTCCTCACCTTCCGGGTTACGGCCTGCGAGATCAAATTCGGCTGGTCGCCCGAGATAGACGGGCAGCGTCTCGGGGACATCGAGAACTGGCGGCAAATTGGAACGTCGGGCTTTGACTGTGAAGGATTGAGTCAGCTTGGGGCGTTCATCCCAAATGGACATGACCGCTACGGAGAACTCCCGCGTGTACGGATCTTCCATTGCCGGTGGAGTCCAACTGAGTTCCCCGGTGAGCCCATTGATCTCCAGCCCCTCGGGCACATCTCCCGCGAGCGCATATGCCGGATCGTCCCACTCGGGATTCCAGCCCTGCACTTTCACAGAAAATGACCAGGGCTTCTCGAAGTAGGCTGGTGGTGGTGAACCAGCAACCAGTTTGGGGACATACGACTTTTCGGGCTGCGGCTTGGCGAAGAATTCACTGACACTGAAACGCTGCAAACTGGCCATGGCCTCGCCGTTCACATCATCGGCAGGGAACAACACGACAGATGTTCCAGCCGCGTGTTTACGCGGCGATGTCTGCCAGATGCCACGTTCAATCGTCCAGCGATTGCCGACAACGTTCGACACCTTCACTAACTCTGCACCCACCTGCAAGAGAAATGGGGCAGACTTTGGAAAGTCGGACGTATCCTCAATCTGAAGTTGTCCCTGTTCCAGCCCCAGTTCACCGGCCAGTGATGAGATTGCCGTCAGTTCGTTCGTCTTTGGCCCGCTGGTCAACGAGAGAGCTTCTGCGGTGATCGTGACCGTCAGGGGAACGCGTTCCCCGCTGCTGCGGCTGCTCACCTCCAATTGGGCGATTCGCTGCAGCAGATCGGCCTGTCCGAACAGCGTCTGAAACCGCCCCAGCTGTTCCCAGGTCACATCGGCTTCGAGTGTGACCGGCACCGTTGAATATGTCTTTCCCTTGGGCACGCGGCGGCCGGGCGTGACCTTCACCGCTTGCCAGCCACTCAGTTCGGTGAGATCGGTCAACCATTCCTGATACAGCCGCATCGCCACATCGGGATCGGCTGGAAGGCTGATCTCCTTCCAGCGTTTGAGTCTCGACTGCGCCCGCATCAACTGCAGTTCTCTTTCTTCCAGTTGTGCGAACGCCTGCCGCTCGCTGCTCAACTGGGCGTCCGCATCGCGCAGCGGTTGCAGGAACGTCGAGTCGAGCATCGGGCCAACGAGCCACAAAGCGACAATGCCGCCCAGTGCGCCAGCCAGGATTTTCTCACGTTGCTGCATGGATCAATCAGTGGGTCACAAAAACGTTCATCGGGAATACGACAGGCAGGTTCAACTCCTGGCCGATGGAGTCGCTGCACTGGCCACGGGGCGCTGCAGGTCAGCATCCAGTTCGAATACAAACGGGTAATCGGGATCGCGATTCAAGCGATCAATGGCCTTCGCCCGCACTCGAAAACCATTTTCCTCCAGCTGCCGATACATTTGCTCGACATCACTTCGCTGACGGGCATTTCCACTTCCATTCACGCGCATCTGAACGCCACCTGCCTGCGGTATGAGTTTCAGGCTGCGGAAATAGAGTCGATCAGTCTCGGGAGAAGACTCCTTGAGTTGAATGAGGAACTGCAACGGGTCACTGCGGGTCTGTTCCCAGTCCTCGATCAGTCGGGCCGATTCCTCGCCGGGAGCCCCAGCCGTCAATGTCTGCTGCAAATCGGCCTGCCGCTTTTTCAGCGCCAGCACATCATCTTCAAGCCCGCCCAGGTAGGAGAGATAACTCCCGTAGGCAACGAGCAGCACCAGCACTGCGGCGACAACTCCGGCGATCAGCTTCCACCGACTCCAGTCCCGCTGCTCCACACGCCGACGAGGACGAAGAAAATCCAGTCCTGGCACGTGAGGCTGACTTTGCGCCAACGCCATGCCAAGTGCCGGCAGGGAAATAAGTGACGTATCGCACCGGATCTGCAGCGTCTCTCCCGAGGTCTCCAGCGGATGACAAAGTGACCAGCGATCGGCGAAAACTACATCCAGCCAGGCTGCGGCGGCAGTATTCTGTCCACACAGAACAGCCTGAGCAATCTCAGCTCCCGGTTCCACCTGATTCAGCGTCACTGCGGCCCGCTTCAGTTCCCGATCGAGCAACCGCTCAATCGATTGCCCCTCCACCCGCACGTGTACGTTCGTGCTGAATAGCGGACACCCCTGATCGAGCAGCAGCAACTCGAGACGCTGCTCATCGCCGTAGATCACCAGTGTCGGCGTTCGTTCGCGATGGCTCGGCCCCAGTTCGCGCCCCACGAGTTCCGCCAGGGCGATTGAACTGGGAGTGCAGCCGACCAATTGCAATCCACACAGTTCGCACGCCTTCTGCCAGCGTTCCAGCAGAGCAATGTCGATCGAAGCTGCGATTACGGTTCGCCCCATCCCTTCGGCCCGAGAGGCCAGTGGAATGAAGTCCAGCGTCAGCTCGTCGACAGGTGTCGCGAATTTCGTCGCCGCCTGAAACCGAACAAGATCCGGCAATTCATTATCAGGCACACTCGGAAGTTCAAACTGCCGCAACACGACGACGTCCCGCGGCACCACGAGCAAGACCTGCTTGACCGTTGACCTGCCTCGCAACGTGACCAGTTGCTCGGCAAGAACTTCGGGGTCGGCGGCAAAGTTCTCCAGCAGTGAGGCGCGCGCGCAGGCCGTCACCTCCACTCCCGCTGGGGAAATTCCAGCTTCGAGCAGGGTGATTGACTCACGCGTCGATTCGACGATCAGCCATTCAGTCATCAAACCATGTCCTCAGGACGGGCCAAAGCCTCATTCCTTGAAACCCGCAACTCTTCAAAGAGGATCGTCAATCCAGGCAAGGAAAGCGAGATGGAAGTCCACAGGGAGCGTGACTCACCTCTCCTTGACGACACAATCCGCATAACCAGAGCTCAGTTCTGTCCATATGCACACTGATGCCCTCGTGAAGATCCGATTTTCGCAGCCACTCACGAGCTGCCCATGTTTCCTGAGTACCAGCTGCGGACGCAACTCCTATAATTTCGCCGTTCGACAACACAACGACAAACAACAGGAATCCAACGTGAACGAGTTCGTGGAGCCACTGGGACCGCGAATCCTGATCCGCAAAGATGAAAGTCGCCATCAGACGCGGGGAGGTATTGTGCTACCAGACAAAGCCGAAATCCCGACCATCACCGGACGCGTCGTCGAAATCAGCACCGAAGTTGGCAACAATGCCGACTTTCCGGTCCGGAAATACGACAAGGTGCTGTTCCACCCCAAGAACGCCATCCCAGTGGACCTGGAACCGAACAACGTTCTGTATGTTGTTCCGACATCGGATGTTGTGGCCGTTTTCCGCCGCAGCCCCAGCCCCACATCGTCAGAATCAGAGCCGCCGCTCGACGAAGACGTGCAATAACCACCTTGGCTCCTGCGCCCTACTCCGTTCCGCTCCATGTCCAACCTCGCCGATATTGTTGTTCGCCCCGCGACCCACGTGGACGTCGAAGGAATCGAGACGCTGATTGCACCGTTCGTCGACGCAAAACGTGTGCTCCCAAGGACTCAGGACGAACTGGCCGAACTGGTCACGAACGGCTTCGTCGCCGAGCTGAATGGACAGATCGTGGGCTTTGCGACGCTGGAGATTTACTCACGAAAACTGGCCGAAATTCGCAGCCTGTGTGTGCAGGAAGGCCTGCAGGGCAAAGGCATCGGCAGACTGCTGACGCGTGCCTGTGTGGACCTGGCCACGCATCGCAACATCTACGAAGTCATGGTCATTACCTCGTCGGAAGAATTTTTTCGTAACTGCGGTTTCGACTTTACGTTGCCCGGCGAAAAGAAAGCCCTGTTCCTGCAAACTCGGGACGAACATTAGTCCTCGAATCCTGACATCAATTGAAGCTCCCGCCCGGAGAGGCCTCGTGTTGACATTCAATCGCTATGTTTTCGGACTGCTTTGCGTCACCTGCTGCATCCTGACGGCCGCCTCGGCTGGCCGTGCGGACGATCCTCCCAGCGCCGTGGGCCCGGTCCTGAAGCTCCTGAAGAGCGGTCGGGTTCCAGAATCCAATCGCGAACGCATCGTGGAGCTGATTTGCTCAAAAGGAAACGAGCACGATCTGGCCTACGTGTTCGAACAGACTTTGTCACCTGAAACATGGCCCACCGAACTACGGATCTCGGTCCTGGAGTCGCTGCGAGCCGCATCCGCAAACCGCAAGGTCATTCCCGCTGGCGACTTAAGTGGAATCACCGGGCTCATCACGCAGGATAACCCTCAGCTGCAGCAGCTGGCCATTGGACTGGCGGGAGACTGGAAGATCACTGCGGCCGCTCCGGTGCTCCAGAAGCTGGCGACTTCGAATGAAACACCTGCAGGCGAACGCTACGCTGCCCTGCAAAGCCTCTTGAGGCTGGATGCCACAGCAGCCAAGGCAACAATACGGCAACTTCTGTCTCCCGAATCAGACTTTCGAACCCGAACAGCCGCAGTTTCCGGCCTGTTGACGATCGCACCGGACGATGCCGCTCATGCTGCCGCCGATGTCCTGGCCAGCGCTGGCGAACGTGATGATCCGCGCCCCCTCATTGATGCCTTCCTGGACCAGCAAGGCGGGGCCGACTTGTTGGCCAAAGCACTGACGGACAAACCGCCAACCGCCGATGTGGCCAAACTTGCACTCCGCCACATGTATTCCGTGGGCCGCAGCGACAAGACCCTGAGTGATGTTCTCGGGAAAATCGCGGGCATTTCGGAGGACATGCCGGTCCCAAACGCCGAAGAACTCGCCGCTTTGATTGATGAAGTTCGGTCACAAGGCGATCCTCACCGCGGTGAGAAAGTCTTTCGCCGCAAGGATCTCAGCTGTATGAAATGCCACTCCGTGAGCAAGGCCGGTGGACAGGTTGGCCCCGACTTGAGCGCCGTGGGTGCCAGCTCACCCGTTGAATACCTGGCAATGTCGGTCCTCGACCCGGATCAGGCCATCAAAGAAGCCTACACGACAAAGGTCGTTCTGACGCTCGATGGGAAAGTCATCCAGGGGATTATCCACGACCAGACGGATGACACCCTGGTTCTCAAAGACACCAATGGACATCTGACTTCAATTCCACTGGCCGATATTGAAGACCAGATCAACGGTAAGTCACTGATGCCAAAGGGGCTGGTCAAGTTCATGACCCACGCCGAGCTGATTGACCTGATTGCATTTCTCGCAGAGCTCGGAAAGCCCGGAGACTTCGCCATCCGCCAATCTCAACGCATGCAGCGCTGGCAGATTCTCACCCAACCAAATCCCGGCCTGCTCTCTTCGATCCCCAACATCCTCGAATTTGAAGACGAGGTGCTGGCCGCGAAAACCTGGGAATCCGTCTACGCACAAGTCGACGGCAATTTGCCACTGGAAGAGCTGACCGACCAGACAGGCAACGCGGTGCTCTATCTCTCAGCCGAATTTGATGTCACCAAAGCCGGAGCAATCGAGCTGCAGACCAATCGCGGTGAAGGCATTTCGATCTGGATCGGAAAAGACGCACTCGCATCAACGCAGCCCCCCATCGTCACTTTGCCGGCAGGTCGACACCGAATCACCTACCGAATCGACCGGGGCATCTATTCCGAACCGACTTTATCACTGACGTTGACCGGCCCAGCCGGATCATCGGCCGCCTTTTCAGTCGTTGACGGCCAGTGATCCGTCGCGATCCCCGCTGCCGTTAACTCTTCGCGCCATACCCGAGGAGATTGGGCCACGTCCCAACGTCGCCATTTCTTCTCCGGCAGCGCCTGCATCAATCGAATCTCCAGCAGCTCGTACGAATCGAGCTCCTGGTACCTGGATGCCAGATCCACCAATTCCCGCACCACTTCCGTGCGCCGGGCCGACTCCTCCTCAGGATTGAAGTCCTCAGAGTCCACGTAAATGAGCACGCGCAGAGTATTCGGAGCCCCATCGCGCCCACTGCGATGCCGCCCACCGATCACGCGCGGGCCACAACCAGGAAACCGCTCGTTGATGGCCACCTGAAGATCACGAAATGGACGGGTATATGCCTCCCAGTAGCCGATCATCAGACCGGTCATCAGCATGGCGAATCCGACCATACACAACACGACGAGCTTGCCGGACACCCTCGGGCCCAAGTCATCGGCACTGACATCCTCGGTATTCATAGTGGCGCTCCAGGCAGATGCCCTTCAAGTTCGCAATAGACACGAAAAAAGCCCGGGCTTTTTACAGCCCGGGCTTTTAGAAAAGAACCGGCAACAACCTACTTTCGCACCTTGCGGCACTATCATCGGCCCTTGTTGCTTGACGATCGTGTTCGGAATGGGAACGAGTATTTCCAACAAGGTATGATCACCGGAAATCGTCGGGTCGGAGTATTTCATCCGACCAAACGCAATATTGTGTAAGTCGCGTGTGCGTGCTCTTAGATCTTCAGCATTGCCGAGAGAACTAAAATGGTCAAGCGTTTGTCCGTTAGTACTGGTCAGCTTAGAAGGTCGCCCTCCTTACACATCACAGCCTATCAACCTGGTAGTCTTCCAGGGGACTCATCGAAACCTTATCTTGGGACTGGCTTCGCGCTTAGATGCTTTCAGCGCTTATCCGAACCGTACTTAGCTACCCTGCACTGCCTTGAGTAAGACAACAGGAACACCAGAGGTACGTCCCTCCAAATCCTCTCGTACTAAAGAGAAAATCCCTCAAGTTTCGTACGCCCACAGCAGATAGGGACCAACCTGTCTCACGACGGTTTAAACCCAGCTCACGTACCACTTTAAACGGCGAACAGCCGTACCCTTGGGACCTTCTCCAGCCCCAGGATGTGATGAGCCGACATCGAGGTGCCAAACACTGCCGTCGATATGGACTCTTGGGCAGTATCAGCCTGTTATCCCCGGCGTACCTTTTATCCGTTGAGCGATGGCCCTTCCACTCGGGACCACCGGATCACTATGGCCGACTTTCGTCTCTGCTCGACTTGTCAGTCTCGCAGTCAGGCGGGCTTATGCCATTGCACTCGACGAGCGATTTCCGACCGCTCTGAGCCCACCATCGCGCGCCTCCGTTACTATTTGGGAGGCGACCGCCCCAGTCAAACTACCCGCCACACAGGGTCCCGGAACCGGATAACGG
>JAGQPW010000099.1 GCA_020426515.1 Planctomycetaceae bacterium | reverse complement strand
GTTCTTCCGGCCACATCTGCCGCGTCATTTGACTCGAAATTCACACGCAGCAGGGGTTCATTGTTCGATGCTCGAATATTGAACCACCAGTCCGGCGTGTAGTCCTGAACCAGCCGATACGTGGTCCCTTCAGGATCGTGTTTTTCATCGATCTTGAACACATCGTCCACGGTTGCAAATTCCGGTGTCCGGGGATGGAAGACACTCACTCCATCCAAATCGAGGATGTAACAGTTGGCCGTCTCTGCGGCGTATTCCGAACGCACAGTGGAAATGACATCGCGACTGACAGACTTCCAGTCCGAGCACTCGAACCGCAGATTGACTTCTCCACTACTCGGCCAAGGTTTGAGTTCACCCAGCAATTGCGAGCAACTCTTTCCAGAGGCCAGCAGCATGTCCCAGAACCCGATCAGGGCAAACAGACCAGAGTCGAGACAATAGGTATCGGGGAAGTTGTAGTGGGCCGACGATTCGCCGCCGAAAACGGCATCGGTCTGCATCAGTGCGACCTTGGCGGCATCCTGCCCCACGCGGCTGATCACTGGAATTCCGCCCGCGGCTCTCACCGTTTGTGGCACCAACCAGGAGGCGACAGCCGCATAAACAACGGTGGGCTGTTTTTCGGCAGAAGGACCAGCAGCCTGAACGTAGTTGCGTGCCAGTGCCGCCAGCAGCAGCGAGCCGCTGACGAACTGCCCCCATTCATCGACCAGAAAGACTCGGTCGGCATCGCCGTCGAAGGCGGCCCCGAATGCAGCCCCCTGCTCGATGACCGTTTCCTGCAACAGCTTTACCGCCCCAGGCAGCCCGGGATTGGAAGGACGAGTCGGAAAGCGGCCATCGATGTGTTCAGCGACCGTCAGCACATCGACTTTGGCCCCCAGCTTTGCCAGTTCGGCACGCATCAGCGGGGCAAACAGTCCCCCGACGCCATTGCCAGGATCGAGGACGACTTTGCCCGTTGCGTTGCTCAACCTTTTCGATCGCTCACAAGCCGCCGCTGTGAAACGCTGTTGTAGATCGAGCCGCCCCCCCGCTGGAAACGGGGCACAACTCGCAGCGGGCGCAGCCGCGCCGGAGGAATCGGCAGCGTAGGCCGGAGCCAGATGGTCCAGCGGTCGCAGGATGTCGAGCCCTTTGGTGTCTGGATTGAAGTACACCATTTTGATGCCGTTGTATTCCGGCGGATTGTGAGACGCCGTGACCATGGCCCCGGCAATCACACCGTTCACCTGCTCGCCGACTCCCCACTGAATCATGTCAGATGTTGCCATGCCCACGGGAACAGGCACCCCGCCTTCGGCCGCGATGCCCTGCACCAACGCCGCATAAATGGCTGGCGAAGAGGTCCGCCCATCACGCCCCACAAGCACGTGAGGCTGTTCTTTCCCCGAAAGTCCCTTGAGGGAGCGGGCCAGATACCGCCCCGTAAACCAGGCCAGTTCCTCATTGATCTGATTCGGATAGATGCCGCGAATATCGGCTTTGCGTTCGAACAGGGCCGGATCAAACATGAGCGATGTGTCCTCTCGGTGAAAGATGATGCCTCAGAGATGGAAGTGAATTCAGTGTCGAATTTGCCCGCCGCGATGTCCAGCCAGCCCGGACAGTTCCTGACCTCTAATTCATTTCTCGCCCCCGAAGAGGCATTTCACTCACGGGCCATCAATTCGCGAACTTCAGCGGCCAG
This sequence comes from Planctomycetaceae bacterium, assembly GCA_020426515.1. Taxonomy (GTDB): domain Bacteria; phylum Planctomycetota; class Planctomycetia; order Planctomycetales; family Planctomycetaceae; genus JACKHO01. Next base: position 17,678 of record JAGQPW010000099.1, on the reverse strand, counting down.
AAACAGCGACCCAGTACAAACAACGAGGTCGTCCACACGCGCCGTCCGTTCAATCTGTTCCAGAGCGGCCCGGGGATTGTCAGCCAGCGGAACTGGACCGGTCATCACTTCACCAGCAATCACCTGCAGGTCCTCGGGAGACATGGCCCGAGGATTGTTGACGTAGCGGGTCAGAATCAGTTCATCAGCGAATTCGCCAATCACCCGCAGCATGGCCCGCACATCCTTGTCGCGGGAGGCGGCAAACACGCACCGCCGGCGTCCGGCGGGCAACGGCCTGAGCGTATCACACAGTGCCTGAATGGAGGCTTCGTTATGGGCCGCATCGACGATCAGCAGCGGCTGCTCCCGCAACACTTCAATCCGTCCGGGAACTACGGCCCGACGCAGTCCTTCCTGAATGGCTGAGTCCGGAACCTGCAGTCCCACACGTTTGAGCTCTTCCACGGCAGCGACAGCCACGGCAGCATTTCGAGCCTGATGACGACCAGGCATCGCCAGTTGAAGATTCTCATGGCTCCAGCCAGACCCCGACACCGCGATGCCACAGCAGGCAGGCCGACGGGGATGAGACGCAGACTCTTGAAGAATCGTCAGTTCGAGGTCGGCATCCAACTCTTTCAGCGGAGCCAGTCGACTTGCGGCAATGTTGCGGATCACTTCACGAGCCGATTCATCCCGCACGCTGCTCAACACAGGCACGCGTGGCTTGATGATGCCCGCCTTTTCGCGGGCGATCTCGGGAAGTGTAGAGCCCAGCAGACGCGTGTGATCGTGGCTGATACTGGTGATCACTGTCACCAGCGGAGCGCAAAGGTTCGTCGAATCGAGACGCCCCCCCAACCCGACTTCCAGCGAAACGAAGTCCACGGCCTGTTGTTCAAAGTGGAGCCATCCCAGGGCGGTGGTCAGCTCAAAAAACGTCGGTGCTCCCCATGGCGAATTGACGGCCATTTCTTCGGCAATCGCATGCAGTCGCCGCATGGGATCGAGCAGTTCCCACTTCGACGACAGCGCGCCATTGACCGTCATGCGTTCGCGAAAGTCCGACAGGTGCGGTGAAGTGAACAGTCCCACCTTGAGACCGGCCGCTTCCAACATGCGGGCAACCATTGTCGCCACGGACCCTTTGCCCTTGGATCCGGCCACATGGATGCAGGGAATGCGAAGCTCCGGATGCCCCAGACGAGCAAGGAGGTCCTGCATCCGCCCCAACTGAAAGTCTGCCAGAGAACGAGCGGTCTGCGGAGCGTGTTCGTAGTTCAGCCGGCCAAAGAAATAGGCCAGTTCGCGTTCATAGTCAGGTGCGTCCGGAACGTCCGAAGTCGATCCCGAAGAGCAGGCGGCAGGAGCAAGAGGAATGTCGGCAGCCATACGGCAAACATCGTAAACAGCGGAAAACCGAAGAGCGGCGCGTCGTTGCCGCTCGATCAGGCCGACACTCAGCCCGAGTTGGTGACGAACTGACTACTCCTCTTCGTCTTCCAACTGCTGAATGCGATCCCGCAGTTCCGCAGCCTTCTCGTAGCTCTCATCGTCAATGGCGGACTTCAACTCGCTGCGCAGCCGCAACAGTTCGTAATGCCGACGCGAAGATTCCGAGGCCCGCGGCGGACATTTGCCCACGTGCTGTGTTTCTCCGTTGTGGATACTCTCCAGCAGTGGAACCAGTTCGTCGCGAAAAACTTCATAGTCATGCGGACAGCCCAACCGTCCCTGACTGCGAAATTGCTTGTAAGTAATTCCGCAGTAGGGACACGATTTGGACGACGTCTCTTCATCCAGGACTTCTTCTTCCGCCACGGATTCCGTTCCGGCGGTGAAGTCCGTGGGAACCCCACCAACTTCCACCGAGTTCAGATACTCCTGCGCGCAACTTTCACAAAGGTGGAGAGCCAGCGACTTCCCATCCTTCAGTTCGGTAATGTGCAGGAACGCCTGCTTATTGCAACGCATGCACTTCTTCATGGCGGCCTCTGTTGGGGAGATCTGTCAGGAAGAGCGGGCAGCAAAGGCTGACAACTCCGAACACGGGAACACCCCTTCTGGGGCAACTAGCCTTCGACCCCTTCAACCAGATCGGCAAGCGAATTCGTGGCAGCAAGGGTCGCCTGCATGGCTTCGTTACCGCGTGCGACTGCTTCAATCATATCATCAGCGGCCTCGGCGGCGAGGGCCTGAGCTGCTGCATCCGAACATTCGGCTTCGTCCCAGGGGAACAATTCCGTCACGACCGACCGCAAAATAACGGCCACAGACTCATCGTTCAGTTCTTCCCAGTCGGCGAATGCGCGGACCGCGCCCAACAGGTACTGCACTCCGGTTTGACGCTTGACCGGGTCGGCAGCGAACTCATCAAAGTCGATCTGGGCAAACGACAATTCGGCAAAGCTCAAGACCAGTCCGGCAACACCTGCCTCAACAGTAATCTCCTCGCCATGGTCACAGTTTTCATCGTGGGTGTGTTCGTGGGACATTTTAGTCTCTTGCTGAAGAAAAACGCATGTGCAGCGCGAAGTGTACGGGAGTGCTCGCTCAACGGGTAGCGTTTCCGACCGGAAATTGGACACCTGTTGCCAAGAGGTGCTGCTTTGGCTCGCCACTGGTCGTGTGCTACGATCGTCGCATCAACAGCGACAGATTCCGCCCCGAAAACAGGTACGAAATTTGATGAGTAAGCAGCACTTGGTACTCGGCGTGATGATGGGATGGATCGCGTGCCTGGGACTCGCGCAGGACGACGCCTGTGCCCAGGCCAAACCGAAGCCAGCTCCCAAAGTTCAACCGGCATTGGCCAAACCTTCGTGGATCTGGCTCCAGGAAGGGGATGCCCCCGCTCCCAAGGTGTACCTTCGCAAGGAATTCGAGCTCAAAGGGGCTCTGGCAGCCGCCCGTTTGTACACCACCGCAGATGATGAGCTGACCGTATATCTCGATGGGCAGAAAGTTGTGAGCAACAACAACTGGTCAAAGCCGGTCTTTGCCGATGTGACCAAGCTGCTCGATCGAGACGGAAAGCACGTCATCGCTGTGGAAGCCTCCAATGGGAAGAGTGCCGCGGGGCTGCTGGTGAAACTCGTCTTCGAGTCGGGCTGGCGTGATGCCTGGGCCGAAGTGACCGATGGTGAGTGGCTTGGAGCAACCAAACCAGCCAAGGGCTGGAAGGAAACCGGATTCAAGGCACCAGCGGGATGGCGGAAGGCCGACGTCGTCGGAGCCATTGGCGGGGAGCCCTGGAAAATCACCGAGGAACAACTGCTGGCCGCTGCTGCTCTGAAGACACCGGAAGCGACTCCTATCGACCGCATGGTCATCGCCAAGGACTTTCAGGTGGAATTGCTGCACTCTGTCCCCATGGATGAAGAAGGGTCCTGGGTCAGCATGTGTGTCGATCCTCAAGGTCGCCTGATCGCCTGCGACCAGTATGGAGGTCTGTTCCGGATTACTCCTCCAGGAATTCGCGGAGCCAAGACCATCGAGATTGAGCCCATCAATGTCGATATCGGCGAAGCTCAAGGACTGCTGTGGGCCTTCGACAGCCTGTATGTCGTCGTCAACAAAGGGAAGAAATACGAGAGTGGCCTGTACCGCGTGCGCGACACCGATGGGGACGACCAGCTCGATTCTCTGGAGACGCTGCGGCTGCTGCCCGGTACGGGCGGTGAACATGGTCCGCACGCCGTGCTGCTTGCCCCCGATGGTCAGTCGCTGTATGTCGTGTGTGGCAACAAGACCAACCTCACCGAATTCGCCACCTCGCGCGTGCCGCGGCTGTGGGACGAAGACAACATGCTGCCTCGTCCATACGGCAAAGGCTTTATGAAAGGCGTGCCTGCTCCGGGTGGCTATGTAAGCCGGATCGATCCCGACGGCAAGGAATGGGAACTGGTCACGGTCGGTTTTCGCAATCAATACGATGCCGCCTTCAATGCCGATGGTGAACTCTTCACCTACGACGCCGACATGGAGTGGGACTTCAACACGCCCTGGTATCGTCCCACCCGCGTGTGTCAGGTGCTCAGCGGCGTTGATTATGGATGGCGAAACGGCGGAGCCAAGTTCCCCGAATACTACGCCGATACTGCCCCCCCCGTGGTCAACATCGGTCCCGGCTCCCCGACGGGCGTGACGTTCGGGTATGGTGCGAGGTTCCCCGCCAAGTACCAGCAGGCTCTGTTCATCAATGACTGGAGCTACGGCAAGCTGTATGCCGTGCATCTGACGCCACAGGGCGGAACCTATTCGGCAACATTCGAAGAGTTCATCACAGGCACTCCACTGCCGCTGACGGACATCGTCATCAACCCGCAGGATGGGGCGATGTACTTCGCGATTGGCGGTCGCCGCGTGCAATCAGGATTGTATCGGGTCACCTACACCGGGGCGGAATCGACTGCTGCCAGCGAAGCAGAGAACACAACGGGAACCGAAGATCGCAAGCTGCGGCGGCATCTCGAAAGCCTGCATCTGGGCGATCACTCCGAAGCAGTCGAACTTGCGTGGCCCTATCTGGCCCATCCGGACCGCTCGATCCGCACGGCGGCCCGGGTGGCGATTGAACATCGTCCCCGGGAAGAATGGACCCAGAAGGCTTTGACCGAACAGGATCCTCAGGCCGCCCTGGAAGCCCTGCTGGCGCTCGTTCGCACCGAAGAACGCAAAGGGAAAAAGTCCAACGAAGCTGTCGACACTCCCGTGCCCAACAAGTTCACACCTGCCGAAGATGGCAGCGACGCCAGGCTGCTTCTGCATGTTGCGATCCTGGAAACGCTGGAACGACTCGACCGGAACAATGAGCTGACCTACGAACAACTGCTGGAGTCGTTGCGAATCATCCAGCTATCGCTGCTTCGATTTGCGACTCCCGTTGAAGAATTGCGGGACGGACTTCTCGCAGCGCTGGAACCGCGCTTGCCGCTGGGACGATTCGAGCACGACAGTATGCTGCTGGAAGTGCTCGTGTTTCTGCAAAGCCCCAAGGCAGCCGCCAAGGGAATCTCCCTGCTTGAAAATGCTCCCACCCAGGAAGAGCAGATTGCCTACGCCAAGTCGCTGCGGCACCTGCAGGCGGGATGGACCGATGAGTTACGGACTCGATACTTCGAATGGTTCTCGCGAGCCGCCGGTTATCGAGGCGGAGCCAGTTTCACGATGTTTGTCGACGAGATGAAGCAGGATGCCCTCACGCACCTGACTGATGAACAGAAGCTGGCCCTTAAGCCGATTCTCGACAAGAAACCCGAAGGCTTTGTCACGCCACTCTCTGCTGAGCCTCGCCCGTTTGTAAAGGAGTGGACGCTGGACGAATTGCTTCCGAAGGTCACCGGGAAGCTGGAAGGCCGCGACTTCGACAATGGACGCAAGATGTTCGCCGCAGCCAACTGCTTCGGCTGCCACCGGTTCGACAATACAGGTGGAGCCATCGGCCCGGACCTTTCGGGCGTCGCGGGCCGTTTTGATTCGAAATATCTGCTGGAAGCTGTCATCGATCCCAGCAAGGTGATCAGCGACCAGTACGCCGCCGTGCAGATTCTGACCCTGGACGGCAAAGTGGTCGTCGGCCGCATCATGAACCTCGCCGGCGATTCGCTGAAAATCAACACCAACATGCTGGACCCCAACGAACTGGCCAGCGTCGACCGCAAGCAGATTGAGGAGATGAAAACCTCGCCGGTGTCGATGATGCCCAAGGGGCTGCTCAACACCTTGAGCGAAGACGAAGTCCTCGACCTGATGGCCTATCTGCTCTCGCGTGGAGACCGCAACAGTCCGATGTTCGCCCGGCCTTGAACTCGTGGTCATTGATTTGAGAAACCAGCTTCCGACAGTTGCCCCGAGATCGACGTAGTACAGAGACAGTCGACACTCGTGGATTATTCGGGGCAACAACATGACGACCGTAATCCTGCAACACTTCGTCAGTGGGGAGGCATTCTTCACCGGCTGCCTGTGCCTGTTATGGGGGGCGGTCGTGGCGAAGCCACTTCCCGGTCGCCGGCGCTGGGTGGCATGGAGCATCGGATTGGGAACAGTCCTGATCGCCCTCTCATCAACGCCGCTTCCGGTTGCAGCCTACGTGGCGTGGGGACTGCTTGGCATCTGGGTTCTGGCGACGGTGTCGCCACATCCGCAGCAACTCATCGAAAGCGATGGCCCGACCAGCCAGAAGCCCAATCAGCAGTTTCGTTGCGCCGCGACGGCCAATGCGTTCTTCGTCGTCACGCTCTCATTTGCCGCCTGGGAAGCACGATACCATTTGGCACCAAGTCCACCTTCCGTTCGCCCACAGCGGCTCATTGTTGTGGGGGACTCCATCTCAGCGGGCATTGGAGAAGGTGAGGGGGCCACGTGGCCTCGCCTCCTGATGGATCGACCGTCCGTTGATGTGGTCGATCTCTCGCGAATGGGGGCAACCGTCAGTTCCTCGCTGAAAACAGTGGAAGCCAACAAACTTCCCGATGGCCTGGTGTTGCTGGAGATCGGCGGAAACGATCTCCTGGGCGGAACGAGCGTGGTCGAGTTTGCCTCAGCATTGGAAGCTCTGATTCAGAAGCTTTCCAGCGCACACGAGGTCTGGATGTTCGAACTTCCACTTCCTCCAGGATTCCAGCGATTCGGGCAGGTGCAACGACGATTGGCCGCGCGTTACTCTATCAGGCTGATCCCCAAATCCGTGCTGTCGCGATTGATCCTGTCTTCCGAATCAACGCTGGATTCCATCCACTTGACCAAGCAGGGCCACGAGAGGTTTGCGGATCGGGTTGAGTTCCTTCTCGATCTAAACTGACTGCATGTCAGAATGATTTACGTTTTCATGCCCGCAGCCCTGTTCCCCGCTGTCGTCTTCAGCAGTCCCTGGATCTTGTGGGGGCTGCTGCTGGCTGTGGTGCCGCTGGTCATACAGCTGTTCTTTCGGCCTCGCTATCGGGATGAGCCATGGGGGGCGATGCAGTTTCTCGATGCCGCATTTCGGCAGCAGCGGCAACGCATGCAATTTGAGCAGTGGCTGCAACTGCTGTTGCGAACTCTGCTGATCGTGGCCCTGGTTCTGGCCATGGCGCAGCCGCGGCCCGAAGACCGCAGCCTGAATGCGTCTTCCGACAGTAGCGTGCACTGGATTCTGGTGTGGGACAGCTCGCTCAGCATGCGCGCCATCACGGGAACCGAATCGGCCTTTGAGCGGGGTCGGGTGCGGCTGCTGGAATTGATTGATCGTGCTCCACCGGGCAGTTCGTTTCGGCTGGTCCGGCCATCAACTCACCACGAGCGACTGCTGGTGCCGCAACCACTGTTCGACCCGGATGCCATCCGCCTGGAACTGGAACTGCTGCAGCCGACGCTCGACAGCAACTCGTGGCCAGCGGCGTTGAGAGACGTGCTGACGCTGCTCCCCTCGTCGCCGGCCGGGCACACGGAAGTTGTCATTGTCTCCGACTTTCAACAACGGGACTGGTCATCCTCGGCCAGCCAGCAAGAGCAATTGCACCGCCTGTTCCTTGAACTCGATCGACAGGCCGGAATCACGCTGCTCGACGTTGGTGCCCCCGTTGAAAACTGCAGCATCACCAGGCTGGAAATTCAACGGAATCCAGCGAACAGTAGTTCCGCCCACGAAGTTGGTGTTTCACTCGCCAACCATGGGGACCAACCGGCGACGCTTGAAGTCGACCTGTTGATTGATGATGTCCCGTACGCGAGGCAAACGCTTACGCTGGCGGCCGGAGAGGAAGGCTCGCACCGATTCCCTCTCTCACTCTTTGAGCCAGGTGAACACTCGATTTCAGCACGTCTGCCAGACGATGCACTTTCCGAGGACAACCAGCGAAGCATCATTCTGAACGTCACAACATTGCATCGACTCCTTGTGGTCCAGTCCCCGGCGGCACGTTCCCGGCGGCAGCCAGCCGATTACCTGCAACTCGTCTTCCCCGCAGCGTCTCAAGGCTTCAGCGTCGCCCCGGCCAACGGGGAGACTCACTTCGAACTGGATGTAATCGCCCCTCAGGATCTTGCAGCGCGTACCTTCGACTCCTACTCCACAATTCTGCTCTGCAATGTCGGGGAACTGCCGCTGGCGACAATCCGTCGACTGGAGCAGTTCGTGCGACTGGGAGGCGGACTCGTCATTGCTCCCGGGGAACGGTTGCTGCAGTCCGAGACTGGTCGACGGCTGCTGGAGTCAACACTCGTGGGAGCGACGCAATTGGAGCTGGTCACCTCTGCAGCGGCAGACGCCACGCCATACCTGTTCCGACCGCGTCAGCCGGACCATCCCGTCATTGCTCCGTTTCGCGATCGTCCCGAAGCAGGTTTGTCGACGACTCGCATCTACAACTATGTGAAACTGGCACTAACGGCCCCGGAAATATGGGACACGGTTGTCGACTACAACACCGGAGACGCAGCGCTGCTCACTCGCCAATTCGGACGCGGTCGCATCGCCCTGCTGACAACCTCACTGGACGACAGTTGGAGCAGCTGGCCATTGTGGCCCAGTTTCGTTCCGATGCTAAGAGAACTGGAACGCTACATCTCTGCGGGACGTTCTGAGCGGGCACAGCTGACCGTCGGGGACACCTGGACCTTGCCAGCGCTGTCATCGCCGGAGGATGCTCCTGCAGCCGAAGCGGCTGGTCTCGTCACAGCGCAAGCATCCGCAGCACTTTCGATCACCGATCCAGCGCAACGAACGCGAACAGTGGATCTCTCCAATACAGACATGGAGTGGACGTTTTCGCAGACCCTGCAACCCGGAATCTACACAGTGAACTCGCCGAGTCTCAACGAGCGATTTGCCGTGAACATTGATCCTGCAGAAGGGGCCACACAGCGAATCAGCATCGACACAATGAAAGAAGGAGTCCTCAAGAACCTGTCGATGCACACTCAGTTGGTCGGCGACACCAGCAGCCTGAATACAGTGCCATCCAGCCACGAATTTGAACTTGTCTTCTTTCTGCTGCTGACAGGTGTCAGCCTGTGGCTGGCCGAACTACTGCTGCAACGCCATGCGGGCAGCAGTTCCCTTCTGCTGCTCTCACTGCTCGAAGTCAGCCTGCTGCTGGGCCCCGAGGCGGGCCTCTTGCGGCTGGCAACGGTGATGATCATGCTGATGGCTGGCCAGGGAGCCTTGCTCACATTGTGGCAGTATCGTCGCGTGGCTCGAGCCTCCGGCTGATTGATCGAACGACCGCTTGCACGTCAGGGTGGCGATGTACATTTCCGCCGACTCAACAATTCCTCAACCTTTGTATCAACCAAGGAACCTCGATGATGCGCTCCTGCCTGCTGACTCTCCTTTTGCTGATGTGCTGTGCTCCGGCATGGGCCCAGAAGAAACCGAACCCGGTGTTTGCCCCGATTGAAGATGTCGAAAATCTGCCTCGCGTGCTGTTGATTGGGGATTCCATTTCCATCGGCTACACACTGGCTGTGCGAGATGAACTCAGAGGCATTGCCAATGTGCACCGCATTCCCACCAACGGCGGTCCCACGACGAACGGACTGAAGCAACTCGACAAATGGCTGGGCGACAAACCCTGGGATGTGATTCACTTCAACTGGGGACTGCACGACCTGAAGTACATGAACGAGAAAGGGACTCTGGTCCCCGTTTCGGAAGGCAAACAACAGGTCCCTCCCGCTGATTACGAAAAGAACCTGGAAGAGTTGGTCACCCGATTACAGAAGACTGGAGCCAAACTGATCTGGTGCCAGACGACTCCCGTTCCCGAAGGAGCCACTGGCCGGATTCGTGGTGATGAAGTCACGTACAACGAAATCGCCACGCGAGTGATGAACCGTCACAACATCGCCATTGATGACCTCTACACTGTCGCCAACAAGCAGTTGAACGAGATCCAGCGGAAGGCCGATGTCCACTTCACTGCGGCTGGTTCGGAAGTGCTGGCCAAACACGTGGCGGCAGAGATCAAGAAGCAGCTGAACTAAGTCGGCGACGCTGACTTTGGCATTCAAAAAATGAACGAGCCGCAGGTGAGGAACACCTGCGGCTCGCGACTTAAATCAGGTCATTGGATATTGCCGAAGACTACAGTCCCAGCCACGGCAGTGGCGCCCCGGCTGGCGGCAGGTGAACGAGCTCCACGCCGGTCACATCCGGGTGGTCCTTCACTTCCTGCAACGCTGCAGCCGATGGTTCGTTGTCGAGATTGAGAACGGCAATCGCATTGCCGCCGGGAACGTTCTTCTCACGGCCCAGCGCCATATGCGAAATATTGACGTTGTGCTTGCCGAACGTAGTGCCAATCGCACCGATCAGACCGGGAACATCGAGATGCCGGTAGATCAGCAACAGTCCGTCAAGGTAGGCATCCAACTGGTATTCACCGAGTCGAACCAGTCGCAGGAAGTCGTTGCCGAATGTCGTTCCGGCGGCCGTCATTTCTCCCTGGTCGGTTTCTACGGTCGCAGAGACCAATGTTGCAAACGCGCCCGTGTCGGTGGACGAACTGCTGGTCACCTGAATGCCCCGTTCGCGAGCCATCATCTCGGCGTTGATGATATTCACGTTCGCTTCGAGAGCGGCTGTCAGCAGTCCTGACGTGAACGCATTCGTAATCAATTTGGTGGGGCGCGATGCCGCATCGCCCCGGAAGTTCAGACGGGCCGCCTTGATCCCCTGCCCCTTAGTCAACTGAGCCAGCAACAGCCCAAGACGGTGACCGAGGTCGAGATACGGCTTGGCTCCTTCGAGCTCCTTACCGGAAATCGGCACCATATTCACAGCATGACGAACTTCGTTGCGGCACAGAAATGCCGAGATAATTTCGCCCGCTTCTACAGCCACTTGTTCCTGAGCTTCGTCGGTCGAGGCTCCCAGGTGCGGCGTGCAAAGAACCTGCGGCAGCTTGGGCAGCCGACACTCGGGCTTGGGTGGTTCATCAACAAACACGTCGATGGCCGCTCCAGCCACGTGGCCGGATTCAATCGCGTCCGCCAGGGCTTCTTCATCAATAATGCCACCGCGGGCACAGTTGATAATCCGCACGCCTTTTTTCATGGCCGCGAGACGCTCGGCATTGATGATGCCCCGGGTCTCGTCGGTCAACGGGGTATGGACGGTGATCAGGTCACACTTGACGATCATCTCGTCGATGTTGCGGTACAGTTCAATTCCGAATTCGGCAGCACGCTCTTCGGAGAGGAACGGATCGTAGCCGAGCACGGTCATTTCCAGACCACGACACCGACGGGCCACGGCGAGACCGATACGCCCCAGCCCAACGACACCAATCGACTTGCCCGCCAGCTGGGTACCGGTGAACTTCTTGCGGTCCCACTTGCCTTCTCGCATGGACTGCGAAGCGGGACCGATGTTGCGGCACAGTGCCATCATCATGGCGATGGTCTGTTCGGCGGTGCTGGTCGTGTTTCCGGCCGGAGTGTTCATCACGACAATGCCCTGTCGTGTTGCGGCTGCCAGATCGATACTGTCGACACCAACACCTGCCCGGACAATGGCCTTCAGCCGCGTCTGACCGTCAAGGACGTCGGCCTTGAGCTTGGTCGCGCTGCGGACGATCACCCCATCGACTTCCCGCAGGGCCTCGCGGACCTCATCGGGGGTCATTTTGACCTTGTTCATGTCGACAATTTCGAGGGAAGGCTCAGCCTGCAGTACCTGCAAACCGGCTTCTGAAAGACCGTCCGTGACCAACACGCGAGGCATGGGAATACCTTGAAATTTGGATACTTGTCGAGAGAGGCCGTGCGTCAACAACGCCACCCGGCACACGCTGAAAGAAGTAGCATAGGGGGTGCAGTTTGCGAAACAAGTGTGCAGGACGCGGAACTCCTAAGGGAGCAGCATCCGCACCTTGTTGTTGTTGCTATCGCCGATGAAGATGCGTCCCATTGGATCAACAAACACCCCGTGCGGTCGATCCATGCGGCAGGCACGGGGAGCACCATCGGGACCGTCGCCCTTCTTGCCGTCCCCCACGACGGTTTCAATCGTCCCGCTCGTCATTCGAATAACGCGAACGGTGTGACTCTCCGTATCCGCCAGGTAGACATCACCATCCGGTCCGAGTGAAACGCCTTTGGGCCCGGCCAGATGAGCTTCTGTGGCTGGCCCGCCATCGCCCCAGTACCCCTGCTTGCCTGTTCCGGCAAGATGGTGCATGGTTTGCGACTTCAGGTCGAGCCGATACACCGCATTCCCTTCACGCAACGCCAGATACAGCGAGTGCTTTCCATCGAAATCCAGTGCCCGAGGCCCGTTGAGTGGAGTCCCCTCGAAGTGAGCGCCATCAGGCGTCTTCTGCTTCTCACCGGTTCCGGCCAGTGTGTTGATGATGCCGGTCTTGAGATCGACCACGCGTACGCGGTGATTGCCGATGTCGCAAATGTACAAATGGTTGGAATTATCGAGGGCAATGGAATGAGGCTGCTTCAGCTGGGCCGAGGTCGCCGGTCCCCCGTCGCCGCTGAAGCCCGCCTTTCCTGTTCCGGCAATTGTCGAAATGATGCCAGTTTCCCCGTCGATGCGTCGGACGACCGCAGCCACCATGTCGACGAAGTACAGGTTCCCTTTCGCGTCGAAACGAATTTCGTACGGTTCGTTGACTTGCGCTTTGATTGCCAGATCTCCATCCCCGTTGTTGCCCTTTGTTCCAGTGCCGGCCACGGTCGTGGCGATGCCCGTTTCCAGGTTCACGCGACGAATGACGTGCGTCGTCGTCTCCCCCACATACAGATGGCCATCGGGCCCAACGATGACACCAAACGGCCCGCCACAGCCAGCCTTGGTTGCCGGTTCTCCATCACCGAAGTAACGGTTTTCGCCCGTCCCGGCGACAGTCTGAACTTCGGCGGCCTGCGTATGACAGGCGAACCCCAGCAACATGATCCAGGCAACGGCGCGGAGAGAACTCATCGTACAACTCAATGTGGGTCAGAGATATCGTCAAACAGTAGCGACCATGCACTATCCCGAATGCCGCCTTCGGTCTCAACCCAGCCACAAGCAATGCGCTGGCAGGTGACCTGCCAGACATCGCGACACACACGTGAACAACCGTACCCGTTCAGACGCGAAAAGCACCAGGATTCCTAAATGACACCCTTTTTTCGATGTCATCCGATCCCATAGAATCTTTGATTCGCGATTTGCCACCCGGGCAGATCGAGCCCACCCCCTGATGAGCGATCCGGCCACGCGCCGAGCATCGCTACCGACGCAAATGGATTCCCCATGCTGCTCCGCTCAATCTCGGCCCTGTTGTTGGGCCTGATGCTCACCGCCGTCGCCTCTGCCCAGGAGGCCGCCCCTTCCCTTCAGGAACTGATGGCTCAACGGAACGCCTCCTTTGAGAAACTGCAGAAAATGCAGTCTTCGTTCCAGGCCGCCAGCCCCGAAGACCAACTGAAAATCCAGACGGAGTTTGAATCGCTCGCCAAGGATCTTCGCGAGCGGATCTTCCCGGGTATCGAAAAGACCGCTCCCGCCGCACTGGCCGCCGCTCCCAACGATCCGGTCGCCCAAGAGGCGGCTTCCGATGCAATGCAGTTCGCCTATGCCCAGAACCGCTTCGGCGACACATTGAAACTCAGTGAACTGCTGCTGAAAGCCAACCCCCAGGATCAACTGGCCGCCAATTTCACCGGCGTCTGCAAGTTCGCCAACCACGACTTTACCGGGGCCGTGGCCGCGTTTGAATCCGCCGAAAAGGAAGAATTGCTGATCCCGGAACTGGGCGGACGTTACTTCGATGACGCCCGCAAGTACGTCGATCTGTGGACCAAGGAATCGGCCATCCGCAAGCAGGAAGATGCCCCGACTGATCCCAAGCTGCAACTGCCTCTTGTTGTGCTGAAGACCAACCGCGGCGACGTCACGATCGAAATGCTCGAAAACGAAGCTCCCAACACTGTCGCGAATTTTATCTCGCTGGTGGAGAACAAGTTCTACGATGGCCTGCGGTTCCATCGCGTGATCCCTGGCTTCATGGCCCAGGGAGGCTGCCCCAACTCACGTGATGACGCCCAGGGCGTTCCGGGAACTGGTGGACCTGGATACAACATTGATTGCGAATGTGCTGCTGAGAACGCCCGCATGCACTTCGCCGGCTCCCTGAGCATGGCCCACGCCGGAAAGAACACTGGCGGATCGCAGTTCTTCCTGACACACCTGCCAACGAGCCACCTCAATGGCGTGCACACCGTGTTTGGTCGCGTCATCTCAGGTCTGGATGTTGTTCGCTCCATCCAGCCAAACGATCAGATCATCACGGCGACGGTCACCCGCAAGCGGGACCATGAATACAAGCCCGTGACGCATCCGGAAGCCGACTAATCCAACAAGCTGGATTCATCGAGAATTGAAAGGCCCCGCGCGAAACGTCGTGCGGGGCCTTTTTCGTTGCATGACTTCCACATGCCAGCAGCCATCGGTTTCAAACAGCTAACTCAGCACGTGCAGCCGGAGCTGGGGAAATACGGCCAGCAAGCTGTTTAGATCCTGTTCCAACTCCGGCCAGTCGTCGCCGGGAAACTCCAGTTCCAGCCGCATGGTCGACTGTGCATCGCTGGTGGTTTCCTGTTGCTCACTGGGGGCCACTGGATCGAGCAGCAGGTCGCGGAGATCCTGCTCGTCAAAGCCGGTCAGCGTGGCATCAAAGTCCGGAACTTCCTGCAGGTCGGTCAGCAACGCAAGTAACTTGTCCGGGTCCCAGTCGCTCCCCACTCGTGCGTTGTTCAGTGCCACGTTTAAGGCCTTCTCACGATCCAGCGGCAAATCAACCACTGCACATTCCACGTGAGTCACCCCCTGGTGTCGCAGTACCTCAAGCCGTTGATGTCCCCCCACCACGTGGCCAGTGCGGCGGTTCCAGACGATGGGCTGAACCAGTTCAAACTCCTGCAGGGAACGTTCCAGCTTCTGCCATGCGGCATCGCCCGGCTTCAGCTGCACTCGAGGATTGTACGGGGCCGGTTTGAGTTCACTCAGACTGTGTCGCTCAATGTGCATAACAATCACCAGATCGATGGGTTGGCAAAGAAAGGAGAAGCCCGGAATTCTGTGCGTGGAAAGCGGCGTTCATCGCGGCCGACACCTGGACCTGGATGACGCCATTGCGTCAACGAGTCCTGTCGATCCCCGGGCAGGTTCGTCGATCGAACTCCGCTCCCTGACCGGGATGAGGCGTCTGCTCAGACTTCACGGGATTCGACTCTTCCGCGAAATCGACCTCGTCATCCGGCAGGTCAAGAAACTCGGGAGCTGCTTCGAAAGTATCACGCAGCTCCTGCTTGATTCGCGACAGACACCGCGTCACATGTCCTTTGGGGTGCCCGAAGACATTGCCGATCTGCTCCAGCGGCCAACCAGCGTTCTCCCGCAGCGCCAGCATCGCCAGATAGCGCCATCGCCGCTCGTCATCGCCAGCAAACGATTCATGAATCGTGCGCCAAAAATCATCACGTCCGGTTCGCGGCAGAACCAGCTTTGTTCCATCTCTGCGTGTGACCGACATTCGCATCCTCGGGCTGAATTCGCGACAACATGCACCGCACAGCGCGGCAACACATTGCCAGTAACCAGATGAGGCGCAGGGTGAATCTGGTAACCGCAGCTCGTCAAGCAAAAAAAGAGCTGCACCTCCAAACAGAGATGCAGCTCTCAGATATTCAGTCCTGAGAACAGAGGCAGAACCTCCATTCACAACAGGTTCTTAGTCTTCACTTGTCAGATCAGGCAAAGAAGGAATGTCGTTCATGCCGCCTCCCATGGGAGGTGACTGGAATTCCATTTCGTCTTCTCGCAGCAACTCGCGGCGGGCCGCCATGATGCGGGCATGTTCGTCACGCAGCTCCTGTTGAGCTTCGGGACGAATTCGCACTTCGGCGTCCTGGTGCAACTTGAATCCGGTACCAGCCGGAATCAGGTGACCCAGGATCACGTTTTCCTTCAAACCGACCAGATCGTCCACCTTGCCGGCCAGAGCCGCTTCGGTGAGAACCTTGGTGGTTTCCTGGAAACTGGCAGCAGAGATAAAGCTTTCGCTCTGCACGGCGGCCTTCGTGATCCCCAGCAACTGAGTACTGGCACTTGCGGGACGAGGCTTCGTGTACTGGACGACACTTTCGCCATTGGCTTCCAGTTCCGCATTCACGTCCTGAACGGTTTCCAGTGGCACAATATCGCCGGGCTGGAATTCGGTGTCACCAGGATCGGTCACACGGACACTGTCCATCAACTTGCGGTTCACGCGGCGGAATTCCCACTTGTCGATAATCGACCCGGGGAGCAGATCCGTATCGCCAACGTCGTCCACGCGAACCTTTCGCAGCATCTGCGAAACAACCAGTTCGATGTGCTTGTCGTCGATGCCCACCCGCTGAGCCTGGTACACGTTCTGAATTTCGTGCAGCAGGTACTGATGGACCGCTTCTTCGCCGCTGACCCGGAGGATGTCGTGCGGAACCAGTGGTCCACGGACGAGTGCGTCACCCGCCTTAACGATGTCGCCGGTGTGTACGAGCACAGCCTTACCGTGAGGAATGACGTGTTCCACATCGGTTCCATCTGGACCATGCACAATGATGACACGCTTGCCACGCTTACGCTCGGCAGAGTGTTCCACTTCCCCGTCGATCTCAGCGATAATCGCAGGATCCTTGGGCTTGCGGGCCTCGAACAGTTCCGTCACACGAGGCAGACCCCCGGTGATGTCCTGCGTACCAGCGGCTTCGCGAGGCTGCTTGGCCAGCACGGCACCTGCCGAGACCTGTTGTCCTTCGAGGACCTCAAGGTTCGACCGTTCTGGAATGTAGTAGTAGTCCAGAATTTTCCCTGTGCTGTCCTCGATGATGATCTGAGGATGCAGGTCACCCTTGTGCTCAATGACCGTTCGGCGAACGTGTCCACTCGCGTCGGTTTCCGACTTGACGGACCGGGCTTCGATGAGGTCTTCAAAGCGGATTTTTCCGCCCACTTCGGCAAGGATCGGCACGGCGTGCGGATCCCACTGACACAAGATCTGACCGACTTTGACTTCTTCGTCTTCCTTAACCAGCAGCATGGAGCCTGGCGGCACCGCGTACTTTTCGAGTTCGCGATCCTTCGGGTCGATGATGATGATTTCGCCCTGTCGAGCGAGGACGATCACGTGACCTTCCGCGTTCACAACCGATCGAATTCGGGCGAACTTGACTCGACCAGCCTTCTTGCTTCGCAAGTCCGACTGTTCAATGTCTGACTGAGCCACGCCACCGATGTGGAATGTCCGCATCGTCAGCTGCGTTCCAGGTTCACCGATCGACTGGGCAGCAATGATCCCGGCAGCCAGACCTTCTTCGACCAGCTGGCCGGTCGACAGGTCCATTCCGTAACACCGCTGGCAAATTCCCAGCTCGGCTTCGCAGGCCATCGGGCTGCGGACCTGGATACGTTCCAGCCCCATTTCTTCAATGCGGCGGGCAATCTGATGGGTGATCAGCTCGTCTTCACGAATGATCACTTCATCAGTAATCGGGTCGACGATGTTCGTGCGGCTTACGCGACCACGAATGGCGTCGGCCAGCGACACTTCGACCTTTTCACCGCGGTACTTCACACCGCGGGTCACGCCCTTGGTCGTACCACAGTCGACCATCGTCACCACGAGATTCTGGCACACATCGGCCAGTTTGCGGGTCAGATAACCGGAGTC
>JAGQPW010000098.1 GCA_020426515.1 Planctomycetaceae bacterium | reverse complement strand
CCTTGCAGCAGCCGGAGTTCTTCCCAGATTGACAGATCGGGGTTCGAAGCCCGGCTGTCGGTTCCGATGCAGACGTTGATGCCCCGTTGCTGCATCGCTTGCCAGGGGTGTGGCGGATGTCCCATCGCGGCGTGTGTGCGCGGGCAATAGACGACGGACAGCTGCGGATGCCGCGTCAGAAAGTCGAGTTCCTCATCCGACAGGTAGTTTCCATGAATGACCAGCCCGCGTTCCGCCTGCGACAGTGGCCTGAGGTAGTCCAGCGGTTTCGATCCCCGCGGAATGAACTCCGGGTCCCACACGCCGAAGTCGTTGAGCAGGTCAACGAGCGGTCCTGTTCCGGAATCGAGCAATTCCAGTTCATCGCGAGTTTCTGCCAGATGCATCGCCACGGGAACCGCATGCTCCTGGGCAAGCATCATCAGGCGGTTGAGCAGTTGAGGATGCACCGAATATGGAGCGTGCGGACTGAGGCCGCGAACAATGCCGGGACTTGCAGGCTGCCGCAGATGTTGTTCGGCAATTTCCAGTTGGGCGGCGGTCGCTTCGGGACGCAGTCCCAGTAACTCGCGAAAGGCAACGAAGAGACAGGATTCGGGAGGGCGGAAGCCCTTCTGGTCGAGCCATTCGCGGGTGGCGATTTCTCCAATCACGCTGGTTCCGCAGGTCTGACTTTCAGTCACGCCCTGCACATGGGCATTGATGTCCAGGGGCTGTTCCCGCCGCCAGGAGACAACGGCGCGAATCCATTCCGGGAAGCAGGTACGCGGTTCCAAGGGAGATGGGAGTGCACTGAACTCCAGATGCGTATGCGCATTCACAAGGCCCGGGAGCAGGGCACAGTGTTCAAAATGCTGGAGCGGGACACCGGTTGGGGCGGAACGTTCAACAGCGGCAATTCGCCCCTGATCGACGATGACCACACCACGAGGAATCGCCGGGCCGTCTCCGGGGAACAGCCAGTCGGCAGAGTACGCCTGCGGCACGGGAGGGCTCGTCCTTATGCCTTGGAGAGAGCAGCCACAGCCGCTGCTTCATCGTCGTAAATGTTCCACACTCGCGAGAGGTTCGTGATGTCGAGGATTTCGCGACAGTCATCGTTAATGTTGGACAGACCAAAGCCACCGCTAGGCTTGTCCTTCACCGAGTTCCACAGCCGAAACAGCACTTCAATAAAGGACGAACTGAAGAACGCGACATGCTTCAGGTTGACGACCACTTTCGGAGGATCGACCGCGCCCAAGGCCACGAATGCGTCACTCACCGGCTGGATGACCGATTCGCTGAGGTTGGCACACTTTGGAGACAGCGTCACTACGGTGACGCCATCGAGAGTTTCGGTGGTGACCAGTGATGAACCGTGCATGCGACCGAAGTCTAAGGGGAGGCGGAACTCGCGTTAATCACCCATCGTACCGGGCAGACCGGGGCTGTCAATTGGGCGCGTTCCAATACTGATCCGATTCGGATGAACCTGCAGCTGTGTCGCTACTCGGAAACCTCGGTGAAAGGTTCCTTGTTTTCGTAGAGCTTCAGTCGTCGAACCACGTTGGCGGCCGCCTCTGATTTACCGAGAAACTTCAGGGCTCGAACGGTCGCAGCGATGGCTTCGTCAAATTCCCCGATGCGTGCATAGGCCGCGCCCAGCGTATCCAGAAAATCGGGATCATCTTCGTCCAGCAGTTCACAGGCCTGTTTGCTCAATTCCACGGCTCGTTGTCCGTTACGAACCGATTCGTCGCTGCAAGTCGCCAGCAGCCACGCGTAGTCATTCAGGAATTCCGGGATATTTGGACTGAGTTTGAGGGCGGCTTCGTAGTCTTCGACGGCTGCAGGGTACGTTCCCAGGCCGCAGCGGACATAGGCGCGGTTGGCGTAGGCTTCGCTGTATTGCGGCGAGAATTTGAGGGCTTTGGTGTACTCGGCTTCGGCTTCTTCGAAGCGGCCCAACATGCGCAGTCCAATGCCGCGGTGATTGTGGGCCACAGCGGATTCGGGCGCAATGGCGATCGCCGCGTCAAAGTCCTTGAGTGCGGCCTCGTTATGCTCCTGCTCAATCAGCAGGTTGCCACGTTCCAGCAGTGCTGAGAGATTCTCCGGATTGAGGGTGATGGACTGAGTGAAGTCCTTCAGCGCCTCGTCCCGCTGGTCAAGTTGCAGGTGGGCCAGCCCTCGGTTGTAGAAGACGAAGGACGAGGTGTCTCCACGCTGAATGGCTTCATCGATGTCTGCCAGTGACTCTTCCCACTGTCCGAGTGCGGCGTAGGCGATGCCACGATGGTGAAACGCGGCTGGCGTCGCCTGCTTGTCAATTAGGGAGCTGAAGTAGTCGACAGCCTTGTCCAACGCAACGACGTCGCGGACGTTGACCCAGCCGCGAAATTCGGGGTTGTATCGCCAATCGCCCTTGGCCTTGATGAACGCCAGCAGCTGTCCGGGAGGCACTGTTCCCTCGGCCGAATCGCCTCGCATCAGCTGGGTTTTCGGCGAGACGACGATTGCCTCTTCGGGCGGTTCGAGATCACGAATGCCATCGTCAGCCGCGGCCATCGAGCACACGACGAGCACTGCGGTACACACACCGACTTTAGTAATTCCCTGCAAAAAAGCGGACATGTTTTGAATCTTTCTCAGAGGCGCCTTGCAATCGGCACCCCGTTGCGTATCTTGTCTATTGTGTGCATGTTCCCTCTTCGGGAGAGATGATTGTAGCACATTTAACAATTCGGCGGGTCAATTGAAGTGGCACTTCTTACGGTGCGTGGCCGTTTTGAAGAGAAGCGAAACATGTGGGGAGGACTGTAATGAATCGATTTTGGATGGTGTTGCCGGCGATGGCGGTCGTCATGTCGGCCAGTATTGTAGAGGCTGGGTCTTGCGGTTGGCACCGTCGGTGTGCTCATCGCCGGGTCTGTTGCCCGCAGCCATGTGCTTCGGCATGTGCGCCTTGCGGAGGAGCGACGGCCGCGTGTGAAACGGTCGAACGGACCATCATGGTTCCCGAAATGACCACCGAAACGCGGACGGTCATGGTGACTGAGTACAAGCAGGAAGAGCGTCAGCGGACCTACACGGTCAGCCGCCGGGTGCCTCGCACCGAAACTCGGACTCGCACCGTGAACTACATGGAACGGGAAGAGCAGTCTCGGGAAGAGACCTACACTGTGTACGAAACGTCTCAGGAAGAGATGACGAAAGAATACACGGTGATGGTGCCTCGGCAGGTCGAGAAGACCGGCACTCGGACTGTCAACAAGATGGTCTGGGAAGATGTTGAGCAGACCTACACCGTGATGGTGCCTCACACCGAAGAACGGACCGGCAAGCGAATGGTTCGCGACATGGTGCAGGAAGAAGTCGAGCAGACCTACACGGTCATGGTGCCAACGCAGGAAGAACGAACTGTCATGAAGACGGTTTGGGACACTGTCGAAGAAACTCACACCCGCACGGTCCGTCGTCTTGGCGGCCATTGGGTGACCGAGCAGGTGACCGATCCCTGCAACCCATGCAAGGTTCGCTGCTGCCGCAAGTGGTGTCCAGAAGTGACTTGCGAAGAAGTTCCCTACACCGTGTGCAAGCGCGTGTGTCGCCAGGAACCAGTCACCTGCACCGTGACTGTCTGCAAGCCCGAAGAGAAGACTCGTACCGTAACCGTGTGCAAGCCAGTCTGCCGGGAAGAGGAGTACACGTACCAGGTGACCGTGTGCAAGCCTGAAGAACAGACTCGCACCGTCAAGGTTTGCAAGTGCGTCCCGACCGAAGAAGAGTACACCTACGTTGAAACAGTGTGTGAACCCGAAACCCGCTCACAGACCTACACCGTCTGCAAGCAGGTTCCTGTCGAAAAGACCCGCACTGTGAACTACACCGTGTGGTTGCCGAAGACTCGTGAAGAGTCCTACGAAGTGACGGTCTGCGATACCGTCGAAGAAGAGAAGACCGAAACCTACACCGTCTGCGTGCCGGTACAGGTCGAAAAGCAAATCGAAGTTCAGGTCTGCAAAATGGTCCCCAAGACCGTAACCGTTCAGGTTCCCGCCTGCGGTGGCTGCAAAACCTGCAACTCCTGCTGCAACTAAATTGCTGACGTAGGGTACGCTGTGCGTATCACACGAACAGACATGCCCGCTGCAATTCAATGTGATTGCAGCGGGTTTTTTCATGCGCAGCGCGTGACCTGTGCTGCTTCAGGCCGAGTGGAGACCGCCGGGTCGCTTAACGGGGTTCCAGACTTCAGAGGGCAGCGGGCAGCGGGATTCGACCGGAGTGTGCAGTCCGGTCGTGACTGCAGGGCTGGTTGTGACGACGGCGAGTCAGGCATTCGCAGATGGTCGCCAGCCCCGTCTGGGCTGCGCTCCAGTCCGAAGGGAATGGGCCGGATGCATCCAGTCTGGAACGCATGCATCGCTTCAGCAGGGCGAGCAGGAGCATTGATCGTGGCGAATCACTTCACGCTCGCACGATCAACACGAAGTGACCACGAGATGGGCGTGCAACTCACGCGGACCACATCGGAGCAACAGGTCAAGCTCCGAAAACCGTTGCAGACGAGGCTAGTCGGCCTGGATCGTGGAGTCCGAGAGATCGTACGTGCCACGGGGCGGATTGGGCGCCTCAGCGGGAGCTGGCGTGGGAGCGGTCTTGGCTTGTAGCGTGAGACCAACTCCGGCGACCATCAATACGCCGACGAGAACGAGCCCGGCAATCACCCAGGACTGGTGGTACTGCAGGAACTCGGCCAGAGTTTCCGGCTGCTTGGGAGCGGTGCGGAAGCTGGCGGGCGAAATCCGCGTCGGAACTTTGGCGGGATCAGCCAGTTTGACGATGGGGATCGCGGCAGAACTCCGTCCGGTTGGCTGCAAGGGCTGATTCGGTCGCTGCACAACGCGATTCTCTGGTCGCTCCTTGCGTCGTCTGGGGACGTTTGTCGTTGCCTTGGGAGCGGCGGCAACCGGAGCCGCGGGTTGGGCCGGCTTGCTGCTCTTAGGTTCCGCTGGTGTCGACGGCGCAGATTGACTGACGGCTTCGATACCGATCAGACGGCCGACAACCTCAGGATGAGCACTTCGCCATTCGTTGCCTCCATTTTCGATCAGCCATTGACCGAGTTTGTCGGCCACATCGCGAGCTTTCTGGAAGCGATCCTCTTTCCGCTTTGCCATCATCCGGTTGACGATGGCGGCAAGATCATCGGAGACCTCGGCCCTTTGCTTCTGGATCGGCGGTGGAGACTTCGTCTGGTGAGCGAGCAGCCGCTGGACAAGTGTCCCATCAGTAAATGGTGGATGGCCCACGAGAGCGAAGTACAACGTGCAGCCGAGGCTGTAGATGTCGGCCCGTTCGTCGACGGCGTGACTGTCCACGGCCTGTTCAGGGGCGAGATAGTCGGCTGTTCCAAGCACTTTTTCGTCGTGCTTGATGGTCAGCGATTCTTCTTCCGTCTGATTGAAGAAGCGGGCCAGACCCAGGTCCAGCAGTTTGACGGTCCCCTTCTTGTCGACGAGCAGATTGCCGGGCTTGATGTCCCGGTGGATCAGTCCGTTCTCGTGTGCATGTGACAGACCTTCCGCTGCCTGACGGATGTATTCAACGGCCTGCACGATGCTGAACTCGCCCTGCTTCTCGTGCAGGCGTTCCAGGTCGGCCCCTTCGACGTATTCCATTACCAGGAAGTGAATGTCGGTAGCGGCTTCGACTTCCATGTCGACATCGTAGGCACGCACGATGTTGGGATGGTCCAGTGCGGCGACCGCTTCGGCTTCGCGGTGAAATCGTCCCAGGTAAGAGGTGTCCTTCACCTTGCTGGCGGGCAACACCTTGATCGCACAGCGGCGTTTCATGCGCACATGTTCCGCCTTGTAGATCGAACTCATTTCGCCACGCCCCAGCAATTCCATCAGGCGGTAGCGGCCGAGGATAAAGCCTTTGAACTTTCCCTGCAGCAGTTTGTCGGCCTGCCAGCGGGTAATGACTTCGCGGCGGACGAATTCATCGGCGATGGATGAAGAGTCTGTGGTGTCGATACCCGACTTCTCAACCTGACGCATGACATCGTCAAGCCGCTTCGCGGGAACCAGATTGCTCTGGCGAATCCCGGTCAGGAATGATTCGGCGGTTAACTTCAGGGCCATCAGACCATCCTTACGCATCCATTGCGAAGCCTCGTTGTGAGGACCTCGGCATATGTTTCATTTCCTGAACTATAAACTCAAAACGGCCTGAATGACTGCCCGGATTCGGGAGGTGGGCAATCATGGGGGTGATAAAAAACAACATGCCAGACTGACCGTTGAGATTCCGCGATCGGCGTTCGTCTGGCGAGGATCATCCGGTTTGCGCGGCTTCTGCCGATTCCACATGCACGATTTCAATGTCAATCAGCAGTGTCTCACCGGCCAAAGGATGATTGGCGTCCAGCTGGACTTCGTCTTCGAAGACCTTCTGGACCCAGACATCCAGCGGGGCGCCTTCGACTTCAGCGATCAGCTGGTCACCCGCCTGAACATTCTGGCGTACAAATAATCGAGAGACCGACTGAATCAGATCGGGATTGTGTTTTCCAAAGGCCTGATCGGCGGGGATGGCGAGCGAATGCTTGTCCCCCTGGCTCAGGCCGATCAACCCTTTGCTGAGACCCGGAACCACGTCGTCCGCACCGACGATGAATTCAAACGGGTCGCGACGGGCCGACGTTTCAATGATGGAACCTTCGAGTGACTTGGACGTGTAGTGAATCTGCACGCAGTCGCCAAAGTCGATCGTTTTGGTTGTCGATTCAGTCATGATCAGAAGCTCCCCGCTGCCTAAAACAATTCGTCGAGAACATGCGAATCCGAGTTTCGCACGGCGTCCAGATCGGCTTCCAGTTCAGAGGCTTCGGCCAGCCGATTTGTACGACGCAGCAGTTCGCTATAGTTTTCCAGAGCGGCCTGGACTGCCGGGGCCGTGGGACCGTGGTGCTTGCGAAGGATCTCGATGGCCCGGCAAATCTGTGGCTCTGCGTCCTCAAAGCGATTCTGGAGAAAGAGCACTCCGGCAAGATTTTCCAGGTGCTTTGCCGTCTTGGGATGATCTGGTCCGAAGTGCTGTTCGGCCAGCTGGACGCAACGTTCGATCAGTGGGACGGCATCGGCGAAATTCTCCTCCAGATAGAGGGTTCCCGCCAGGTGGCTGAGAATCGGAATCATGTCGGCCGAATCGGGGCCAACCGTTGCTTCTGTCAGTTCTTGATGTTTCTGAAGGATCACTTTCGCCTCCGTAAATTTGCCCAGTCGGGCCTTGGCATCGGCAAGGCAGTTTGTGAGTCTGGCGATGCGCTGGGAATCGGGGTTTAACGCGTGTTGCTGATCTTGCAGAGCCTGCTGTAGAAGCAGCTCAGCGGCAGCGGGATCACCGAACTGAATCGACAGTTCGCCAAACAGCTCGGCACATTCGCGAGTCAGCGGGTGCTTCTTGTCCAGCAGTTCGGTGAAGATTTCGTGGCTTTCACACACGCGGTGATAAGCCTCTTCCAGGACTCCCCGCGCGTACAGGTTCTGGGCGAGCAGGAGCAGCGTTTCGCCGAGTTCAAAACGCTGATTGACTGCCGTCTGGTGAAGAATGGCGAGAGCACGTTCCAACAGGGGAAATGCCTGGTCGTACTTCTTTTCCTGTTGATACAGTTGTCCCAGTCCGAGCAGGGCTTCGCCAAAAAATCGGTGATTGGCTCCGACTTCCTTTTCCAGCACAGCCTTCGACTTGAGCAGGGCCAGTTCGCCGCGTGCCCGCTGTCCTCTCTTGAGTGCCAGACGTCCGATTTTGGCCATCAGCAATGCGGTCTGCTGGTGTGATTCGCCGTAGACCTTGCGTGCAATCTCAAGGGCTTCGTTGTACTTCGCGTGAGCCTCCTCGAGATGGCCCTGATAGGTGTAGGTTTGGGCCAGGCAGGTCAGGGAGTTGGCCCGATGGGGATGATCCGTTCCCAGTGACGAATCGCGAATCGCCAGGGCTCGTCGAAAGTGGTCTGCGGCCTCGTCGCAGTGCAACTGCAACAGGTGAACATAGCCGATGTTCGACAGGGATTGAGCGACGACGGGATGATCCGTGCCGAAGAGTTGCTCACGCATCTGTAATGCCTCTTCCAGTAGTGGCTGGGCGGCGCTGAGCTTGCCCTGAGAACGAAGGACCTCACCCAGATTGTTCAGCGTTGTTGCGGTCCAGGGATGGACCGGCGGCAGACTTTCCCGTTTCGCTTTCAAGTCCTCTTCATACAGCCTCTGCGCGATGTCGAACTTGGCGAGTGCCACGTAGATGGCGGCGAGATTGTTCCGGGTGCGACCCAGCGACTGATCCGTGGGACGCAATGCCGCGACCTGGATTCTCAAGGCTCGATCGAGTGTTCGACGTGCCTGATCATACTTGGCCTGTGCGAACAGGCTTTCTGCCAGATCATTGAGGACCCGGGCGACGGCAGGGTGATCGGGGCCGTACAAATCCTCAGTGGCCTGCAAGGCCTGTCGAAACAGCGGGTCCGATTCTCGGTACGCGCCTCGAATAGCCTTCAGAACAGCCAGACGCCCAAGGGTTTCGGAGATACGTCGATCCGTGGGCAGGTAAAGCTGTTCGCGAATCAGCAGTGCTTCGTCATACAGGGACTCCGCCTCCTGATACTTTCCGCGGCTGTATAGCAGGTCGGCGAGCGAATGCAGTGGAACAGCGAGTTCGGCGTCGGTCACCTGCTGCGAGCGTCGGCGGATCTCCAGATCCCGACGGGCGAACCGCTCGGCCAATTCCGGTTCACCTGCGGCGAAGGCGGATCGAGTGAGGATGGCCAGCGTCTTCAGGTTATCCGGGTGGTCTTCAGGCAGCAGGGGCAGTCGAAGTTCCAGCGACCGTTCCAGAATTCGAATGCTTTCGGGATGTTTTCGCTGTGCCGCGAGGATGGCTCCACGCAGGAACAGCCGTCGCGACCGACGGAGTTCATCTTCATCGGCACGCAGCTGACGGTGAAGCATGCTTACCTGATCGAGTCTGCGGGCCGCGCCGGAGATGCGATTCTCATTGAGGTCGATCTCAATGATGTCCATCAGGGCGTCGGCCGCCTCCAGCGGGCGTTGCCCCAGGTGTTCGAGTGCGCGGCGCAGGCTCCGTCTCGCGTGCGCAAAACGTTCGCCGTCCAGCTGGCATCGCGATTCCAGCAGATAGACATCGGCCAGATCGACTGAGGAATCACCAGGATTGGGAGACAGGCGTTGGGCCAGCAACTGACACAACTCGGCCCCTCTCTGAAGTGCACCCACGCGGCGCGCTGCGGTGGCAGCATTGAGGGTGATGTCTCGTGAGGTGGAGTTGATCAGACCGGCGTCCAGCAAACTGGATGCAAGTTGGTCCATTTGCAGCAACTCCGACGCAGGAACATCGGGTGGCTGGCATTCGTTCGTCGAAGGAAGTGTCGATGCCCACTGCAGCACGCGATCTTCGGATTCGGCAGTCCCCAGCGACTGCCGCTGCAATTGATCGCGAAGGCAGCGGGGAACTGTTTGCAAACCGGGCAGCCAGGGGCAGTCCTGCTGCAGTTGCCGTGGCCCCCAGGCGATGTGATAGTCAGTGGCCACCAGGTCGTGTTGACTCGCTTCAATCACCGCACCTGAGATGACATCGTCAAAGGGACGCTCCAGCGACAGTCGTCGCTTGAGTGCCTGCATGACAGGCTGAGTCGATCCTGCATGGATCAGATGGCGGGCCACCAGTTCCAGAGCGGCGGGATTTCCATCCAGACTGGAAACGAGGTCGTCCAGGTCGTCGTCATCAATAGACTGCCCTGCCGCCGAAAGGAGAGCACGCGTAAACTGGCTGCTTTGCGTGGTGTTCAGAGGAGTGAGGCGATGAACACTTTGCCAACCCGTTGGCAACACTGCCGATTGATGCAGTGTGAGTATGACTCGCCCGTGCTGAAGGGGGGCAATCAGTTCATCAACGCGTTCGACATCTTCAACATCGTCGATAAACAAAACCCAGTCACTGTGTTGACGCAGCCAGCGGCGGACACCCACAAGTGGATCACCGGGCTTCCGTGCGAATCGAGCACGTAATTCGAGCTCGTTCGCAGTTCGCAGCAGACTGAGCCGCCATTCCAGATCGCTGTGGGCATTCAGGCGAATGACTCGCTGTTGGGCTGGCTGATGCTGGATCAGCTCCTCGCAGCAGCGTGTCAAACCCCATCCGAAGACAGTCCTCTGCTGTTCCGGCGGGGACAGCGCGACGCGGCGTTCCGTGGTCAGGGCCTGCTGCAATTGGCGCAGCAACGGGTCCTGTCCGAGAAACGGCGGCGCTAGAGGTAGGGGAGTCATGAACTTGCCTTCAGTCAAAAGTGTGTCCGTGAGAGAAGCAGGACCAGTGGTGTCTGATTGAATCTAGAAATCCATTGTCCAGCCTTTGCGCGGGGGGGGAGGATTCGCTCCGCCCGTTGTTTCCAGCCTCTCCAGTCGTTCTCGGGTCAACGTGGCTTCTCGTGAGCGTCTGCGTTCTACGGCACTGCGGAGTTGTGCGATTTCATGGGCGTCGCCGGCGTGGTGTCGAGACAGACTCAATCCTCGCCGCAGACGTTCAAGCCGAGCGGAGAATCCCGCACGGTCCTGTTCGCTGAAGAGCTGCAGTTTTGCGGCCTCATCAATCAGCGCCTCTGTTTCCTGAAGGTCTTTCCACAAGTCATCGCGAAGTTGTTTGCGATAGCGGGAAAGCACCGTTTGCAGTTGGGCCTGTTCGGTCCGATTCCATACAGGAAGTGTGGAGATTTTTTCTGCGGCGTCCAAATTGTTGCGACCCAGCTGCAACTGTACAGCGGTAATCCAGTCTGGATTGGGATCTGCAAGATACGTGAGGATGGTGTCCAACAGAGTTTCGGGGTCTGCTTCTGGTTGCCAGTTGGATGAGAATTGCAGACCGGGAACCTTGAGGAGTTCTGAATGGACCAGATGCCGCGCATCGGGTTCCTGTGTTTCGGTGGGGATATCAGGATTCACCAAATCGCGCAGCTGATCCATGGCCAGCATCAGGCACCCGAGTGCCATTTGCACTTCCGGTTGCGGATAGCGATCTGCGAGATCTCGCAGTTCCTCCGCGACGGCATCGTGTCGACGCTCGATTTCTGATCGCAGTTCGCCAAGATCTTCGGGGACAAACGATTCCAGGTTGGACGAACTGTGCAGCGACACCCACCGCTGACCAAAGGTAATTGCCTGCAGCAGATAGTTGCGCATGTCTTCGTTGGACTGCAGGCTCAGTGGACTGCGGTCACCCGTCGTCAGCAAGGCGAGTCGATCCATCTCGTGCCGCGTTTCCACGACGGCCTCAACCCGATCCTGGAGAATGTTGCGGATAATGCGATGAGCTGTCTGCAACGTATCCTGCCACTGCTGCCAGATCTGGATTTCTGCCGCATACCGCCGCGTAGTGCTGGTACGCAGACTCCAGTGGGCTCGCGTAAACAGTGGGCTCGAGACGGAATAGCGAACGCTGTACGAAGACGATTCGTTGAGCCAGAACTGAACGTCGTCCTGGAGTTGCTGCACCGACTCCTTTCCGGATTTCTGGACCTCTGTCCGCTTGAACGAGGCCGGTGTGATTCCCTGCAGCTTCTCTCCGTACGTGCCAACACGCATGCAGTAATTGTACAGCTGCGATGTCTCCGGACTCATCTCGAAACTGCGCAGTACGTGTGCTGCGCGAGTTGAAGGAGCGATAACAGCTGGACGCAAGGCTGCGGCTCTTATGAACAGGCTGGCTGCGAGTGCCTGCTCGGGAGAAGCCGCTTGCAGTGCCTTGGGGTTCATTTGGACGAAGTCCTCCTGCAGGCGACCGGCCAGTTGTCCCGTGGGAAACAGGACAGCGTTTCCAATGGTCCAGGCCCGGATGGCCCATGAGGGCAGGAACTGCGGTGTCGAAGGATGAGTTGACACCATGCTGCAGGCCAGGTGATAGGCCAGTCCGGAGCGACCTTCAAAGATGAGCGCCTGGATCAGTTCTGGCAACAGTTCCTCGCGACGACGACTGTCGGCGGCGAGGATTTCGGTTGCTAGTTCGCAGCTCGGCCCCGTCGGCTCATCGAAGTGGAGCCGTTGACGCAGTATGTTCGAATCGCCAGCCTCTAACTCACTTTGGCCATCGAAAAGTGCATTGTGCAGGTCCTCTGACTCCAGGGAGGGGCGGACAGAGGAGGCGAGAAGGCTTGAATGCAGCAGGGATGTTGAGCCATTGCTGACCGACGGTTTCGATTCGGTCAGTTCGTCAAAGACTGAGCCAGAAGCGACATGTTCCTCTTCGTTCGAAGGAGAACTGAGTGGCGGAATTTCTCTTTCTTCGGCAGGCGAGGATGGTTCGACGGACGGCTCAATCCCGGGGAGTTCGCTTTCGGCAGCCGCGTCTTCGGCCATTTCGTCGGCCGGACTCACCGTGACCTCTGTGGAGTCAGACTCGGAGATGATTGCGAGACGTCCCCGGAGTGCGGCATTGGCGAGAGAACTTTCAAACGATCCACGAACACGCTCGCTCAGCTGATCCCATTCTGCGTCGGTCAACGCATCATGTTCCGAGACCAGTTTCAACAGTTGCATCCAGCGGTGTTCACCATGGAGAAGTTCGCGGAACGTTTCTTCCTCTGGATCATCGGCACTCAACGGCAATCGCTGCTCCAGCTCGGCGGCCAGCTGCTGCTGATGTTCCAGCTCGAGGTTGGTGTCCTGACAGCCAATGCTCAGGAAATTTTGCAGTCGCTGGCGGACCAGCTCCGTCTGCTCTCTACGCTGCAGACGAAGTCGTTCGGCTTCTTCGGCGGCAGCCTGACGGATGAGTTCGGCTTCGGCTTCCTCCGCAGCAACTTTCTGGGCCAGGCGTTCTTCCGTGTGGAGAAAGTCGATCAGTGACTGAATCAGCGAGGTCGAAGGGGGGTAACCTTCGTGTTCCAATGCGTCGGCCTCAACACGAAGTGATGCGGCAAGCCGCTGACGCACTTCGAGTGGTTGGGGCAGCAGTGGCGATGGAACGTCATTAACCGACATGTGAGAGTTCTCCAGTGGTCACTGAGACAGGATACGCGCCAGGTTTCGCCTAGTCGTCGTTGGCCATGGAGTGAATGCTGTCACCTTCGACCAGATCGTGTTCCACCTCGGCAGTGCCATTGCGACGGCTGGAACGCGTGTCGCTGCTGGGACGTTCAGCTTCGTCCAGTGCATCGATGAGTGAAGAGTACACCTGCACCTGAACTTCAGGCGACTGGAACGCATTCACAATTGCGGCCATCGAAGGCAGGTTGGTAAGCAGTCGTTTGTAGCGAGCGGAACTCATGGTGACTCTCTTTGCTGAAGGTGTTCGCGAAGGCAGAACTGCACTCCGTGGCCGCACTGGTTGCCAGGACACGGAGGGATAAAGTGGTTTACTCGGTGATCGTCAATCGGCCACGTATGGCGGCCATTGAGATTTCACGTCCGAGTGTGGACTCAATGGATTGCCGGGCAGATTCCCAGGCGTCGTCCGGCAACTTGCCGTCGTCGAGAATCAGCGCGATCAACTGCTGAACTGCTTCCGCAGCTGCGACGTGTTCATCATCGTGGGCCTGTTCCGTACGCGACACGAACTCGGCCAGTTGTGTGGAAATGTCCTCACGGGCAGGGTCCACATGACGAATTGATCTGGCGGTCTCGAGAATGCGTGTGGCCGAGAGACGCTGTTGCAGTCGATCGAGTCGTTCCTTTAGGTCGACCAGTCGTTGAGTTGCTGCGGGATCCTTATCCGGAAAAAGTTCCTGAGTGAGATCACCGAATCGCTGGCGAAAGAACTTGAGTTCATCCACGAATTCCCAGCTGGGAGGAGTTCCCTTCTCGACCAGCGCATCGGCGATGATGCGCATCCGCCGCGACAGGCTCATCTCGTCTCCTGTCAGAGATTCCAGTCGACGTTCGAGTTCGTCCAAGGGTAACCGCATTTCAAGAACTCCAGATGGAGGCAGTTGAATTGATTCGCGAGAAAATTCAACGTCCGATTCGGGGCCCGGTCAGACCAGACCCCGAACGGCGTTTGGGACAACACATATCCGGACTCTGTACCGGCGAACGATCAGGCGTTCGCCATGGTTGGAGCAGCAGGCTTCTGGGCGGCGGGAGTACGCAGGCGATTGGCAGCAGGACGATCTGCCTCGGCTGCGTCGCCGACTTTGCAACGGCCATTGAATGAAGAACCCGATTCCACGTTCAGGCTCTTTGTGACGATGTCACCATCGATGACGCACGTGGACTTGATCGCCAGCAGGCCTTTGGACTCAACGGTTCCGGTGATCTTGCCGGCAACCTCGGCTTCGGAAGCCAGAATGTTGCCTTCGACGATCGAGTCCTTGCCCAGAATCAATCGAGCGCTGGTCTTGATGTCTCCCTTGATCGTCCCGTCGAGGTGCAGATCCTCATGCGAAACGATGTTGCCTTCGATCACCGTACCTGCGGAAATGTAGTTTTTCATGTCGGCCATTTTCTTGACTGCCTTGGCTGGAACTTCGGGTTGAGATAGCGGCGTTGTTGCCACTGTGACGGGCTTTGCTACCGGAGCTTTCTTCTTGCGTCCAAACATGTGCTTCTCCCAAGTAATTCAGTGTGATCTGCGTCAGTGTGCCGCACCGCGGGACGCGATCGCACTGGCAGGTTTCGTTGTTGGGGATTGACCCCGCGACAGGAATTCGCAACTCCCATACGCAGTTTGCGAAATTCGCAGAGGCAACCGCGTGCTGACTTGGGATTGGTGACGCAGGCGCCGTTGGTGCCGATTATTCAGCTCAAAACGGCTGCGAAACAGAGTGTTCACGCCACGGAACACTGGTGGAGAGGGCTGAACATTTTGTGAACCACCCTGGCAGATGTTGCGAAAATGCCTCAGCTGTGGACTGGGGGCATCACGTCCACAGATTCGTCCGCGTTGGTTTCAGCAACGGAATCCTCCGATTCCGGCAGCACCTGATGGAGTCGGAGCGTACGGACAAGAACGCATCCTGCCACGCGCGAGGTGCTGCTGTGCGTGCCGACCATCTGGTGTGGTTCGGCAGCATCGAGATGGCCGCTTCCGAGTGCATGTCCGGCCGTTGAACGTTCCAGTGTCAGGAACGTGATATGCCGCTGGAACACAACTCCTTCCAGTGACCATCGCCGGCCCGATTCATCGAGTCCTTCGGCCGCCAGACGAGAGCCAGACTGCCGAAACGTGAGCGTGACGACGTGGGCTTCGTCATCCATGCGCTGCCCGAAACTGGAGAACTCAGCACGCCACGTTGACTGGTTCAGTTGCAGTGCAGGTGCCAGGCGGTCAAACCGTGGGCCACGCACTCCGCTCGCTCGCCAATAGCCCAGTCGATAGAAGAAAATGGAGATCAGCAGGAGGAGTCCCAGCGCAGTTCCGGAAAGGATGTATCCGAGAGTCAGGGGATCGTTCACGGTTGGCAACTCCTCGATGGTGTTTCGTCAACCGGCGCATTGCTGCAATTTCAGTACCGAGTCGCGGTATGTCAGCCGGGATCGGGCTGACGCTGATCAGGACCACGATTCGTCAGCGCAGAGCGGAAGGCGATGTTGCGTTTTGGCAACAACTCCATCGTTCGCTAGCCCATGGTGTGGCCGCCTCGCTGGCGGCGGAACGCATCGAGCAGAGGTTTTGAGGATCCGCTGGCCGTTAAGGCCCCGGCATGCGGGTAGCGATGGGGAATGGCGTCGCTGAAATGTTGCAGAAACACTCCCGTGACTGCCGGCTTGGCCAACAGCAGCGGCACGACTTCTTCGAACCAGTCCGCCTGCAGCTCCGGACTCCAGGGACCTTTCCAGTCAGCGTTGACCTGCATACGCGGGTCCGCCTGATCGTCGTGTGCCATGCTGGACGGGCAGGCCAGATTCACGTGCAACTGGATTCCCAGCAGACTCCAGACGTCGATCAGTCGGGAAATAGACAGCAAATCGCGGGCATAACAGCCATTGGGGGCGTAGCCAATATTCAGATCCAGGCTGACACCGGTCAGTCCCAGGCAGGAACGGATGATGGCGTCGACAAACTGAAACGGGGAGAGTCGATGTCGGCCCTCCCGCTGATATTCACCCCAGGGTTGCTCGATTCGAATGAAGAACTGGGAATCCGCGTCCTTCTTGATTGCGGCTTCCAATGTTCGGGCGACCAGTGCCAGACGATGTTCTTCGCTAAGGCCCAGTGCCCCGCCGATATTCCCCGCAGCGGAAACCTCCCAGATGCGAATGAGGCCCGCGTAGCGACCAATAACCGTGTCTACAAAATCGCAGACAAAGCTTGGAAGATTGAGTACGTCGTTCTTCCAGGGAGTCAGCCAGTCCGGCAGCCCGTTTTCTCCGAGCTGGACCAGTGGCCCGCCGCGGATGATCTTTCGTTGCTCGGAGCAAAACTGAACCAGCTGATCGACCTCGGTCCAGTCGTACTGGCCTTCGCTGGCCTCAATGCTTTTCCAGTCGAATGTCACGCCTGCGGTGTCAAAGCAGTCGCGGATGATCTGCTGGCCGGCAGGAGTTGCGGTTTGTTTGTTCAGCAGGCATCCCAGCAGCCCGGGAGCGTGGCGGGATGTCTTGCGGATACTTGTCATCCGCTGAATCGTGTAGGCCCCCATCAGGATTTCCGTGGCCTCGAACGCGAGTCGAATGGCATGATTCGCCATTTCGCTGGCTGCAGCTGGATTGGCCTGTGAGGAACTCGCCTTCGCGAAGTGTCGAAACGCCTCCTGCTGCACCGACTTGTATGCATCGGGAATTGCCATTCGGTTCAATTCCCAGGCCGCAGCCTGATCGCGCAGATCGGACAATTTGCCTCGGGCGAGCTCCAGAGGCAGCAGGTAAGGCTGTTCACGTTCGAGCAGAGACGCCGTCGTGATCACGGGACGACCAAATCCCGGAACCGGCCACGGAACACTGAATTTACCACTGTCGTTCTGTGAACGTTTGCAGATCAGGGAGTTTCCGTCCCGTTCCACACGTGTCGCAAAGATTCGCCCGTCGACACCACTGATGTACCCCAATGGCCAGTCGGACCAGGACTGAGAAGGTTCAGGCGGGTGGATTTCAAACCGCATCACGCCCATGCCGCAGGTCCCTGAAGAAACGAAGTTAGAGTGTGCCGAAACAAAGCGAGACTCGGCTGTTTGGATTGACCACGCGATCGAACAGGCCAAGCGAAGCAGTGTAGGTCGATCCTGTCGGTTTCTTCAAGGAATGTCTACAAGTCTCGGCTTGGCATCTCGCAATTTTTCCCACGGGTGGAAATGGCGCGAGAGGGACCGTGGTTCGATTGAACGCAGGAGACGCCTCGGTAGCGAATTGGGGGGCG
Source organism: Planctomycetaceae bacterium (assembly GCA_020426515.1). Lineage (GTDB taxonomy): Bacteria > Planctomycetota > Planctomycetia > Planctomycetales > Planctomycetaceae > JACKHO01. Next base: position 2,609 of record JAGQPW010000098.1, on the reverse strand, counting down.
GTTCACGTAGACTTTCAGGCCGGACGGTTCACCCGCCGTTCGATGTTGCAACAACCTTCAGCCGATCAGCATCGCCATGAGTTCTCCAACCCTGTCTCCCGACGTCCTGACGGCTCTCGCCAAGTACGACACACCAACAATCTGCAATGTGATCGAGCTGTTCAATGTGCGGCCACGCAATACGGGCTATATGAACGGTTCCATTCGGTCGTGCTTTCCTCAACTGCCTCCCATGGTGGGGTTTGCGTTGACAAGCACGTTTCGGAGTATGGCGCCGCCTCGGTCATCCGATGTGTATGGCAGCCTGTCCGATCAAGTCGAGCGATTCGCCGAATTGCCCGGTCCGCCCGTTATGGTCTTTCAGGATCTGGACGAGCCGACGACCAGCGCGACGTTCGGTGAAGTGATGTGCACCATCTATCAGTCGTTTGGCTCGGCCGGACTGATCACCTCAGGGGCGGGACGCGATCTCGACCAGGTGGCGGCTCTGGACTATCCGGTTTTCACGAACGGCACGATCTGTTCGCACGGTTACTGTCACATTCCGCTGATCAATGTTCCGGTTACGGTGGGCGGCATCTGCATCGATCCTGGCGTCCTGCTGCACGGCGACTGCAATGGAGTCACGACGATTCCCGTCGAAATTGCGAGCGAAGTTCCAGATGCCTGCAAGGAACTGATGGCTGCCGAGCAGATCGTGCTGGACTACTGTAAAGGGCAGGGAATTACGGCGGCCGGTCTGGCCGAAGCCCGCCGCGAGTGTGACCAACTGTTCAAGCAACTGGCTGCCCGGTTGCGTCGCCAGTAACCGGCACATGAAAAGGGTGAGGGATGCAGGAGGAAATTCGAACCGCGCTCGACCAGTTGCTGCTGCGGACCGATTTGTTTCAGGATGATGTGACCCAGGTGTTCGGGGCCATCATGGATGGACGCTGTAACGACATCGAGATTTCCGCTCTGCTGACCGCTCTGGCTGTCAAAGGGGAAACGGAAGCCGAAGTCGCCGGAGCTGCGGAAGCCATGCGGCATCGCGCAGCCCGCATTCCGACATCGCGGACCGGGTTGCTGGATACCTGCGGCACCGGTGGGGATCATCTCTCAACGTTCAACATCTCAACAGCCACGGCCATTGTATTGGCCGCAGCCGATGTTTCGATCGCCAAGCATGGCAACCGCAAAGCCTCCAGCTCCAGCGGCTCGGCCGATGTGCTGGAAGCCATGGGAGTGAACATCGAACTCTCTGCTGAACAGGCAGGGCAGTGTCTGGATGAGATTGGTATTTGTTTTTGCTACGCCCGATTGATTCACGGAGCGATGAAGCACGTTGCCCCGGTGCGAACCGCATTGGGGATTCGAACGATCTTCAACCTGTTGGGACCACTCACCAATCCCGCCGGTGCCGAGTTTCAGTTGCTCGGGGCTCACAGTATCGCCACGGCGCGCAAGCTGGCCGGAGCACTGGCACGCCTGAACCGCAGGCGGGCCTTTGTCGTCTGCGGCTCCGGGCAGCTCGATGAGGTTTCCTTGTGGGGCCGCACGACTGTGTTCGAAGTGCAGGGCGATTCCATTCAGCAACTCGAATGGGCCATCGAAGACTTTGGCCTTCCCAGTTGTTCGCCGCAGGATCTGGAAGTTCATTCACCGCAGGAGAGTGCGCAAGTTATTGGCAATGTCCTTGCCGGCCAGCCGGGGCCTGCCCGCAACACTGTCGTCGCCAATGCCGCTGCCGGGTTGTTGTGCGTCGGTAAAGTCGATTCACTGCTCACCGGAGTCCGCCTGATTGAGGGCGTGCTGGACGCTGGCCTCGCCGCCGAGAAGTTGCGTCAACTCGTGGAAACCTCGCAACGCATTGCGGCGAGCTCATGAACACTCCGGAGCAGGACTGGTCTAAGTCCAGACAAACGTCCTTGGGGCCTTGGTGCAAAGCCCGGGCATGACGAACGCAAATTTCAGTTGAAATATCATCAGTAACCAGAACTTTCGCTGTGGAGATTTACGGTATGAACGCTCACCTCGGTGGCGATGGCACGAAGCCAATCAGTCAGTTTTTGGAACACCATTTTCGTCACTTCAATGCCGCGGCACTGATTGATGCAGCGCGAGGTTACCGCGCTCACATCGACAATGGCGGAAAGATGATGGTGTGCCTGGCCGGAGCCATGAGCACCGCAGAACTGGGCCTGTCACTTGCGGAGATGATTCGGCAGGACATGATCCACCTGATCTCCTGCACCGGCGCCAATCTGGAAGAAGACGTCTTCAATCTGGTCGCGCACGATTTCTATGAGCGGGTGCCGCACTACCGGGAACTGTCGCCAGCCGATGAACAGGAACTGCTGTCCCGACATCTGAATCGCGTGACCGATACCTGCATTCCCGAAGGGGAAGCCATGCGGCGCATGGAGCAGGCGATGCTGAAGGTGTGGACCGAGGCCGACAGCAAGGGAGAGCGTTACTTTCCGCATGAGTTCTTTTACAAGGTCCTCAACAGCGGCGAATACGCGGAGCACTACCAGATTGATCCGCGCGATTCGTGGATGCTGGCTGCCGCCGAAAAGAACCTGCCGATCATCGTTCCCGGCTGGGAAGATTCAACACTGGGGAACATG
>JAGQPW010000097.1 GCA_020426515.1 Planctomycetaceae bacterium | reverse complement strand
AACCAGAACATCATCCGCGAGCTGGATGAGACCGGTCTGGTGGAGGCGGAGTACACCCTCAATCCGCAGCCGTACGGTGATCTCGTCAGCCAACATCAGGAGGCCGAGTCCACGTTCTACCACTTCGACGCCCTGGGGAGCACGCGCGTGCTGACCGACGGCAACGCCGTCGAGACCGATACGTACGTCTACGCGGCGTTCGGCAAGCTGGAATCCAGCACCGGCAGCACGCCGAACAAGTTCACGTACGTGGGCGAACTGGGCTACTACTTCGACGAGGAGACCGGAGACTACTACCTGAGACGCCGCCAGTACGGCCCCGACCAAAACCGATTCCGATCGGAAGACCCCATCCTGTTCGCCAGCGGCACCACCGGGTTGTATGAGTATGCGGGGAATAACCCGGTCAATGCGGTGGATCCCAGCGGACTCGAACAGCAAGCGGTGACCGCAACCAGGGGCGGTGGATTTTCATTGTCTGGAGCGATCCAGGCATGGGTTTCGAGTGCGTTCAACAATCCGTCTGCTGAAGCCATTCAGGTGGGCTGGCTGCAAGATGCTCAAGCCGATCTTCGCAATCATCAGATTCAGTTGCTGCGGGCCCTCAATGAGCTAGGCGAAGTTGTGGCCAAAACGGATCCGGAGCACGTGGAGGAGTTGCTGGACACGCCCGGAAGCGAATTGAATCAGGCCACCGACCGGGTTCTCAGTGCGTACGACGCTTACGTGAAAGCCATTGAACGTGCGAATCAGGCGATTACCCGATACCTCGAACACGCCACGCTCGTCAGCCCGCGAGCATCCGCGATTATTCAGCAGATGTACGCTGCTCCTCTGCTGTTCAATAATTTGCAGCCAGCGGAAGGTCAGTTGGAAGGGGTCATTGCCACTGGGTTGGAGTCCGCAGAAGCATTCCGGGAAGCGGACAAGTGCGCGGCCCGCGCCGAAGGTCAGGTTCAGGCAGTCAAAACCACAGCAGATGCCGCTGTTCTCGTTCTTTCTGTTGTCACATTGACGGCAGGGGCGCATCAGGCGGCCAAGGAGGGTGGCAAAGCGGCCCTGAAAGCCTACGCGACACGGGTCGCTGCAGGCGCCGCGACCAACTACGTCAAATTGACCATTGCGACGGGAATCACGGAGAAACTGCTGGGTGAACTGGGGCTGAGCGAGGAATCCATCCTGCTGGCCACCCTCGCCATTACAGCGATCCTGGAACGCCGAAGAGCCAAGGCGAAGACACCCAAGACGCCGGACGAATGTCCAGTGCAAAATGCCCCAGGAAAAGATACGATTCAGAAAGTTGGTGGTAGGAATCCGGTCAACAGCAAATACGCTGGCAAGACGTATCCCGTTGAGAAGTTGCCGGCTGACCTTCAGGCGAAGTACCCCAACAGCGTGCGGTTTACTACTGAAGGCTTCCCTGATTTCTCACCGTATGCAAAGGCCAGAGTGAAGCTCAACGGCTTGACCGGCAATTACCCAAAGGACGCTGCACTTGCGAACAAGGCCGTTGGACTATCGAAAACTCCTGACAACTTCGTGTGGCATCACGTTGAAGATGGAAAAACGATGTTGCTTGTACCGAAGGACATTCACAACACTGTGAGACACACGGGCGGATCAGCGGTGATTCGTCACGGTGCATTCTAGCGTGGAAACAAATGATGAGCGTCAGAATTACCAAATCAGGTCCGACTGTAAGCGAATCGGCAATCAACACCCTAGAACTTACATTGGAGCATAGTCTGCCACCTCAGTACCGTGAATTCCTTTTAGAATTCAACGGTGGTGAACCGGAAACAAACGTTTTCCCTGTTGACGAGCTTGGTGAAGGAGGTGTGATTGAGTTCTTCGGCATACGTGAAGGCAGTGTACCTGGAGATATCGCTTTTGAGCGAAGCAGAATGGCAGGACGGGTTCCGTCTGGGCTTCTACCCATCGCCGAAGCTGAAGGGGGCAATCTCGTTTGTGTTTCATTGCAAGGTCAAGACCGTGGGACCGTGTATTTTTGGGATCATGAAGAAGAAGCAGACGAAGACGCAGAGCCAACGTACCGCAACCTTCATGTGATCGGCAGTTCGTTCAGGGACTTCTGGAATTCTCTGCGGAAGTTTGACCCTTCTCAGGTCGAATTGAAAGAAGGGCAAGTCGAAGAAGCGTGGATTGACCCAGACCTCCTGAGGCAACTTGGCGATGAAGAATCTGTATAAGAGGCTGACAAAAAACTGATTTTCGTAGCAAGTAGGGTACGCTGTGCGTACCACAGTACAGACGACGTCGTTAGCCTCACGACGTATACGTACGATGCAAACGGCAACCAGCAATCGGTCGAGACACCCGTGGGGGACATCACCACATACACGTGGAGCTACGAGAACCAGCTCGTCGGGGTCGAGCAGCCCGATGACGTGGTGATCACGTACGCCTACGCTCCGGTCAACAAGAACTCGGATGAACTGCGGTTCTCGAAGGAGACCGACGCCGGGACAGTGCAGTTCGTGTGGGACAACCAGAACATCATCCGCGAGCTGGATGAGACCGGTCTGGTGGAGGCGGAGTACACCCTCAATCCGCAGCCGTACGGCGCGCTGGTGAGCCAGCACCAGGACTCCGAGTCGACATTCTACAACTTCGATGCACTGGGGAGCACCGAATCGCTGACCGATGCGACGCAGACGAAGACCGATGAGTACGTGTACGACGCGTTCGGGACGATCCTCGCGCAGAGCGGCAGCACGCCCAACAAGTTCACGTTCGTGGGCGAGCTGGGGTACTACTTCGATGCGGAGACCGGGCAGTACAGCGTTCGCCGCCGCCAATACGGCCCCGATCAGAACCGATTCACATCGGAAGACCCGATCCTGTTCGAGGGGGGCACACCTAACCTGTATGAATATGTGGGCAATAATCCCGTTACGGGCGTTGATCCCAGTGGGACGGAGGAAATCGCTTACCCGTATGCATACGAACTCGAACAGAAACCGGCATCGCCATCTGACCCGGATGAATTTCGCGGGAAGTTTCAGCCGAGTCGCAGGCCAACAACTCCAACGTCTTATTCTGGGTGCCGATGGCTGGGGACAACGCTGCAATACTTCACTGTGTCTGGCTACGCACGCACAAATCGTGAAAGCCCCGGCGCTTACGATATTGGCCAAGCAGCACGGTGTAGTTCCGGGCCAATGATTCAGCGCGACGGGAAGTACCTTCCGTACGCACTCGTGATTGACATCTGTCAACGGAATTCCACCATCCCGAATGCGCGGCTCACGCCGCAAGACTGGGATCAGATCTTCGAGGAATGGGGAACATTCCAGTGCCAGCCGACCGTTCCTGCCCCCTCGCAACCAGCAGCAGCACCTCCGCAGCAGCCGCAGATACGCTATTGCCCGCCTCCAGAGGAGTCGAGTCAACAGTACGGATACGTGGAGACCACCTTCGAGGCGGCATTCTACAAGAAGATTTTCTTTGGCGAGCAGCCCGCTGTGGTTCGCGTGTACTTCTCGCCCGACACGCCCGAGAACCGTGATATCGCGAGGGATATGCTTCGTAGGCAGAAAATACTGACGTATTTGACCGATGAGCTGAAAGAAGACGTCAATGTAGGTGTCATCGCACCAGCGGACATGGCTGCTCGTGCCGCATTCGATACGGTCGACGACATTGACACCTGGGTAGAGGTCCGCAAGAACCCGACACTTTGTGGAATTCTGGGTGCCGTTGCTGGTACATTCATCATTGGGTACGGTGTCCACAAAGTCCGTCAATCCCGCAAGGTGGCAGACGGACCAGGGCCACGGCCAGTTCCAAAGCCATTGGCTCAGGCTAGGGGAGGCACTTATGTGCTTCGTGATCCTGTCACTGGCCGAGTAATGCGGACTGGCAGAACCAATGATCTGGCTCGTCGACAATTGGAGCATGCTCGTGATCCGGCGTTACGGGATTACGTGTTTGAACCTGTCCATCGGACGGATGTTTACGCCGAACAACGTGGTCTTGAACAGCTTCTTCATGAAACTCACAACCCACCACTCAATCGAATTCGCGGAATTAGTCCCACGAACCCACGGTTACCAGAATACCGTGATGCCGCACAGCGTTTTCTTGAACGTCAGCAGGGAGGGCAATAGACTTTGATGTTGCCATACAAAGAAGGTACTTGGTTCGCAGTTCCACTCCGGCAGGGCGGATATGCAACAGGCGTTGTTGCACGGCATGTACCGGGAGAAGGAAAAATTATATTGGCATACTTCTTTGGCCCGAAACGAGATACGGTTGCAACGATGGAAGAGTTGGGAACTCTTTCTCCAGGCGATGCAATTAAGGTCGTTCGGGTTGGCGACCTGGGAATCATGGAGGGTAGCTGGCCTCTCATCGGAGAATCCGAACAATGGGATCGAGAGAAGTGGCCGATACCGCCGTTCATTCGTAAGGACGACATCAGCAAAACTGCATGGCGAGTAGTGTATGCAGATGACAATCCAAATGAAGTGATCTTGGAGGAGAGTGTTTCCTATGAAACGTCAGAGTACGAAAGGGATGCGCTCTTTGGAACGGGAGCAGCCGAAATCGTCGTTACCCAGCTCCTGACTCGATAAAATAAACCCGCCATCTTCTCTCTGCTGCCCCTTGTACCAACGCCCAGCGGAGCACGTTCCTGTACGCAGGGTGGCCCCGGTTGCTCCGCAACCGTTGGGGGCCATCAGGCCATGGAGGTTGGTTTGCCGGGCCGGGTCACAGAGGATTCAACCCGCCGATGGACAGTGAATGGCAATGCACGTGGGGAGTCAGCGCATGTTGAGCCAGCAAGTCACGACGTTCGTATACGATGCGTCCGGTCGGGAGATCGAGAAGTGGCTGGACAACGGGACGCGGGCGGAGACGTCGTACGATGCGGCGGGTCGGCCGCTGGTGGTGAGCAACCTGGAGTCGAACAACTCGGTGATCTCCCGGTTCACGTACACCTACGACCCGATCGGCAACCGGCTGCAGGAGGTGGGAAGCGAAGGAACGACCCTCACCTGGAGTTACGATGCGACCAGCCAGCTGACCAACGAAGAGCTGCCCGGGGTCATGACATGCACGGACGGTGCCGATGGAGACGGGCCGGGGACGTGGAGCAGGGAATGCTCATTTTGAACGGGCCGAACACGGGGCTTTTCCTGTTGGCCTTAGAATGTGGTGCTGCAAACCCAAAGGATCAGTCATGCCTGCGAAGAGTTTGGGGCCCTTTGGTTGTTGTGAGAAGTCGCCATTTTTTTGCGATGAATGTACGTCAAAGGACAACCTGTTCCTGACGGTCAACAACGGAACGCCGAAATTGATGACGTATTACGCCGGGGATTCCAGTTGCTCATGGATGGTTTACTCGGGAAGAAATGGCGACTTTTGGTTCTACCGGGGGGTCACATTTGGTGATGGTGAATGGTTGTCTTTCCTTCAAGTTAGGTACGGCGCCGCCTCTCCGGGACCGGTAGTCTACCTGTGTGAGTCCCCAGTCGAGGACTCCGGTTGCCCAGATACTTGGGGAGTGTTCACATTCACCATGTGCGATGACTCGCCCTTCCCTGAGAATGAAGAATGGGAGGTGACGATTGGATGGCCATAGATGCGGCCTCACAGCAATCCTGTCTGGGATTCGTGTGCTTATCCGGCGGTTTGTGGCGACTTGTGCCTGACGGCGGGGTGGCTGGGGCGTCATGCGGCTTGAATCAGCCGGGAACCGATCCTTGAATTGACCACGGGGCAGGCCGGACAGCATTCATGGCCCCAGCAGACGTTGGGCTGGGGCCATGAACGACAAATGACATGGTAGGCGTGTCAACGCCCCAGCCACCCTGCCGGACACTCATAGAGTCCCATTGAACCATGAATGACACAGTGCGCCAGGCGGCGTCTGAGCTGATCGATCCTCCGTGGAGACAGATGATGACCAAACCGAACCCACATGCATGCTGCAGCATCCTGATACCAACAGAATGCTGTCCAGACAATCTGGTTCCATCAGTGTTAATTGCCACGATTGAATCCCCGGGTTGTCCATGTTTCGATGGACTCCAGGCCCAAGGCATCTACAGCAATGCAACTGACGTCGACACTTGGTGGTTTACATGGGGTCACGCTTGTGACAGGGGGACACCTGAGAACCCTGCGCTGGGCGTGGCATTGGTATGCTACCATCCTCTCATCCCGAACAAGGTGTGGAGATTAGACTCCTACGGGTTATGCGCCAGTTCAAGCGGTGATGCTATTGCAAGTTTCGTATCGTGCGAACCATTTCTTCTTGTTTTTGAGAATTTTTGGCTTGGTAATACGGATTGTTGCCATCCGGCTTCCCTGGCCACGATCTCGATCAGCGGCTGACGCAGGCTGGGACGAGTCCCAGCAAAACTGAACCAATCTCGCAGGATCGGCATGAACGTGGGGAATCAGCAGCATGTCGAACGAGCAAAGGTCACGACGTTCGTGTATGACCCGGTCGGGAACTGGCTGGTGCGGATGAACGCTCGCGGTACCCCAATGGATGCTATGGAATTCGTATTCCCCGGAGATAAACCCAATGACCAATAGCTTTGGCCCAAACGCTTGCTGCGGCGGTGGCCCGCCAGTGGTGGTTGGTTGCTGTCCGATTCCTCTTCCACGGTCGCTGAATGCGACGGTCAAGATGGACCCTTTCGGAGAAGTTGCAGTTCCGCTGCAGTACGAAGAGTCATCTCCGGTTGGTGTGCCCGCGTGGTACGGGTACACCTCTGTGTGCGGTCTCACACTAACGGTCTTTATGGAAACGACTATTTGTGGAGTAGACATTAGATTGGCCAAGAGTCCGTGGTACTATCCGGGGTACCCCAGTGCTGACGTGTGCTTTGCGGTTGGGGGTTATACATCACCCGCGCCGCTTGGATGCGATCCGCTGACGTTAAAGGGGCTGTACGAACTTTCCGGAGAAATTGTAACTCCAAGTGTGTGTGACTGTGGGATCACAACGCTGGAAAGTTTGGGCAATCCGCTTGAGTTTATCACCATAACGGAATAGCCCATGTGTTCTTGTGACCTCCTTTTTGGCATCGCCGCGTTGTGGCCCCCGTTCCGCAACCGCTGGAACTCGGCAGGCCACTCAATTCGCGGTTGGCGGTGAGGCGATGCAAGGAACAGACAGCGGTGGCTTGTGAGTTGTGGTGGCGGTCGATGGGCGCTGCTTCGGCTACAGGAGGACAAATGGCGGGCGGGAAGAGTCTTCGCATAACGGAATGTGCCTGCACAGGCCAAGGCTGGTGCCAGCGTCATCAGTGCGTCAAGGACCGGGTGCTGTGGTTGCAGTGCCAGCGCAGCCAGCAGGCCCTTGAGTTGTGGGAGCAGGGGAACCATCCGAGTCAAAAGCCAGCTGCAGGCCGGAGGATCCAGGCGGGCCGCGTGTCGTTAGACATCCTGCGCCGCTTGTCGTTGGACCTGCTGAAGATTCCGGGCCGACATCACGAAGGCTGGCGTTCGCTGGCTTCGCTTGCGGAACAGGTCATGGTGCTTGCCAACCAATGTGCAGCGACAGCGCCGACGTCAGTCGAGCATTCTGGGCCTCTGGGGTCCCGGAGTGAGCGGTCCGTGCGGGCACCCAAGGTGGCCACATCGGTGACGCAGTCGTATGAATTCGTGGCGACTTGCGATCCCAACTGTGTGCCCGGACTGCTGGCGTTGATGCAGTCGCTCCAAGATCACGCGGGGATCACGTTTTCGTTCACGATCATTGAGTGCAGGGCACTGAGCGAAGAGGATCGTGCGCGAATCGCTGCTCTGGAGGTTCCCGTCAACTACATTCCCGAGGAGGAGCTGGGGCGATTTGAGTTCAGCCACGGCTTGACACAAGAGCGACTGATGGCTCGCAGGCTGGTGGTGTGGCTGCTGCCTTGTCACGAACCGATCTGCTACATCAACGCGGATACTCTCCGTGGCCAGATGGCTCGTTCAGGGCCGTTCCATCAGAGCCTGTGCTGCTCGACGTGTGGAGGCTACACGGCACGGCCCAAGACGTACCACCTGGCCGTTGTAACCTGCATTTTCAACCCCGTGCGTGCGAAGCGGATTATTCAGAACTACTGGACGTTCCGCGCAGCGCTGGGGCCGGACGTACCCCTCTACACGATCGAACTGGCACTCGATGACGATCCGTTCGAAATTTCCGATGCCTTGCATCTGCGCGGGTCGCGCGAGAGCCATCTCTGCTGGCAGAAGGAAAACCTGCTGAACCTTGCGATCCAACAGGTTCCGGAAGAATACGATGCCATTGCCTGGATTGACGCCGATGTCATCCTGCCGCAGAGCTGGTACGACGAGACTTGCGAGCAACTCCGCACGCACGCGGTGTTGCAGTTGTTCAAGACCGCTCGACTCATGGGGGCTGATGGCGGCATCGAGAAAGAGGTGCAAGGGTACTTTGGGTCGCAGCCGGATATCAAGCACCCTGGATTTGCGTGGGCGATCCGACGCGAAGTCCTGGAGGGTGTCGGATTGTATCATGAGGCGTTGCTTGGAGGCGGGGACATCGAAATTGCCAAGGGGCTGTGTTCACTCCCCACCGATCAGACACCGGATACGGTCGATCTGACCAGCAGGCCGTGGATTATCCCCCAATGGCGTGAATGGGCCGCGATTGTGTCCAATCGAGTCGCCGGATCAGCGGGCCATCTCAAAACCGATCTGCTCCACCTGTTCCACGGATCGTGGAATGACCGTCAGTACACGCCACGGCACCAGATCCACAAGCTGGCGAACCTGCAACCAGACGAAACGTACTTGGATGAGCAGGGTATACGGGTCGTGGACAACCCTGAGTTCATTCGACTGATGGGGGCGCATTTCCGCAACCGCCGCGATGACGGCGGGGATTGGAGACCGGCGATTGCAACATCATTCGGCCCCAGTGCCGGGGACCAGTATCAGTCATGGGTTCCACATGCCAACAGAATCATCGGAGTACAGGAGAAAAGCGAGTCTGCGCCGGATTTGGTCACGCGAGTCGAGAGCGACGCCAAGGAACTCCGCGGCCGACGCCTGCAGCGAGTCTGCGACATCATTGCTATCGGCCGGCAGTATGCGGACATCGTTGCGATCATCAACGATGACATTGAACTGAAGACCGAATCGGACTACTGGCGGGCTCTGGTCCGCGCGGCCGCCTACAGTCTCGTGTGCGTGCAGCGGTTGGACCTTCCCGACAACGTCCGCGACCAGCACGGGGTGGACCTGTTCCTAATCCCGCCTGCACTGCGTGTTCCGGATGATGACCGGTTTTTATTGGGGGAGTGTGGCTGGGATTGGTGGCTGCCGAATCTGGCGAAACAGCAGGGCGTGAACATTCAGTTTGCGCAACAGCCGATCGCCCTGCACCGGCGGCATGAGGTGAATTGGGACAAGGCGAGCTTTCATGACAGTTGCCAATGGCTTCGCGAATCATTTGGAATTGAAGATCATGACGCCATGAAGCAGCAGTTCCTCAGGAGCAGCGGGAAGATATGAAAGATGCAATGGGTGAATCGAGACGGGAATTCGAAGAGAGCTGTGTTCCATATCGCGCATGGTCACAAGGCGCTCGACGAAGCTTTCACCAGTCTCGGTAGTTTGCGGGAGTGCAACTCGGGTATCGGATCGACCATCTGCACTGCCCAAGTGGACAAAGCTGGACAGTTCGACGGAGTCCAGGCAGTTCATTGTCTTGAATGCAGTTTCACCAGGGATCACTGAGGGATGACTGACGCAACGACTTCAATCCCATTGTACTGGTGGCGAGACGAGCCGAACTTCGGCGATTCGCTGTCTCCATGGCTGATCGAACAGCTGTTGGGGTTTTCCGTGCAGTGGTCGAAGTCCGGACACAAGCTCGTCGGCCTGGGCTCAGTCCTGTGGGCCAGTGAAGCTGGTGACACCGTCTGGGGTACTGGGGTCCATCCACTCTCCGAACTCCGCGCCCCAGACTGGTCGCCCATCGGCGTGACGTTTCTCGCTGTGCGAGGTCCGCTGACTCGCGCCTACATTCTCGAACGAGGAGGAGAATGTCCCGAACTGTACGGTGATCCGGGTGAGTTGCTTCCGTATTATTACGTTCCCAGAAGTGACGTGGCTCACCGCGACCTCGGCATCATTCCGCACATTTACGACAACACCGGCCGTCAATTTGCAAAGAGCGTGCCCGGCGCGAGGATCATCGATCCCGGCCGACCGTGGCAGAACGTCGTCGATGAGATCGCTGCGTGCCGTCTGATCTGGTCATCGTCACTGCATGGACTGATTGTCGCCGAAGCATTCCGGATTCCGGCGATTTGGGTCGCGTGCAGTGAAGGGGCGATCAAGTATCAGGACTATTACTATTCCACCGGACGCACGGAAGTCCATCCCGTGGCCTGGGTAGCCGCCGCTGAGGCGTCTCCACCAGCGCTACCGGAGTGCCGTCCACTGGAGTCGCACCCTCTTGTGCACTCAATTCTCGACTGGTGGCATGGGAAACCGTGATGTTCGTGATCCAAAGTCTTCCTCGCTGTGGAACCCACCTGCTTCGTACAGCACTCTGTTCCCACGGTGAGATTACGTGCTTCGGGGAGGTTTTCAATCCCGGGTCGGAAATCCATGGGTATCCGGCGAAGCATCCCACGGTCACCGAAGTGCTGGGACACTGCCTGTCGCAATCACGACAAACGGGATTCGTCGCCCATGCCTACGTGGGACTGGCGGACCATGAGATCGGGCCGGGTTTGGAGCGTGCGTTCCGGCTCCGGGCGGACGTGAATGTGGCGCATGGACTCTGGGAAGCGATCCCACGAGACACTCCCGTGGTGACCCTGTACCGAGAGAACCTCCTGGAAAGGTATGTCTCTCAGCGAATCGCCGAACGTCGCCAGATTTGGCTTGTCAGTAAAGGGCAACCGGTCCCTTTAATGGAACGCATTCGCGTCGATTGCAATGAAATGTTCAAGGACTTTGCAAGAGTCGAAGCGCTCATGGAGATCGCTCGCGCGAGATTCCCAGATGCACTTCGAACAAGCTACGAGCAACTCGTTGACAATGCTGACTCAACATTTGGGTCCATCTTGGAATTCATCGGTGTCCCAGTGACCCCCCTCGTACCCGGCACCGCGAAAATTGGGCGACCGCTTGGCGAGACAATCGTGAACTACCGGGAGGTGCGGTCTTCCCTCTGCGGAACACGATTCGAAACGTTCATTCATGAGACAACGATCTGACTGAGAGTGCCGCTGCAGTCGCTTGCAGGAAGAAAGCGGAATTGATCCCGGCGATGAGAGACACGCGAATACGGCAGTCCGTCACAGTCCATTGAGCGTGAGACTGCGAGAGGAAGATTCTGTCAGCAGCGCATCAAGGTTTCTGCGTCCTCGTCTTGCAGCTACTATTCGGAACACTCAACACGTTGAAGTCCGCCTCCCCTCCCCCTTTGCGATCTTCGTGATTCACCATGGGCTGTCGACGATTGACACAGAAACCGGGCTATGTTCGCTGTGAATGCCAGGGGGATGTGCGGATTGTGCCGGTCGGACTCTGCTCCGTGTTGTCGGCGCAGATGCTCGCTTCGTCTGAATCCAAGACGGCAATGTCTCCCCAGGCGGATCCATCGATGCGGAGCGAAGAACTCGTGTCGAGAATTGGGGAGCGCCTGGTGGGTATCATCGAATCAGCAACTGGAGTTGAAATCGAAGGGGCCGAAGCCAAGTTTGATATGTTGCCGCTCAACGCACTGACTGCGGTCGAAGTGCTGAGCAATCTGGACGAAATCGCCGACCAGATTGTCAAACGGGGAAAAGAATCCGAGCGATGGTTTTGCACGCTTGCGGGCACCGCCGAACTGCAGGCAATCATGCGGACGGTTCGCGAATGGGTGCAAGAGGCCAGTCAGCCCGAGGGTGAGTTCCGACTGCTTGATCGTCATGCGCAGGGGTTGGGAAGACATCGTGCGGGATGGCCGGCAGTGGTGGATCAACTGCGGTCCGCAGCGAGCGGAGGGATTCTGCTCGACGATTTCGTGGAACAGTCGTTTCTCTACCAGGCAGGGGATCGCAAACCTCACGGCGAGCCGTGGATTGGCATTCTCCACCATCCGCCGGAAACTCCCGATTGGTTGTCCCATAGTCGGATCGACCGTCTGCTGCTTTCCGAGCCTTGGCGAGACAGCCTGCGGTACCTGCGCGGCCTGGTCTGCCTGTCGGATCACCTGGCGGCAGACGTCCGGCAGCGACTCTCGCATGTCCCCGTGACTGTCATCAGGCACCCGACTCCGACGGACGTCTCGCAATGGCGAGGGGGAAACACCCTGCTGCAGGTGGGGCATACCTTTCGCAATACCCGGCTGATCCATCAGTTCCCGCCTTGCCATGGATGGCAGAAGATACGGCTGCTGGGAACGGACGGCTGGGTGCTCAAGCACGATCAAACCTGTATGAGTCAAGCAGTCCGTCCTGTCGTGGATACGGAGGTGGTTGACCTCAGCCGCCAACACGATCACGAGTACGACCGACTGCTCAGCGAATCGGTTGCGGTCTGCGAAGTCCTGGCGGCATCGGCCAACAACGTCATCGTTGAGTGCATTGCGCGGGCCGTGCCGATTGCGGTGAACCGGCATCCTGCGGTGGTGGAATATCTCGGCGAGGCCTATCCGTTGTACTACGACGATCCTCGCGACATTCCCGGCCTGCTGGCAGACAGCAAGTTGCAGGAAACACATGTGCATCTGAAGGAACTGCAGCAGGCGCATTGGCTCCAAGTATCCACGTTTGTCGAGCAGGTGGCTATGTTCGTGGACCATTGCACCAAACTGGAACCGCAACCTCGGCCGCAAGAATGAGGTACAGCCCGATCGGGCCGCCGGCGGGTGCGGCGTGGAACTGATCTCGCAGAAACGGAGGCATGCCGTCAACCGAAAATCCGTCGGCAGGCCATCGACCGGCAGGCACCTCAGTGGTACTATCTCGGCTGAGAGGTACCACGAAAACATCGCACAACAATCACCAGCGGCGAAGCTGGTTGGCCAGGCCGTAGCAAATTGAGTGCTGCCGGATTCGCTCTGATGAAGATCTGTGATCGCATTCAAACAGCAGAACTGAGTTTCCTGTTCGTGTCCCCTAAGAGGCGTAGATGTCAAGTCTAGTTAAGAGTTTCCCCCCTTACGCTTGCTGTGAAAGTGCCCCGTGTCCCGACGGCTGCTGCTTTCCGGACGCAGAATTCTTCGTGGGTACAGTGGTAATGGGATCGCCGTGTGACCTCGAAGGACACCAGGACGATCCCGGAGGAAGTTCGTCATTTGATGTGTGGTTCGGTCGGACAGCGGATGGGACAGCAAAGGATTGCGGGAAGTGTTCGGAATACTTTTCGCGGTGGCCGAACATTGAAGTGCCGCATCTTGGGGAGCCGGGGTATCAGACTGGTTGTATTGACATACAGATCGGCGCGTATCTTCGCTGCTCAGGTACTAACCTGGGTGAGGTTTCAGGGCGCGATTTCTGTTGCCGCAACATGCAACTGATTGTCA
This sequence comes from Planctomycetaceae bacterium, assembly GCA_020426515.1. Lineage (GTDB taxonomy): Bacteria > Planctomycetota > Planctomycetia > Planctomycetales > Planctomycetaceae > JACKHO01. Next base: position 6,558 of record JAGQPW010000097.1, on the reverse strand, counting down.
GCATAGGAAGTTCACTCAGCTCCTTCCCCCCGTCTCCACAGGCGAGCTGTGGAACGCCGACTCCGTGGCCGGAGGTGGTAATTTCTCCATCTTCATGCACTTGCAATGCGGATGGTACGTTTTCTGCTACCTTCCCTCTGGACGCTCTTAATACGATCTGTCCTTACTGTAATTACAGATCGTGCAATTGGTCAGGCGCAGTTCTTGCACTTTAGGTGTACGGTTGCACAAAGAGGGTGATATCGCCGCCTGTAATTGTGCGGTCTCTGGCTTTTGCGAGCAGAGGGGAGTGATCATTCATCCTCCTCATTGGAAGGAGTGTCAAGGCGGATTCGCCCGTGAAGTTGATCGTCTTTACGATCAACGTCGCTCGTGAGGTTGGCAACGTCAGCAACCTTCGAGCTGCTGTGTCATCGACTCGCCAGAGAGCCTCTCCAGGGAAAGCCTCTCAGCGGATTTCGATTTGCGAGTCAAGTGCTGACGCTCTCCGAAGATTGAATCGCCACGTATGCCGTGCAACAATGCGATGATCGAGTTTCAGGGCAAAAGCGGGAGAAACTGATGGGGGCGGGTGATGCTTCAAACCAGTCGTGTTCCAGTTGCGACCCGGCCATTGAGGCCTTGGCTCGGCTGCTCCCGGTTGCTGTGCTTTCCGATCCCGCAGCCAAATTGTCGATCGAGAACAGTACCCTGCTGACTCCGTCCATTGAGGAGCACTCTGATGCCATCGCGCGGAGGCTGAGCAGAACGCGAGCGCGGCATGTACTATTGACCGGCAACCGGGGGGTCGGAAAGACGTCGCTGGCGTGGCGTTTGGCCCATCTCATTGGCTCGAATCGGTATCCCTTTCTTGAAGGATCGCGATTTTTGTGGGCCGATTGTTCGAATGTCGGCCCAGAAGACAGTCGGGCATGTTTGGAGTCATTGTTTGGAATTGCCACGGGGACAGATGTCCCACTTGTCCTGTGCATCGATGGACTGGCCGCACTGCTGAAACGCCCCAATGGCGGGTCGAACAAGCCATTGCTGCGGGCGTTTTTGTCTCAACCTCATCTCCGGTTTATTGGGATCATATCGGAGTCGGAGTACGCCGAACTGATTGGATCAGACTACGCGATGCTGGACTGCTTCACGCGTCTCAACATTCCGGAACCACATGCGGAGGAGGTCGAGATGATTGTCGAGTTTCACGCGCGCAACCTGGAAGCGACTTCGGGGGTTCGTATTGACGATTCCGTCGTCGAACGCTGCCGCAACCTGTCCTCGACCTTCCTGCTGGGGGGGAGCGAGCCGCGAAGTTCCGTCTCGTTGTTGCAGCAATGCGTGGACGATGTCTCCTTCGACGTCCACCAGCTCCAGCAGAGTATCCCCCCCGTCGTAACGAACGAGGGCTTGATTCGAGTCTTGTCCGAACGGACAGGGATTCCCGCCAGCACCATCGCCGGTACAGGCGAGCGGATTGACTTTGAAGCGGCACTGACGGATGCCGTGGTCGGACAGGACGCCGCCATTCATGATGTGGCCAATGAACTGCGGCTGATCAAGGCTGGGCTGAACGAGCCGGGCAAACCGGCCACCGTCCTGATGTTTGCGGGGATGACGGGCGTCGGCAAGACCGAGCTGGCCAAGCGGGTTGCCGAGCTGTATTCCTCCAGCAAACGGTTGAATACGTACTCGATGGGCAACTACACCGAACCGCACAGCGTCTCATCCATCATTGGCGTTCCCCCCGGGTATGTTGGCCACGAAGAAGGGGGGCGCATCGTCAACGAACTGAATGCGGACCCTTACTCGGTGTTCCTGCTGGACGAAGCCGAGAAGTGTCACCCGAACATCTGGAAGCCATTTCTCAATCTGTTTGACGAAGGGTGGATTGCCGATCAGCGCGGGGTTCGAGCCTTCGCTGACCGGGCGATTTTCATCCTGACGACGAATGCCGGCGATCGAAACATCGCCCAGATGTGGAATGCGGCGAAACCCATGGAGGCCATGCGTGATTCCGTCAAGCAGGCCTTGTCCAAGGTTCGGCACGAACGAGCCAGTCAGCCCGTGTTTCCGCCGCAGTTTCTCGCGCGGATCCGACGCATCGTTTTGTTTGGTCCGTTAAACCAGCCGGCCATGGAAGGGATTGCCCTCAACAAGCTTCGGCAGATGCAATCTCGGTGGTGGGACAAGCGGCAGATTGAAATTGACTTTGATGTAGAACTTGCCCGGTGTGTTGGGGCCATTGGCCACAAGCTCAACGAATCGGCCCAGGGTCGCGAAGGAGGACGCCTCATTGCACGAATCATCTCCGACAATGTCGAGCAGCCGATCCAGGAAGCCCTCCTTTCAGGCAAAGTTGCCAGCAACTGGATTCGAGTGCGGGCCGCCCCATGTGATGTGCTTTCGGAATCCTCGTTCAAGCTGCTTGTGGATGCGGTATAGGCCTTTCCGCAACGGGAGCTCGAAAGGGACTTCCATGGGTGAGACTATTTGTCGGAGTCGGTAGAACGGACATGTTTTTAGGTATGGCGGGGGTATCCATCGATGCCGGACCGAGATTGGCCAGTTCTTCGCATGTTCGGATTTAGCGGGAGCCAAGGCCCCGGGCTGTCTGACGATGCTGAGACGTCCGTTCGGTTCTCTGAAGAGTCGTTGCCAACGGGACCGCTCGAATTTGATTCTTGGGGACCAGCACCAATTTCAGTCCAACCCACAAAGCCGATAATGCCCCGCTCGCGCTGAGCCGACAAACCGCACCAGCTTCAATGTCTTTAGGGCGGTCAGGTCGCGTTTGGCGGTCGCGGAGGAGCAGCCGAAGTGGTCGATGATGTTTCGGAGCTGGAGTTTGACTCCCCGTTCAAGCTGACTGAGTGCCCAGCGTTGGCGTTCGTTCAGCGCGTCGCCGGTTGGATCGGTCGATGTCTTATCAGGCGCGACTTCCTTCGAAACCTGATCCGAAGATCGGGCGGGTGACCCAGTTCCTGAATCGATGATGATCCACTCCTGCAGCCGGTATCCCGGTCCACCACTGGCGATGATCGAATTCCGCTCGCAGATGATGTTTGCCTCCTCCATGAGTCGCTCGGCGGACTTATTCCGAAACTCCAGGAACTGACTGCCGATTCCGTTCTGGCCGCAGCTGAGATTGAGCAGCTCGATGAGGTCGGAGCCGGCGTAGGCAACGTATTTCCCGTTGGGACGCTTCTCCGAGAGCCGGGTCAGGATTCGATGCATCATCTGGCTGATTGGGACTTCGACGCCGCAGATCTCGACGCGGCGTTTGAACAGGACCAGCCTGCCGCCTTCGAACGGACGTGGTGGCCCTGACGGTTTCTTTGCAGTTGTCTGCTTCGGCTTGCTCTGACCAGAGTTCTCCAGCGCCTGCAGGATTGCCTTGTCGAGCGTCTGGCCACTTACCGGGAACGGCTTGGGGATGTAGTCTGCCGCTCCCATTTTCATGCAGTCGACCCCCTGGTGCGGGCTGTCGTTGCCGTGGGCGGTCATCACGATCACCGGTGTCTGCTTGCCGTAGTGGCTCACCAGGTCACGGAGCAGGTTGATCCCGTTTTCGATGCGCGGGAAATTGCGGCCCTGTTTGACGGGAATTTCCAGGTCCAGCAGGGCGTAGGCATACGGATGCCCGTTGATCAGCTGGCGGGCCTCGTCCTGGCAGGTGGCGGTCACGGCCTCATGCCCGAGCGACTCGACCACGTCCACCACGGTCTCCATGATCCGGAGATTGTCCTCCACAATCAGTGCGCGCGTCATGGCGTCACGTCCCTATTCTTCGGCCAGCGGCAACCGCAGGCTGACACGGGTTCCCACACCTTCCTGGCTGTCAATCTCCAGAGACCCACCGTGGGCCTCGATGTATCGCTTCGCTGTCGGCAGACCAAACCCTGTGCCGTCATGTTTCAGGGTGGTCTGCCCCGGAATGAATTGCCGGATCAGGCGCAGGTCGTCTGCACCGAACCCGATCGCGTTGTCTTCGATCACCAGGTCCACGAACCCCGGAACTCTCTGCTGGCCAGTGATCCTGATCCAGAAAGTCTCTTCCAGTTCCATTCGCGGGCGGAATCCATCAAACGCGTTCTGGATCAGATTGGTGAGTGCTGAGACCAGATGGACTCGGGATGCTTCCACTGTAAACGCTTCCGAGACCTCAACCCGCAGAGAGATGACGTCCCCGTCATGACCAGACTTGATGAAACAGGCTCGGGCGTTGTCGCAGGCTTCCTGAACGAGAGCCGCTAGGCGTTCCCGACGTCGTTTCGTTGGCACCTGCTGTGAGAAGCGGCGGACATCGTCCATCAGGTGTCCGAGATCTGCGGTGGCATCGACGATCCGTTTGAGATGCTTCTTGAGTTCCGCCTGCGTCGCCTTCCCTTCTGTGACTTTCTTCAGCAGTGACTGAGCACTCGTGCTGGCCGGCGTCACCAGCCCGCGCATGTTGTGAATCGTCGCCCCCACCAGCATGTCGTACAGCCGCTCGGCAATCTGCCGTGACATCTTTGTCGCCAGCGTTCCGTGCAGTCGTTCCATCATCTCGTAGTCATCGGCCACACCACCCAGCATTCGCTGCCGGCGAGATGAGGCCTGTTGCCCCTTTCGCCGACGGTCCAGTGATCGCTCGGCCGCCCGACGGACATACGAGTTCTGATCTTCGGTCAGGCGGGCAGCCAGTCGGTTGAGGGCGTCCTCGGGCAAATGAGAGATCAATTCCGCCACACGGCGACGGACCTCCCATTTTGGATCACCAGCCAGGATGTCCAGGACGGCGATCATCTCCTCGGTGGGACGGGTGAACGCAGCCGCATTGTCCGCCAGCAGGGTTTCTCGTTCCCGCCATCGGAGAGCATCAGGATCTGATCGCAGTGTCTCAGCAAGTTGTTCCCAATCGACAGGGGTGGTGACTGAATCACTGACCATACCGTTCTCCCCGTCGCCTAAATGCCTCTGCTCCCCCTTCCAGCAGCGTCACGATTTCGTTTTTGCACGAGTCGACATTCCCTTCCTTGGTGACGCGTGCCCGCGCCCCGTCTGATTCCAGCACGACCACATGATCCGCCTCACCCAGCACCGGAATGTTCGGGTTGTGAGTCACGAGGATCAGTTGCCGCTTCTTCTTCACATGCCGGATGCTCTCGACGATCGTCTGGAAGATGAACCGGTTGTCGAGGTTGTCCTCCGGCTGGTCGACGATCAGTGTGCCGTCACTCTCCAGCAGCAGGATCGGCAGGATCGTTGTGCATTTCTGGCCAGTCGACAGCGACGATGTGTCCTTATATTCCTCGCCATCCTTGAGTTCGATCAGCGGTTGATCATCCAGTTCCACCGTCTCAAGCGTGAACAGAAACTCCGGGTCCAGCAGGGTCGTCGCCACCTTGGCGGCCTGGTCCGCATTGAGTTCCGACTGGTCGATGAACGGGTTGAAGTCCCGACTGCGGATCACGGCCGTCAGTTCCGTCGGATGCATTGAGGCGGCGATCTTCTGTGCCACGATGCCCTGCTTGAGGCCGATCCCTTTGAGCCTGGCTTCAATCATCTGCCGATACGCGTCGGCATTGCCGTACTGCACGATCGTTACCCGGATCGTCGGTGAGAGTTCCTGGTTGATCCGTCCGGCGACGGAGTTGCGGGCCTCGAACCGCTCGTCCCGGACCAGCGATAACTGTTCAAGCAGTTCTCTCCGTCGGTCGTAAAGATCTGCAACCTGCTTCTGCAGATCGATCTGCTGCTGTTGACGGGCCAGCAGCTGATTCCGGCGACGTTCGAGTTCCGTCCGCTCCGCCGCCTGCTGCTGGGCCTGCTTGTGTTTTTCGATCGTGGTCCGAAATGCCAGTTCCTGTTCCCGGTGCCGCTGAGCAATGGCATCGGTCTGCTCGCCAATGGCCCCGCTGACCTTCTCGATCCGTTGCGCGGCCTGGTTGATTAAACCGTCGACGTCGCGGGAGCAGGCAGCCAGCTGTTTGAGGACGGTCTGCAGGATGTCGCCGTTCGGCACCTTGAGCACCTCAGGATCGACCAGGTTTTTCGACCGCGTCGCCAAAACGCCTGCCTGGCTTTGCAGAGCATCCCGATACTGGCCGACCAATTCCCGCAGCTGCCGTAGCGACCGGGTCTCGCGATCCCGCAAACTCTTGAGGCGATGGGCCTCGTTGATTTCGGCGGTCGCACCGTTCCCGGTACCAGAATACGCTTTGAGACGGGTTTCGATCCCGGACAGGGAAGCCAGTTCGTCAGTGATCGCCGCGACTTCCCGTTCGAGCGGGATGATCTGATGGGCATTCGCCTTCAGCGTTGAGATCAAATGCTGCTCACGGGCAAAGACATCCGCAATCGGCTGGCCAGCAAATGAGTCGATCAGATCCAGCTGAAACAGCGGCCGGTCGGCAATCGACTCCACAGCGTTCTGGCTGTAGATGTCCGCCCGGAAGATGCCCGATTTCAGGCTCAGCGAAACCGGCTGCTCTTTCGCATCGAGCACGATTGGCTCATCGCCAAACGAACGCGTGACGTTATACCGGGCTCCGTCGTTTCCCAGGATGCCGACGCAGATCCGACCTCCGCCGA
>JAGQPW010000096.1 GCA_020426515.1 Planctomycetaceae bacterium | reverse complement strand
CCGACCAACCCGCTGCGCAGGTCGTGCCTACCCAGTGGGTGGAGACCCTGCAACGCGTTCGCACCCGCTGGCGTTCCGATCGCCGACAAACCGCGCCGCCTTCCATGACCATCGGTGACTTCGTCAGACACCTGGCCGGCCTGGGTGGCCACCTGGGCCGCAAAGGCGACGGTCCCCCCGGCTGGCAAACGCTGTGGTGCGGACTGGAAAAACTCCTCCTCATCCTCCGCGGCACCCGGTTGTCCGAGCAAAAATGTGGGTAAGACTGAGGTCGAGACGCACGCTACGGTCTACTTACGATCGATGGTGATTCCTCACCGGTGGTCAAACAGGGGTGAATTCCTCGGCTTCAACTGCGATACTGCGGTTCCGGCGGATGTGTGTTCGCGGGGAGTTGTTTGTGGTTAGGGAGTGGTGAGCCGCGATGTCGGTCAGCATGGAAGTTGGGACGCGAATTCAGCAGCTTTCCCAGAGCGTGATCAACAAGATCGCCGCCGGGGAAGTGATTGAACGTCCGGCGAGTGTCGTGAAGGAACTGCTGGAGAACTCCGTCGATGCGCTGGCGACGCGGATCGATGTTGAGATCGAGCAGGGAGGGGCGGAGCTGATCCGCATTGTCGACAGTGGCGAAGGGATTCATCCCGATGACATTCTGCTGTCGGTCGCCAGCCACGCGACGAGCAAGATTCGCAATGCCGATGAACTGTTCAGCGTGCAGACGATGGGCTTTCGCGGGGAAGCACTGGCCTCCATTTCGGAAGTGAGCAAGTTCCGACTCCGCACCCGGCAGGCTGAGCAGCTGACCGGGATTGAACTCGAAGTCGATGGCGGGACACTCTTTCCGGCAAAGCCGTGTGGCTGCCCGGTGGGGACGCAGATTGAAGTGCGGCAACTCTTCTTTAATACACCGGTTCGCCGCAAGTTCCTGAAAACGCAGTCGACCGAGTTCGGGCACATCAGCGAGCAGTTCACGCGAGTGGCGCTGGCGAATCCGAACCTGCAGATGACGCTCCGTCACAATGGCAAGCAGGTGTACGATCTCCCGGCGACGCACGATCTGCTGGAGCGGCTGGCGCTGTTTTATGGGGGTGAACTCGCCGAGCATCTGATCCCGGTCAAAGGCGAGTACGGCGGCGCGAAGCTGTGGGGGTATGTCGCACATCCCTCGCAGCACAAAGCAAGCCGCAAGGGGCAGTACCTGTTTTTGAATGGCCGCTGGATTCAGGACCGGTCGCTGCAGCATGCGTTGACCGAAGCATTTCGCGGCCTGCTGATGGTGGGCCGGCAGCCGATTGCGTTTTTGTTTCTGGAGCTGTCGCCGGAACAGGTCGATGTCAACGTGCATCCGACGAAGTCGGAGGTGCGATTTCAGGATTCCCAGGTGCTGTACCGGCTGGTGCTCTCGACGCTTCGTCAGCAGTTTCTGGGGATGAACCTGGAGTCGAACTTCGAAGCTCCGCGGTTTCAGCGAGGTGGATCGCAGGACGGGGGTGATGAATCGGTCGACGTCCAGCAGCGTCGCATTCAGCAGGAGCTGGTCACGTGGACGGAGCGGGAGTCGCAGCGGTCGGCAGGTGCAGCCTCTCCAGTGCCGCGGTTGATAGAGGAACAATCCGGCAGCTTCCTGGAGCCAGTCGAAGCGGAATCCACATCTGAGGAGAATCCACTTGCCGGGTACACCGATGATCTCTTCTCGGGAGAAGTGACTGCGAACGGTGGAGAAGCTGCCCGCCCGTCTCAGAAAGCGGCTCCCGTAGTGCATGTGGCTGATTCGTCGGACGGCCATCCGGCATCGGCGCGGGCTTCGTTGCGGGCGATGCAGGTGCACGACTGTTACCTCGTCGTGGAAACGGAGCAGGGGATTACGATCATCGATCAGCATGCCCTGCACGAGCGGATCATGTTTGAATCGCTGAAGTCCCGAATTCTGGCAGGCCGACTGGAGATTCAGAAGCTGCTGATCCCGGTCACAGTTGAGCTTTCCGCCCGTGAGTGCGGACTGCTGCTCGATCAGGAAGAACTGCTGCGTGAGCTGGGGCTGCTGGTTGAGTCGTTTGGCGGCACGACGCTGATGCTCACGGGGTATCCGGTGCTGCTCAAGCGAGCCGATCCGGTGAAGCTGCTGCGAGATATTGCCGATCTGCTGGAAACGTCGGGTACGCGGGTGACGCGTCGAGACCTGTTCGATGGCATGTTGGAGATGATGGCCTGCAAGGCGGCGATCAAAGCGGGGCAGAGGTTGTCGCCCGAAGAGATCGAGTCACTGCTGGAGCAGCGTCACTTGTGTGATGACCATCATCATTGTCCGCACGGTCGGCCGAGCGCGTTGACGCTTTCACGCGGAGAACTGGATCGGCAGTTCGGTCGACTGGGGTAAGCGGGGTTCCTGAGTCTTGAGGGCTGCGATTGGCAGCCGGGGATCAGGAGCGACCCAGCAGGGCCTTGAGGCGATCGGTAACGTTGGGAGTTTCCGATGATCCGCCCTTGCCGAGTTTTCGGATCTGCTGCTCCAGTTGCTGTTTGACCTGAAACAGCTTGGCCCGCTCGCGTCCCAGTGCGGCGCGCTCGATGGCGTTGGCCAGTTCGGCCTTGCGCAGCTGACTTTGCAGTTTGCCTCTCAGGTCCTGAACGGCGGCCCGCAGTTCTTCCGGAGCAGCGGCCAAGAGTTCCCAGTCTTGTGGGAAACAGGTTTGTTCGGCCTGTCGCAGCCGACTGATCATGTACTGAATGTAACGATCGCGTTCTTCGATCCCCTTGAGCAACTGTTCCGGTGTTGCTTCAGGTTCAATCTGTGCCGGGGGATCGACCAGCGGAGTGACGGTTTCCGCAGCGGTATTGGCCTCTGGTCGGGGCTCGACGTGCCTGGAGGCTGGTGGCGCAGGTGTACTGTCGTGAATCGAATCGGCAGGCCCGCTCTCGGGGGCCTGTCCCATGAGTCGCTTCTTGGTCTGCTCCCAGAAGTCCTCGTCTGCGGGATCTGCGGAACTGTTGCCCTGGGCATTTGGCTTGGCGACGTCATTGGACTTCTTGGCAATCGGCGCGGCTGTCTCTCGCGCAGGTTCTCCACTGAACGAGGTCCGCTGCTCCAGGAGTCGCAGGATGCTGTCGATACCCTGTTCGATGCGGTCCAGTTTTTCTGCTGGCTGGATGTCTTCCGCAAGATCGAGCATCGCCCCGAGCCGCGCATTGAGTGCACGCTGCTCCGCACCCCCTCCGCTGGACTCGCCGCCGTGCAGTCGGTCGACACCCATTCGCTGCAGTCGGTCGAGCTGATCGGCGGTTTCCTCCAGCCGGGCAGTGAGCGTAAGAATCACATCGTCCTTCTCAGAGAGAAGGTCAATGAACTCTTCGGCCGTCTGTGGTTGATTGTCGTCAGTCATGGATCCAGCACGTAAAAAGCAGTCGGAGGCCCAGGGGAGGGAATCCTCGTCGTGCAAGCCTAGTGCGGGAATTTCGCACGTTGCGTCTTTGTCTTGCCGACAAGGGGGCTGTTCGGGACGCCGTTGCCGCTTTACGCCGGATCTGCGGATTGTGCAGTGCGATGTGCAAACTCCTTGCACAGTTGATCCATGTCGGCACGCATCCAGCGACGGCACAATTCTGTGATGGGGATGTGCAGTCGGGCCGCTTCGTGACGCATGGCTCGCCATTCACTGATGGGAATGAAATTGGAAATCTGTTTGCGGATCTCGGGCATGGGGGCTCGACTATTCTGAAGGGGACTGGTTGGGAGAAACGGGCGGGCGACGGGTGGACTTCCGGGAGCGGGGACTGGGACGCGTGCGTTTCAGGTCGTCGACCAGTTCATCGAGATCGTTGTCCCAGCGAGAGGGGGGATTGAGTGCGGGCTGGCCGAATTCATCGTCCCAGCCGATACGGACTTCCTTGACCATGAGGTGATCTCCTGTTTGCACAATGAAGGGGGCTTGAAGCTCCGACCGCTGCCAGCGGTGGATTTCAGATGGTGGTGTCGGCGACCGCTGACGAGGGGCAACCTCCCTGTTGCCCAAGGCTCCTGCCAACCCTCGTCACGCTGCGGTGCGGTCTTCCTGAACGCCGGGACATTCCCTGTCCGGTGTGTGGCCTTCCCGCCGGATGGCGACCTCCGAGCCTCGCTATCGTGACTTGACGCGTTGCGCTGTGTCGTCAATCCTGACTGTGTGTGACTGACTGCGGTGTGCATCAGCCAGCACTCCATACGTGTCCGGTCTGCGTGACCTTTCACGAATTTCGAGGACTTTTCACCAGTCTCCTGGTTCTTCGATGACCTCAGAACAAACCGGCTCGCCAAGGCGTGGGCGTTGCTCGTCGTGGCTGTCCAGCTTTCAGGCGGCCTGCAGCGGACTGGTTCACACGTTGCGAACCCAGCGAAACATGCGGGTGCATGTGGTTGTCGCTGCGATCGTCATGACCAGCGCAGCGTGGGTGAACAGTGGTCCCGTGGAGTGGGGACTGCTTGCCTTTGCAATCGGACTGGTGCTTGTGGCTGAGCTGCTCAATACCGCGATTGAAGCCGTCGTCGATCTGGCGAGTCCTGAATGGCATGCGTTGGCAAAACAGGCCAAGGATGCCGCAGCGGCGGGCGTACTCATCGCCGCGATTACAGCGGCGTTTGTTGGATGCTGTATCTTTGGTCCGCAGCTTTGGACGTGGCTTAGCGGCTGATCGATTCGTCGTAGAGCCGACGTCAGCGAGGTGTCAGCTCATTCAGCAACTGGTGCAGCTGGCCAATCAGCGAGAATTCAGCCAACGTCCAGATTACGAGTGGCAGCAGTGCCATCAGCAGAAACCATCGCCAGGCGGCTGTTTCGGCCTGTTGCCGGATGGCTTTCTGTTCGAGGGACCACGTGGAGTAACCGAGCAGGCCAATAGCCGGGAGCATCAGCGGCCAGAATCGGGTGGCCAGGCGACTGAGTCCGAACAGGAGTTGATTGATCGCGGTTGGGGCCACGCCAAAATCTTCAAAGGCACGCATGACGACCGGAACGCGCCACACGATCCACAGCAGCAGTGAACTCCACAGCAACAGGGGCAATCCAACGCGGATGCTGCCGACAATGGCGTCGGAGGCATCACGTCTGGACGCAGAGGTATTGGTCGATGTGACAGGAGAAGAATCGGTCGAAACCGGGGCTGACTGTTCGGACATGCGAAGGATTCTCACCGACTGACGAAACACAGTGCCGTTTGCCGACGAAGAAATTGGCATTCTTGCTGGAATCGGCAGGGGGCTGGTTGCAGGCAACCTGGAATGTGTCTCTATTACGTTCGAATTGCCCGAAATTCGCAAGGGGTGAGCCGTGAGTGGCTGGCGGGTCTTCGTGGTGCAATGTTAGGGAAGGGAATGGAATCATGTCAGAAGCCGCATGGGAACAGATTGCTGCCGTCAGCGACGTGGAGCCCGGTGGACGCCTGTCCGTGGTCGTTGAGGACTATCCGGCCTTGCTGTTGCGGGCGGGAGATCAGTTTTACTGCATTGAAGATGTCTGCACGCATGATGGTCAGCCGTTGACCGATGGTCCTGTCGAAGGGGACGTGATCACGTGTCCTCGGCATGGGGCGAAGTTCAGTATCAAGACCGGGGCTGCGTTGTGCATGCCGGCGACATCACCAGTGCGGGTGTTTGAAGTGGACGTTCGTGACGGGTTGATCTACGCCCGCAGCAACTGACCTGTTTGACCTGTCCTTCGAAGAGTCCATCTCATGTCCGCTCGCCTGATTGCATTGGAAGGCATCGATGGTTCCGGCAAAGGCACGCAGGCGAAGCGGCTCGTGGATCGGATGCTGGCTGCGGGTTACCGTGCTCAGCTGATTGGTTTTCCCCGCTACAGCGAAACGTTCTTCGGCCAGCGAATTGGAGATTTCCTGAATGGCCGGTTTGGTGAATTGTGGGATCTGCCGCCGTTCCTGATCTCGCTGCTGTTTGCCGGAGATCGCCTGGAGTCCAAGGGGATGTTGCAGCAGGCGCTGGCGGAGCACGATGTGGTGGTGCTGGATCGTTATGTCGCCTCGAATGTCGCTCATCAGTCGGCACGCTGTTCGGCTGAGGAACAGCGCGAGGTGCAGGACTGGATTGAACAGATTGAGTTCAGCATTCATGGGTTGCCGCGTTCCGACCTGAATCTGCTGTTTGATCTGCCGGTTTCGATGGCTCAGGAACTGGTCTTGCGCAAGAACGCCCGTGATTACACGGAACGGGCTGCTGATCTGCAGGAAGCCGATGCCGAGTACCTGGAACGGGTTCGTGAGACCTATCTGCAACTCGCGGAGCGGCAATCCAACTGGTCGACAATCAATCTGGTCGTTCGGGATGAGCTGCGTTCTGTCGAAGAAGTGGGCGATGACGTGTGGCGATGCGTACAACAACTGTTGTCTGAAACACGTTAGATTCTTCGGGCAGGCTATTCCCAGTCTTCCAGGTGGCTGGGCCAGTCGTCCTTAAGCAGACGCGAGAGTGAGCGATCAGCGAGCACTTTGCCTCCGGTCTGACAGTTTGCGCAGTAGTTGGTTTCGCTGGTGGCGTACACAATCCGCTGCACGGGAGCTTTGCAGACGGGGCAGGGTTTTCCGTACCTGCCATGAACGGCCATCTCGGGGCGGAACGCAGTGACTTTGTCTGGCCACTTGTCACCGGTCTGCTGACGCAAACGTTGAATCCATTCGCAAAGAGTCTCCTGGGCAGCCGCGTGCAAACGGGTGCTTTCCTCATCGGTCAGACGTTGCGTGAGTGCGATCGGGGAGAGTTGAGCCCGATGCAGGATTTCATCGGAGTATGCGTTTCCGATGCCGCTAAACAGCTGAGGGGTGGTCAGGGCCCGCTTGAGGGTGTGGTTTTCTGATTGCAGCCTCGCGGTGAATTCGCTGGCGGTGGCCGTGAGTGGTTCCAGTCCACCGGGATTGTGTCGTGCGAGGTCAGGTCCTTTGACGATCCAGAGACCTGCGCGATGTCGGCTGCCCGCTTCGGTCAACAGGAGCGTGCCGTCGGGAAAGTCGAATGCGGCCAGCCCGGTGCGATTGGGCAGTCTGGCATCGGGGCCAGCCCATTGCAGTCGACCGGCAATCATCAGGTGGATCACCAGCCACAGGTTTCCTTCGAGTCCGATGGCAATCCTTTTGCCAATTCGCCGCAGCTCGATCACCAAGCGATCGCAGGCGGCTTCGACGGGAGGATCGAAGGACTTCAGCAAGGATGGGCCGGCAATGCGCACTCCGATCATAGGCTGCCCCACAATTCGGGGATGCAGCGCTTCCAGGTAGAGCGTGATATCGGGCAGTTCTGGCATCGGTGGTCCGCGAGGAGGAGAACTCCATTCTCTGATATTCTAACCGTCTTGGATTTCTGTACAGCGATTGGGGCGATGAGCGTACAAAGTCGAGTGATTGGAGCGATCTGCAGAATCGGCAACATCGATACGGACCGCGAATCCTCACAACGGCGGACGTTGATTGCATTGAACTGCATCATTTAGCCACATTGTCGAAATCAGACACGCGGAGTGTGGCCTACCGTTTGGGACGTAGTGAGAAAATCACATTCCTTTTTCGCTCTGATGCGCCATGACTTTTCAATCCGCATTGAAGACCGCACCTGATACCAACGCCACCGGCGCATGGTCACTCGTGGGCTGTCTGCCGCCCAGCGGAATGCTGACAACCATTCCGGTGCAAACGCCTTCGTTTGTCATCGGTCGAAAAGTGAGTGCCGATCTGCAGCTCGCATCTCACTGTGTCTCGGGGCGTCACTGCGAAATTCTCCAGATTGGCGAACATCTGTTCGTACGGGATCTGGGCAGTACAAACGGGACATTCATCAATCGCCGACGCGTTATTCAGCCGACACCAATCTCTGCCGGGGATCACATTGAGATTGCTGATGTCGAGTTCCGGCTGGAGTATTCGTCGCCGTCCAGGGACTACAGTGATACCCAACTCCTCAATAAGACCAATCAGGTCATGGATGCGTTCGACTCGAACTGGATCCTGTCGCAGTTCGATGAACTGATGCGTTGCCGATCGATTCAGCCTTTCTATCAGCCGATCGTGTCGCTGTCTGATGAGCAGGTGATCGGCTTCGAAGCTCTGGCTCGAAGTACGGTGTGCGGTCTGGAAAGTCCGGCACGGTTGTTTCAGACTGCCAAGACCATCAATCGGGAAGTGGATCTCAGTGTTCTGTGCCGCCAGCGTGCGGTGGAATGTGCCGACTGGATGCGATCCGTGGATGGTTTGTTCATCAACACTCACCCGATGGAGTCTTTGACCGAAGTGGTGTTGCCTTGCATTTCCAATTTGCGGCAGTGCCACCCGCGTGCCAACATCGTTGTTGAAGTTCACGAAGGGGCTGTTCAAGACCTGAACGTGATGCGGGAATTTGCGAAGGTTCTGCGCGGGCAGGGGGTCAAGATTGCCTACGACGACTTCGGGGCCGGTCAATCGCGACTGGCGGAACTCACAATGGTTCCCCCGGACTACTTGAAGTTCGACGCCAGCCTGATTCACGATATCGACAAGGCGGCTCCACAACACCGCCGCATGTTGTCCATGCTGATTGAACTGGCAAAAGACTCGGCTACTCAGGTTCTTGCAGAAGGTGTGGAAACGGCCGAAGAGGCTGCCGTCTGCAAAGAGCTTGGATTCGATCTCGGGCAGGGATTCTACTTCGGTCGACCGGCACCAGTCACCGAGCAACGGCGAATGACCACGCAGCGCATGGTCAACGACTGATCGTTCCGGTGGGGCAATCGCGGTCTCGAAGCCTCTCAGCCCGCCCGGCGGGTGGGCTCGTCAAATTGAGCGATGATGGAGACACGGGCTGCTCGTGCTGGAGAACATCGCAGACAAAACCTACTCTACGCTTCCTTCAATTCTCTGTTTGGAAGTTCCGCGAGCAGGTTGCGAATTCTGTGAAGTACGACACGATCATTATTGGTGCCGGAATGTCCGGCCTCGCCGCCGGGATTCGGCTGGCCTACTACGAGCAACGCGTCTGCATTCTCGAGCGCCACACGACGATTGGCGGGCTGAACTCGTTCTATCGGCTGCGTGATCGCAATTACGATGTCGGACTGCATGCTGTGACCAACTATGCGGCTCCCGGAACCAGGTCCGGCCCGCTGGCAAAACTGCTCAAGCAACTTCGCCTGCGCTGGGACGATTTCGATCTCTCTCCGCAGCGAGGCTCCTCGGTTGTCTTTCCGGGGCATCGCCTGGAATTTGCGAACGATCATGCCGCCTTCATCGAGCAGGTTTGTGGTGAGTTTCCTCAGCAGGCCGATGCGTTCCGCCGTTTTGTTCAGCATGTTGAGGCATTTGACGAACTCGATCTGTCGCAGGAACCGATCTCGGCCCGTCGCGTGCTCGGCGAGTTTCTTTCCGATCCGTTGCTGATCGACATGCTGTTCTGCCCGCTGATGTTCTACGGGTCTGCTATTCCGGACGACATGGACTTCGGGCAGTTTGTGATCATGTACAAGAGTATTTTCGTTCAGGGATTCGCACGTCCCTTTGCGGGAGTGCGGCAGATCCTTAAGACCCTAACTCGACACTACAAGTCGCTGGGGGGCGAGCTGAAGCTGCGTCAGGGGGTTTCAGAGATCATTCAGCGTGACGGACGTGCGGTCGGGGTGCGTCTCGATGATGGCACCGAACTGGAAGCGGAGAATATTCTCTCTTCGGCTGGTGTCGCGGAGACGTATCGGTTGTGCGGCGAAGATCTGTCGTCGACGGAACCTGCCCACGGGGAGATATCGTTCAACGAGGCGATTTTTGTTCTCGACAGGCAGCCTCGTGACCTCGGTCACAACGAAACGATCGTCTTTTACAACGACACCGAAAACTTCCGATACGCTCCGCCGACGGAGCCACTCGATCTGCAAAGCGGTATCATCTGCTCGCCCAACAATTTCGAATATTCCGACGGGCAGCAACTGGATGAGGGCTACATTCGGATTACCGCGCTGGCCAATCCTGAGTACTGGATGAACTTGCCGGATGAGGAGTACTACCCGGCCAAGGAGGAGTGGACGAAGCGGATGGCAGCGGCAGCGGTGAAGCACATTCCCGACTTCCGTGAGCACATTGTCGACATTGATACCTTCACGCCAAGGACGATCAAGAAGTTTACCGGCCACCTGAAGGGAGCAGTGTACGGGGCTCCAGTGAAAGTGCTTGATGGGACAACGCCGGTTCGCAATCTGTACCTGTGCGGTACCGATCAGGGATTCCTGGGCATCATCGGCTCAATGCTCTCGGGAATCACGATGGCGAACAATCACCTGCTGCGCTAGTCGCGAAGGGGGCGTGAATTTCGTTGTCCATGCTGAGTGAGTGCCCGGCGGCATGTTTTCAGTCTGTGGGTTTGGCTCTCCCGACTTCGCCACCCGACGCTCTGGACCCTCGTCTCGCCCCCACACTACACCCGGCCCGCGAGGGCGACTAGACTCCGTGTTTGCGGGCCATTTCGGATGGCTCACCCCTCACACTTTGTTGTCGAACGTTGTCTCATGAAAGTTCTTGTGATTGGCTCTGGCGGTCGTGAACACGCGCTGGCCTGGAAACTGGCTCAATCTCCCAAGGTGACGCAAGTCTATTGCATTCCGGGGAATGCGGGGACGGATGCAGATGTGATTAACATCGATCTGGACCCCGGCAACGGCAAGGAAATGGTCGAGTTCGCGACTCGAAACAATATCGCCCTCACTGTGGTCGGCCCGGAAGCTCCGCTCGTTGAAGGGTTGGTGGACCAGTTTCGCAAAGCGGGGCTGAAGGTTTTCGGTCCCACCAAGGCGGCAGCCCGTCTGGAGGGGAGCAAGGCTTTCTTCAAGGAGATCATGCGCGGGGCACAGGTCCCCACCGCCGACTACCAGGTGTTTCAGAACTTCTCGGAAGCCGAAAGTTATATTCGCGAGCGGGAAGAATCGCCGCTGGTTGTGAAGGCTGATGGTCTGGCTGCCGGAAAGGGCGTTGTCGTTTGCGATACCAAGGAAGAGGCTATCGCTGCGATCCGCATGATGATGGTCAAGGAGGCCTTTGGCGCTGCCGGAAAGAAGGTCGTCATCGAAGAAAAACTGGTGGGCCAGGAAGTGAGCGTGCTGGCCATTGTTGATGGACGCACCATTGTCACGCTCGAAGCGGCCCAGGATCACAAGGCGGCCTACGATGGCGACACCGGTCCCAATACCGGCGGTATGGGAGCTTATTCCCCCGCTCCGTTCGCGACGCCGGAACTGATGGACGAAGTGATCAGCAAGATTCTGATTCCGACCGTTCACGAGATGAAGCGTCGTAACTGCGAGTTCAGCGGCATCCTGTATGCCGGATTGATGCTCACAGCCCACGGCCCCAAAGTGTTGGAATACAACGTCCGCCTTGGCGATCCCGAGACGCAGCCTGTGCTGATGCGTCTGAAGTCCGATCTGTTTGACATCCTGATGGCCGCTGCGGAAGGCAAGCTTAAGGATATCCCCGATCTGGAATGGGATGAACGGGCCGCTGTCTGCGTGGTGATGGCTTCCGAAGGCTACCCCGGAACGATTTCCAAGGGGCATGTGATTCGCGGCCTGGCTGACGCCGATGCATTGCCGGATACGAAAGTTTTCCACGCTGGTACAGCATTGCAGGGCAAAGATGTCATCAACACTGGCGGTCGCGTACTGGGGGTGACGGCTCTGGGCGAGTCGATCGACGTCGCCAAACGTAAAGCCTACGAAGCGGTTCGCTGTATTCGCTGGCAGGGGGCGTGGTGCCGCAAGGACATTTCCGACAAGGCCCGAAACGCAAAGTAATCGGGCCGCTGTGCGAATCGCGAATGGTCGTCTACCGCGAGACACCGTATGATCAGGTAGTCGCGGTCGGGGCGATCGTGGTCCCGGAAGGGCTTTCGGCAACTTAGCTTCTCAACATCAGGACGTGCCATGCTTGACCAGATTGCTGCTGTACTTGGACGAACTCCCAGTGGATTGTTCATCGTCACGGCCCGCAATGCAGAAGGTCAGGAAACCGGTCTGCTGGCCAGCTGGGTGCAGCAGGCCGCGTTCGATCCCCCGGCAGTCACCGTGGCGGTCAACCGCAAACGCTACATCCACACATGGCTGGCCGATTCGCCTCGCCTGGCATTCAACCTGCTTGGTGAATCGCAGAAGAACTTTCTGGGTCACTTTGGCAAAGGCTTTGAACCAGGCGAACCCGCCTTTGAAGGCCTGCACATCGACCGCACGCCAACAGGATTGCCCGTCCTGTCCGATGCCCTGGGCTGGATGGAAGGGGACGTCATCGGCAGCCTCGAAGCGGGCGACCACATCATCTACCTCGTCCAGCTGACTGCCGCCAAAGCTGGCAGCGATCTCGAGTCCCACAAGCCGTGGGTGCACATTCGCAAGAATGGACTGGGATATTAGGCTCACAGACAGAGAAGAGTCTCGGCCAGCGTGCTGAGGGGATTCAGTGAAGTAACCCTGCGGTTGACTTCATCGGGGGATATCCGTCAGATGAAAGTCTGCGGCATGGAATCGGTCGTCGCGATGAGACTTCACTGCGAGACAGATGGATGAATTCAACTCCCCCCACAGACAGTTTGGAACAGGGCAGCGTGAAGTTTGAGTTGTCTCATGTGTCCAAATTCTTCGGGGCCACGTGTGTACTGAACGACTTCACAGCCTCGTTTCAGGAATCGAGAATCTATGCGCTGCTGGGGCTGAGTGGATCGGGTAAGTCGACGATCCTCCGGCTGATGATGCGGCTGCTCGAACCGAGCGGCGGGCAGCTTCTGTTTCGGGGACAATCGCTCCAGAGCATGGATGTCCTGCAACTGCGACGCGCGATTGGTTATGTGCTGCAGGGAGGGGGATTGTTTCCGCATCTCTCCGCGCGAGACAACATTGCTATCGTCGCCAGGTATCTCAAATGGCCTCCCGCGAAGATTCGGGATCGAATTGACGAACTGGCGGAGTTGATGTCGATTCCTCACGAACTGCTGGACCGCTTTCCTCACGCGCTGTCGGGTGGACAGGCACAGCGCATGTCTCTGATGCGGGCACTAATGCTCGATCCCGATGTACTGCTTCTCGATGAGCCGTTCGGGGCATTGGACCCGATCACACGGCATGACCTGCAGCAGGAGTTGCGGCCTCTGTTTACCCGTCTGGGAAAGCTCGTAATTGTCGTCACGCACGACCTCAACGAAGCGTCCATCCTGTCCGATGAGGCGATTCTTCTGCATCAGGGAACGGTGGTGCAGAGAGGAACACTCGAGGCGTTCCGCACATCTCCTGCGACAGAGTTTGTTGAGCGATTCGTCGAGGCACAGCAAGCCATTCCGGGAGGTCGATGATGTTTAGGCTCACGCTGTTCTACGTCGTCTTGCTCGGACTGGCGCTGGTGCCGCTGCACCCAAAGTCCGCCTCGGTCACAATCGGGTCAAAGCTGTTTACCGAGTCCGTCATACTTGGGGAGTGTGTTCGATTGCTGTGCGACGATGCTGGGATCGACACCACGCATTATCGCGAACTCGGCGGAACGCGAATTCTGTTCGATGCGCTGGTCAGTGGCGACATCTCCGTGTATCCCGAGTACTCCGGGACGATTCGCGAAGAGATCTTTCGTGGTGAGCTTGAGACCGACGAACTGATTCACGCAGCGCTGACGGAACGTGGCATCGGGCTGGCTGGACCGCTGGGGTTCAACAATACGTATGCCATGGCGATGCTGCGAACCCGTGCGGCAGAATTGGGCGTGACAACCATTTCGGATCTCGCCCGACACCCGGACCTGAAGTGTGGATTCAGCAATGAATTCATGGAACGCCAGGATGGCTGGCCGGGGATGCGGGAATATTACGACCTGGGGCAACTGAGTACCAAGGGGCTCAATCACGATCTGGCTTATCGGCAATTGCAGCTCGGGCAGATCGATGTGATTGATGCCTATGCGACGGATGCCAAGATCGCCGCGCTTGATCTGGTGTTGCTGGAAGACGATCGCAATTATTTCCCGCGGTATGACGCAGTCGTGCTCTATCGAGTGGATCTGGCCGATCAGCATCCGGACTTGTTGAGATTGTTGCAGAGCCTTGAAGGAGGCATCGACAATGCCGAGATGGTGCGCGCCAACGCTCTGGTGGAAATGGATGGTAAGAACGAGTCGGAAGCCGCAGCAATGATTCTCGATGAGACGTTGGGCATACAGCCTGAGGTGCATCAGGAGTCGCTGTCCGATCGGCTGTTCGTCCGTTCGCTGGAACACATCGATTTGATTCGTCGCTCGCTGATTCCAGCAATTCTGATTGGGATTCCCCTGGGGGTGCTGGCGACGCTGTTTCCGTCATGCGGTCGGATGATTCTTGGAGCCGCGGGTATCATTCAAACAATCCCCGCATTGGCCATGCTGGTGCTGCTGATGCCGCTCATGTCTGCATTTGGGCAGGCTTCCGTTGGCACGGGCTCTGCAACTGCGGTGACGGCGCTCTTCCTGTATGCCTTGTTGCCGATTGTCCAGGGGACGCACACGGGGCTGAAATCCATCCCATTGCCTTTGCAGCATTCGATGGAATCGCTGGGCTTGCCCTTGAACTACCGACTGTTGCACATCGATCTTCCGTTGGCTGGCGCGAGTATCCTCGCTGGAGTGAAGACGTCGACCGTCCTGACAGTCGGCTTCGCGACATTGGGAGCGTTGATTGGCGCTGGGGGCTATGGTCAGCCGATCATGACCGGCATTCGCCTCAACAGCACCGCGCTCATCCTGGAGGGAGCGATCCCGGCCGCAATCATGGCTGTCGTGTCTCAGCTCTGCTTTGATCTCGTGGAACGCAGCTACAGCACGACGTCGGGCAGACGCACATGAGATGCCTTCACGTCACAATTTGCGCAGCCGATGTATTCTGGAGTGTGGGCCTGCAATAGCAGGTGATGTTGCGAGTATGGGCACCCAGTCGGTTTGCGCGTTGCTTGACGAATGCCTTTCAGGGCATCATCGTCACCGAATGTCATTAGCGATACTGGTGGCAATGAAGACTCTTGAATGCTGGCACCGCCAGCCCGAGGACTCATCGGCTCGACATTCTCGACCGTGGGCACTATCAACAGTCTGATGGACCCTCCGGGGATGGCCTCGGGTAGCCTCGCAGGGAGTCTGGATCATAGCCCACGAACGGCAACTGGACGGCCACCGCAGGTGTCCTTCCAACTTCGCCGCGGAACACTGGTCACGCAATCATGAAGAACATTTTCAAGTCCATCGGCCCGGCCATCATCGTTGCAGCCGTGGTTCTCGGCCCTGGATCGATCCTGACCAGTTCCAAAGTGGGGGCCACGTTTGGAGTTCTGGGGTTGCCCGTCATTGCTGGCGCGACAGTGTTGATGATTGCGATGGTCGCTCTGGCGGCCAGACTGGGAGCCGTTTACGAACGTAGCCTGTGTGACGAGCTGGCGGCGCGATTGGGGCGACCGGTTGCCGTGGCGATTGGCCTGACGCTGTTTGTTCTGGTGGCCTTTTTTCAGTCGTCGAACAACATCGCCTTGATTGGAGGTGTCGAACCTCTGTTTGGCGATGAGCCGCTCGGCTTTACGGCCCGTTGTTCAATCCTTGTTGTGGCGAACCTGTTGATTATCGGCGTTCTCTACCTGCTCAGAGATCTCTATCGCTCGGTTGAGAGCATGATGAAATTGCTGATGGGAATGATGACGGTCGCGTTTCTGCTGAATTTTGTCGTCATTTTCAGCAAACCCCGGTCGTATGAGCCGATTGCCCCCACCGGCGACCTGGACTGGCTGCCACTGATCGGCATGATCGGGACAACGTTTTCAGTTGGCGGGGCGTTCTATCAGGCTTACCTCATCAAGGAGAAAGGGTGGGGGCCGAGTGATGTTCGTGAAGCGTTTGCGGATTCAGTGCTCAGCATCACGCTTCTGGGCAGCATTACAACAGTGATCATGCTGACATCGTGGCGCGTCTTCTACGGCCACCCCAACCCTGTAGAACTGGCCACGGTTGGCGATGTAGCCCGCCAGTTGGAACCTTTGTTCGGCTCGGCGGCGAAAGTCATTTTCTGCCTGGGAATCCTGGCGGGAGCGCTCAGTTCCTTTCTGGTGAATGCACTGATCGGTGGGACGGTGATGTCCGATTCGATTGGCAAGGGATCGCATCTGCGCGACAGATGGCCGCTGCACCTGACGGCGATTGCTCTACTCGTGGGGATGTCCGTTGCGATTGCGTCGCTGGCCAAAGAGGGGAGCACGGTCCACCTCATCATGATCGCACAGGCATTGACTGTGCTTGGAATTCCGGCGCTGGCCGCTGCCCTGATCTATCTTGGGACTCGCAATGAACTGCAAGGGGAACGCCGCATCTCCAGGGGCATCATCGGACTCGCGGTGGTCGGCTTCTGCGTTTCCTGTGTCCTGGCCGCAATGACTGCTGTCAATGTCTATGGCAAACTCAACCCGCCAGTGTCTGCGGCACAGGCCGCTTCGACACGCACGAACGTCTCGTGGGATAGCTGATCGGCAGGTGGATCTTCACTCGGCTGGTACGATGTGTGCGCGATGCGAAAACGCCGGGCTACGACTTGCCCACCCAGGAATTTGAATACGTTCCGCGCGATCGATCGGCATTCCTCATGCCCGTAACCTCAGCGTTCACTCCCCAGCAGGTTCCGCCCCGTTCCCTTTGAATTGCTGCGTCGCGGCTACGGCCAGTACATCGCAGCGTTCGTTTTCGGGGTGGCCGCTGTGGCCTTTGACGAGGGTGAACTGAACGTCGTGGCGGTTGAGGAGTTCGTCGAGCTCCTGCCAGAGTTCCACATTCTTGACCGGCTTGAAGCTCTTGCCTTCTTTGCGCCGCCAGCCATTCTTCTTCCAGCCGGCCATCCAGGTCTTGCAGCCGTTGGCGACGTAGGCGCTGTCGGTAATGACTTCGACGCGCGACGGGGCTTTGAGCAGTTTCAGCCCCTCGATGACGGCCATCATTTCCATCTGGTTGTTCGTCGTTTCCGCAGCACCGCCCGAGCCCTCGAGCTCTTTGCCCGAAGCGGGATGCCGCAGAATCAGACCCCATCCGCCGGGCCCGGGATTTCCACTACAGGCCCCGTCGGTATACAGCTGCACAAAGGGACGCTGTCCGGACATGGGCTGTTCCTGGGCGTTGACGGCCAAATCGGCGGCCAGTGGGCGCCGACTGATCAGTCCTGTGAAGGACTATTTGGCTCGATAGGTGATGCGTCCCCGATTCCAGTCGTAGGGGGAAACCTCCACCTTCACGCGGTCTCCGGGCACAATACGGATGAAATTCTTCCGCATTTTTCCCGAGACGTGTGCCAGCACCACGTGCCCGTTATCCAACTGCACGCGGAATTGAGTATTGGCCAGGGCTTCCAGCACCTGACCTTCCATTTCGATGGCCCCTTCTTTGGCCATAAATCTGATCCCTTCACAAGAGCGACAATCACCCCGCGCGCAACTCATCAGCCGCGGGAAAGAGCAAAGGAGTGTAGTCTGCCGGGCCGCAAGGAGCAAACGGTGACCCAAACAGCCTCACAATCGGGACTTGGGGCCGGGAGTAAATCTGCTCCGTCGCTGCGTAGCGCAACCGGAGGCGAGTCGGGAAAGGGGGGACTGCGGATGAGCCGGAATGCCACGACAACTGCCGTCGGAATCATCATTGCTCAGTACGGACAGTCGGCATTGACGCAACTCTGCGTCGCCTCGCTGCGAACGGCTCATCCCGAGACGCCTGTGTTTGTCATCGATGATGGCAGCCCCAATGGGCAGGATCGTCGGGAATTGCAGCGGGCGTGCTGGAAGCAGGTGACGATTGTCTCGCAGCATCGCAACAGCGGTGTGACTCAGGCCTGGAATGCCGGAGCGGAGATCTGTCGGGAGCGGATGAATCCCGAATTCCTGGTGTTCCTCAACAACGATGTCGTGACCACCGGCCCGTGGCTGCCGCGATTGCTGGCACCGCTGGGGCAGGGAACCATATTACTGACCGGCCCGGCACAGCGCCGGGAGCAGTCGTTGCCACAGTTGATGTTGTCGGAGCTTCCCACGACACAGTTCCTCGAAGGCTGGTGTCTGGCGATACGCACCGAAACGTTTGTCGCGCAAGGCGGATTCGATGCGACGATGCGGCTCTACTTCTCTGATACCGATCTGCAGTGTCGACTGCTCGCCGAAAGACGCGATGCCATTCAAGTGGTCGACGGGCTGCCGTTGACGCACCTCGGGCATCAGTCGACGCAAACCCATCCGCAACGGTCTCACTTGTGGCGGCGGGATCGGGAACGATTTATGGCCAAATGGTTCCCGCGCTGATTCCAAGTCTCATGGAACGTTGCGAGTTGGTGTATGCATCTACTGCAGGTTTGTAATGTCGGGAATATTTGTGGCGGGACCGCGGCTTGCGCATGGACGGTTTCCCGCGCGTTGCCGAACTGGCAGCATTCCGTCTGGTTCTTCTCACCGCCAACATTGGAGACGCAGCGCATTTTTGGCGACGTTCGCATTCTGGCCGGACCGCGCATCGCTGCCGGGCAGATGACGATGCTGCGACCAGACTTGATCCTGTGGCACAACGCAGTGGCGGATCGCATGGTGAATCCGCAAGAAGTGCCGGCAATTCAGTATCAGCATTCGGCGGGTCTGCGGGGACAGGCCGATGGGCATGTGTACTGCTCTCAGTGGCTGGCGACCGAGTGTGGTGAGCCAGACGGTTGCGTGCTGTATCAACCGGTTCCTGTGCCACCTCAACCCGAGACTGGATCGCAGCGGAACAGACGCGAGCGCCTGATCGTGGGCCGCATCTGTACGCCGCAGCCTCACAAGTGGCCTGCCGATCTGATTCCGTTCTACTCACAACTGGCGGAGCAGTTTCCTCTCATCGACTGGGAGTTCGTGGGGTGTCCACCGGCGATGCAAACCGCTTTGAAGGAAGCGTGCCGTGGTCGGGCCGCGTTTTATTCGGCGGGGTGGATGGCTAGGCAGCATCTGTGGCGCTGGGATGTGCTGCTGTACCGTCAGCCGGGCTGTGTGGAGTCGTTTGGCCGTGTCTGCGCTGAAGCTATGCGTGCGGGGTGTATCCCCATCGTCGACAATCTGGGCGGCTTTCGCGAACAGATTGTCGAGGGGACCGGCTTCCTGTGTGCTGATGAGTTGGCGATCCATGCCGCACTCCGTCAATTGATCGACATCAATCAGCGTCGAGAATTCTCACGGCGGGCGCAGGAACACGCGAACGCCCGGTTCTCGCTGCTGCGGTTTCAGCGGGAGTTTCGGGCATTGGTGCGGGACCTCCTGCAGCGCCGTTGTCGCTAAACAGCCGGGGCGTACAGCACCTTGCGTTCTGTTGACCCGGCCGGGACCAGAACGAGTCCTCCATCGGCCGCATTCACTTCAACAGTGGCGTAGGGGCGACCAGCGACGGTCTCGGCGAGGATCGCTTCCATCGCCTGGACAGCGGCAACGACCTGCCGATCGGCGGTCATGTCGTTATAGGTTTGCGACTGTTCTTTCCGGAGGCGATCGCTGCGACCTTCGGCGGGCCCCCCGAATTCAACCGAGGCGACCTCCCGGATGAAACGCTCGATGACTTCGATTCCGTAGCCTCGCTGGCTGCGTTCACCCCACGGTTCGAGAAACTGGCCGTTGTAGTGGTTGTTCATCGAGATTTTCATCTCGTGCGGCGTGCGGTCTTCGACGGTGCATTCCACACCGCGTTTGCGGGAGTGACCATTCCACAGACCGTTGTCGAAACGGAATTGCACTTCCTGCTCGACGTAGCCGGGGAAGTTGTTGGGCATGACCCACGATGTGTGAATGTCGAACGCCGCTTCGCGTCCATCGGCGTATTCGTAGATCATTCGCAGCTGCGTGCTGTCCCACGTGGGGCCATCCTGCGGGCCGACAATGCCGCGCTGTCCGGAGCACTGCACTGCCTTGAGCTTCCCGCCAAAGGTGAAGTCGATCAGTTTGATGTAATGGACGGCGACATAGGTGCCGGGATTGCGTCCGGTGATCCACTCGGAAAACTGGCTGCCGGAGATGAGCTTGGGCTCCAGCAGTGAGCAGTAGCCGTTGTTCACATGCTGCAGCACCTTGTCGGCCACAAGGGTGCGCAGCTTCTTGTGATCCGGGTCGAG
>JAGQPW010000095.1:10618-20352 GCA_020426515.1 Planctomycetaceae bacterium | reverse complement strand
CAACAGGTGCAACATGGTGGCGTGCAGGTCATGCATGTGAACGCGGTTCTCCACGGCGTAGTAGCCGAAGTCGTCGGTGGCGCCGTGTTTGACGCCCGCTTTCACTCCGCCGCCGGCGAGCCAGGTGGTGAACCCTTGCGGATTGTGGTCGCGGCCGTTGCTTCCCTGAGCAAACGGAGTCCGACCGAACTCGCCGCCCCATAGTACGAGAGTTTCTTCGAGGAGGCCGCGGGACTTCAGATCCTTGAGGAGTGCGGCGATCGGCTGGTCGACAAATTTCGCGTTCTTTTCGTGTCCGTCCTTCAGGTTGGAGTGTTGATCCCAGCGATCTCCTGCGCCGCCGGGACAAGTGAGCTGGACGAATCGCACTCCGCGCTCCATCAGTCGACGAGCGACGAGGCAGGAGTGACCGAAGGTTTGGGTTCCTTTGAGTTCCGCGCTCAGGCCGTACATCTCCTGCGTGGCCTGCGTTTCCTGGGAGATGTCCATCAGGTCGGGAACAGCGGTCTGCATACGGAAGGCGAGTTCGTAATTGCGAATTGCCGATTCAATCGCATCCTGCTTGCCGGTCTGTTCGAGCAGTTGTTCATCGAATGCTTTGAGCAACTCCAGCTTGCGCAGCTGTGCCGATTCCGTGGGCTCGCGGCGGGTGATATCGGCGACCGGTGTTGCTCCCTGCTTGAAAACCGAGCCCTGAAACGTCGCGGGCAAAAAGCCACTGCCAAAGCAGTCGAGTCCGCCAGGCGGAATCAGCCCGCCATTGAGCACGACGTACGCCGGCAGGTTCTGGCACTCCGTTCCCAGTCCATAAGCCACCCAGGAGCCCATGCTGGGGCGGCCCTGCAAGCCGTGACCGGTGTGCAGGAAATAGTTGGCGTTGGTGTGTTCGGAGAAGTTGGAGGTCATTGACCGAATGACGCACAGGTCATCCGCACACTCGGCGACATGCGGAAACAGCTCGCTCACCGGCAGGCCGCTCTCGCCATGCTGCTGGAACTTCCACGGAGAGCCGAGCGTGTTGCCGATGTTGTCAAATTGTGTCGGCTGAATGGCCATCTTGAAGGGCTGACCGCTGTCCGCCTGCAACTGCGGCTTGGGGTCGAAGGTATCGACCTGCGACGGCCCACCATCCATGTACAGAAAGATCACCCGCTTCGCCCGCGCATTGAAGTGAGGCTGCTTTGGGGCAAACGGATCACTCTCCTCGGCCGTTGCTGCACTGGCATTTTCGGCCAGCAGCGACCACAGCGAGACACCTCCGGCACCCAGCGCGGATTGCCACAACCAGTCTCGGCGTGTTGTGGGGAGATCGAGAAAACGTCCACAGTGCATGGCAATTGATCCTGTGTTCGAAGTGTCCCATCAATGATGTCAGAAGTGACGGGGAATTGCACGGCGAAGCCCGGTTTCAAGAAACGTGCTCCCCTCTCCCGCGGGGGTGAGTTTCCATGTCTGTTGCGATTCATTCGCGGGAGAGGGGCCGGGGGTGAGGGGAGACAGGAAGCCTGCTGATGTTCCCCTCATCCGGCCTGTCGGCCACCTTCTCCCCGTTGGGATGCGTCAGCGTGATGATGTGAGCCAATGACGGGGAGAAGGACGCAGTGTTGTGATCGCACCGGCTCAGTTGCACCGCCTTCCCACCGCAACGAAAAAAGGCCGGTCATCTGAAGATGACCGGCCTTCGGGTTGTTGTAGCTGGCAATCGCTGTTCCGGAGGGCTTACGCCGCTCCGCTCGCCGGGACGATTAGATCGCGTCCAGGGCCTGCTTGAGGTCGTTGATGATGTCTTCCTTGTCTTCGGTCCCGATCGACAGGCGAACGAGGTCTGGGGAGACACCGGCACTGATCTGTTCTTCGACAGACAGTTGCTGGTGCGTGGTGCTGGAAGGATGAATCACCAGCGACTTGCTGTCGCCCACGTTGGCCAGGTGCGAGAACAGCTTCATGTTGTCGATCAGCTTCACGCCGTTGGCCTGCTGCTGTGATGGGGTGTCGCCCGCGATACCGAAACCGAAGATCGCTCCGCAGCCCTTGGGCATGTACTTCTTGGCCAGCTTGTGGCAGGCGTGCGATTCCAGTCCGGCATAGCCGACCCACGAAACCTTGGGATGGCTGTCCAGGAACTCGGCTACGGCCTGTGCGTTCTCGCAATGGCGAGGCATCCGCAGGTGCAGGGTTTCGAGTCCCTGCAGCAGCATGAAGGCGTTGAACGGGCTGAGAGCGGGACCGAAGTCACGCAGCAGCTGCGTCCGCATTTTGAGGATGTACGCAATGTTCATCCCGCCGAAGGTCTCGAAGAACTTCATGCCGTGGTAGGAAGGATCAGGCTCGGTCAGTTCGGGGAACTTGCCGTTGTCCCAAGGGAAGTCCCCCTTCTCGATGACGATCCCGCCAATCGACGTTCCGTGACCGCCGATGTACTTGGTGCAGGAGTGAATCACCACGTCGGCCCCGTGTTCCATGGGACGGAACAGATATGGCGAAGCGAGTGTGTTGTCCACGATCATTGGAATGCCCGCTTCCTTGGCGATTGAGGAAATCGCATCGAAGTCGGCCACATCGCAGCGGGGGTTGCCCAGCGATTCGAGATACAGGCAGCGGGTGTTGCCATCGATCGCCTTGCGGAAGTTCTCCGGATCGGACTGATCGACAAATTTCGCGTTGATGCCGTACTTGGGGAGAGTGTAGTGCAGCAAATTGTAGGTGCCGCCGTACAGACTGGATGATGCCACCACGTTCTGGCCGGCCTGAGCGATGTTCATAATCGCCAGCGATTCGGCAGCCTGTCCCGAAGCGACGGCCAGTGCGCCGCTGCCCCCTTCGAGCAGAGCGAGGCGTTTTTCGAGGACATCGCAGGTCGGATTCATAATCCGGCTGTAGATGTTGCCGAATTCCTGCAGTCCAAACAGCCGTCCAGCGTGGGCGGCATCGTTGAAGACAAACGATGTCGTCTGGTAAATCGGAACTGCGCGGGAGTTTGTGGCGGAATCCGGTTCCTGGCCACCGTGAAGGCAAAGTGTGTCTGGACGCATAGCTGATTGCGGTTCATTCAAAAGACCAGTGAGCTGGGTCGCATCGCGACCCGTGAATCCCTTCCGACACGCCATCCCTGCCGAACCGGGCATGCTAGTCGGGGAGGGGGCGAATGTCGAACGAAGCCCCACGCAACAATCTCCCCTCTCCTGCGTGAGTCGATCTCAACTCCTGATAACGTCAATCGTGGGAGAGGGGCCGGGGGTGAGGGAAAACAAGAGGCCCGCACGCGTTCCCCGACAATCGTCGAGTTTCGTTGTCGCTTGTACTGAAAGTCTTGCGGGGGCTTCCGTTGTCGCGGAGCGCCCCCGCCACCCGAGACGTCTGGCGTTGTCGCCAGCAGCTTACCGCCAATCCCCTCTCCCTCTCGTCGGTCGGTTGCGTCCGGCCTATAGTTCCGTTGAAATGTTTCCACACTCGCACGCGTGACCGTACGAGTGCCGACCGCACGCGTCCCTCCTCAACAGCCGCAACGCACAACCCATCTCTATCATGCTCGACATCCCTGTGATCCGCTGGGGCAAGCCGTACGACTCCATGGAGAAGGCGCCCGTCGTCCACTTTGAAACCGGCGAAGAGCTGGCCCAGATGAGTCAGGCCAATGGCGGGCTCATCAAGATGGACATGAAAAAGGCGGCGAAAGCCCGCGAATCGCTGCGGCAGTTCAGCATCGAGGAACTCTGCCAGAAGTGCGGCGAAGCGGGTG
Source organism: Planctomycetaceae bacterium (assembly GCA_020426515.1). Lineage (GTDB taxonomy): Bacteria > Planctomycetota > Planctomycetia > Planctomycetales > Planctomycetaceae > JACKHO01. Next base: position 16,613 of record JAGQPW010000095.1, on the reverse strand, counting down.
AATACTTCATGAGTGCCGAACTCCCACTCGGGAACGGCACGCAAACGCCCGAAGACTTCTGCCGCATTCAGTCCGCCACCACCGGACTCCCCGAGCACATGTGTGCCTTCAATATGAAGAAGAACGCCTTCGTGATGACGAAGATGCGCGATGTGCTCGATGCCCTCACGCGAGGTCTGCCGTTCGACATCCTCTCCAGGGGTTACGGCAAGGAAAGCCGAGGCGTCACCGTCAGTTATCAGGCGACAACACCCGTACTCGGAGCTGTGCTTCCCAATAACTCTCCCGGTGTGCACACGTTGTGGCTGCCGGTGATTCCGCTGCAAATGGGCCTCGTTCTCAAGCCTGGTTCACAGGAACCCTGGACGCCGTACCGCATGTTCGCCGCGATGACCAAGGCAGGCATTCCTCCAGAAGTCTGGTCGCTGTACCCCGGTCCGCGAGATTGCGGCGGCGCGGTGATGGAGGCCTGTGCCCGGTCGATGATCTTCGGCAGCCAGCAGACGCTCGACCAGTACCGTGGCAATCCTCGCGTGCAAGCTCACGGCCCCGGCTTCTCAAAGATCCTCATCGGTGATGACATGGTCGACCGCTGGGAAGAGTTCCTCGATGTCCTTGTCGACAGTGTCTTCGCCAACTCCGGACGCAGCTGCATCAATGCCAGCGGCATCTGGGCATCGCGACACACGGCCGAGATTGCCGACGCCATCGCCCAGAAACTGGGCCCCATCGCTCCCAAGGCCATGGCCGATCCCACGGCCACACTCGCCGCCTTCACCACCAAAGGAGTGGCTGAGGCGATGAATAACCAGATCGAAGAAAAACTCCGTGAACCGGGCGTGACCGAAGTGACCGCGAAATACCGCAATGGCGACCGCCTCGTCGAACACGAACGGCACGATTTCCTGCGTCCTACGGTGGTTCACTGCACCAGTCCGGAACCGTTCCTCGCCAACAGCGAATACATGTTCCCGTTCGCTTCCGTGGTGGAGTGCCCGCAGGATCAAATGATCAAGCAGATCGGCTCGACGCTCGTCGGCACGGCGATTACCGAAGATGCCAAGTGGTCACAGCAACTGCTCGACGCCACGAACATCGACCGCCTGAACCTGGGCCCCATTCGCACCATGGCCCTCAATTGGCTCCAACCCCACGAAGGCAACCTCACCGAATTCCTGTTCAGGAATCGGGCGGTACAAACGGAAGCGCCGACGGCACACTAAGGGGCACGTGAACTCCCGCAATAGTGGGCTATTGTTTCTGATGTTCCCTGCCCGGGTGAAGTCCCTCGTTGCAATGCGGCGGTGTTGAAATCGAGTTGTTATCGAATCTGTCACTGCAAATTATCACCGCATACGGAGTCGTGGTACATTGAGTCTTAACTTCAACTGAGGCACCCGCCATGTGATGAGGAAATTTTCGAACTGGTTCCAGCTGACTTGGTTGCAAAGAATGATCTGCAGCCGCCCAGCAGTTGCCTTGCGTGGAAAAACGCTCCGCTAAACCGCTCTTGATCTGCACTACGTGTGTGGCAACAATGCCGCCCGTAAATCCAGTTCAACTAAAGAGATGAGAGCCCGAAGTGAGCATCGGAAGATTTGCCGCGTTTTGGCGTAATGCAGGTCAGCTAAAGCGACTCTCCCTCGGCAAATTATCCCGTTGACGGGGGGCGAACTGCAGTCGTTTGCTGACGGAAATGCTTCAGTGTCGGCCTGGCGATTGATTCGTTTGGGGTCGCGGAGATTTGAACGCCGCTACTTCAGGTTCCGGACTGCGACTTGAGTCACCCGCAGGTTCGTCCAGCTGAAGTGTCTAATTATTCGAGATGTTTACAGTTCGTCGTCGCAATGATGCGGCGACGTGTTGCTGCAAGAAAGTTTAGGGCCTACAAATGCGAACTCTCTTAATCGGTCACGGGTATATTGGTTCCTATCTGGAGCCACAGCTTCGAGCATCGGGGCTTGATCTCGTTGTCTGCGATCAGGATGAACGTCGTGCCCAAAGCGTTCACGCTGGTGTGCATGCCCGCTATCAGGATCTGTCGACCGAGTTTTTGGCAACATTCGACACGATTCTCTGGTTTGCTGGCCATTCCAGTGTTCCAATGTCAATTGCTGATCCCGAGGGAGCGTTCGCCAATAACTGTGTCGATTTGCTTGCTTTGGCGAGACGAAAGAGAAGAGAGACTCGTCTCATTTACGCCAGTTCTGCAAGTGTCTATTCCACTCCGCTGGGAAGTGGTGGTGACGATGTCAGTCCACAGGATGAGACACAGACACGACTGAACCCGACAAATCCGTACGATGCGACAAAGCTTGCCTTTGACGCACTTGCTGGCTGTTATGCTGAGAATGTCACTGGTGTCAGGCTGGGCACGGTCAGCGGGTTTAGTCCGCGACTTCGACGCGAACTGGTGTTTAATGCCATGAATCTATCGGCGATGCGGGAAGGTCGTGTCAGGCTGGCCAACGGACGTGCGAGCAGGGCAATTCTGTTTCTGGACGATCTTGCGCATTACGTTCTCGCAATGATCAGCCATCCGGGGCCATTACCGCAGATCGTTAATTTGGCGTCGTACAACGTTTGTTTCGAAGAGCTTGCCTCTGAAATTGCCGGTCACTACGACGTCCCCATCGAATTGCTGCCCGATGGTCCGACCTACTCTTTCAGAGTGAACTGGAATCTGGCTCGAACGCTCTTTGGTGATCGCCCCGAACGTGACCTGTGTACGCGATGTCGTGAGTTTACCAATGATGTGGAATCAGTCGAGGAGGGGAAAGCATGCGTCAAATGACATGTCTGGCGTGTGGAAGCGACGTCGTTTCAGTATTGGATCTTGGCTCGCAGCCTCTTGCGAACTGTTTGCTTCGAAGCTCCGATGAGCCTTATGAACGGTATCCGCTTGGGCTGTCCGCGTGCAGCAACTGCGGCCACGCTCAACTGTCTCATCTGATCCCTCCTGAGAGCCTCTTCGTCGACTATGTGTACGCCAGCGGGACAAGCAACACGCTGCGGAATTATTTCGATTGGTTTGCAGTAGAGTTGAGGCGATTTCTGCCCGAAGGTGCGCGAGTTCTGGAGTTGGCTTGCAATGACGGCAGCCTGCTCAGAGCCATGTCTGCGAAAGGCCTTGATGTCATTGGCGTAGACCCGGCGGAGAACCTGACTGCTGAAGCGAGAAAGAAAGGTTCCAATGTTCTAACGGGATTCTTTCCCGAGACGAAGCCTGAAGGGAAGTTCGACGCCATTGTCGCAATGAACGTAGCGGCTCATACGCCGCGCCCGCTGGAGTTCCTCACCGGCATTGCAGAGTCGCTTGCGGACGAGGGCATTGCGATCATCCAGACCAGCCAGGCGAAGATGATTGAGAATGGCGAATTGGACACGATTTATCACGAGCATTGCTCATTCTTTTCTCCATCATCGATGGCAGTACTGGCCCGTCGGGCTGGACTCGTCCTCGAGTCGGTGCGGCTCGTCGCAGTGCACGGGACAAGTTATTCGTTTCAACTAAGAGAGCCGGGAGCGAAAGTCCAGCACGATTTTTGCAGCAGCGAACCATTCGCGGTTCAGTGGCCGAATCCAACGCCGGTTTCTATGGATGCTGACTTTTCAGGCGAGAAGGCTTCGGCAGAATTCGGAAGATTTGCCGATAAGGCCAGATCGGTTATCGACAGGGCGCATGCGGCTATTGAATGCAGGCGAGCCGAAGGCTATCAGGTGGCACTGGTTGGTGTTGCTGCAAAGGCGATGACATTTATTGGTGCCGCCAATATCCGCCCGGATCACTTTCTGGATGAAGCGAATCTCAAGATTGGACTGTTTGTTCCCGGTTATACCGTTCCGATACGACCGTTCGCTGATGCCTCTGCGTTGCGCAATAAGACAGTCTTTCTCATCGGGGCCTGGAACTTCGCTGAGGAGATTAAAGGGAAACTGCGTCGCGCAAATCTGGCTGGCGAGCATGTCATCATGTCCTACTTCCCGGAAATTACAGAAGAGAAATACTGAGAGCAAAAAATGCGAGTAGTGATTTCTCATTTCTACAATGAAGAGTACATGTTGCCCTGGTGGCTGCGGCACCACCGTGAAATCTTTGACCACGGTGTCCTGATTGACTACCACTCAACCGATCAGTCCCGCGCAATCTGCAGCGAGCTTGTTCCTCACTGGGAAGTTGTCCCTTCGGAGAACAGTGAGTTCGCCGCGATTATGGTTGACTTTGAGGTGATGAAGCACGAGCAGAGATTTGCCAATGCATGGAAGATGGCCCTCAATACGACGGAGTTTCTCCAGGGTGATATCGCTGCGGTAGAAAACCGCATTCAATCAACTTCCTCGACGGCTGCTCGGCTGGAAGCCGCATTGCTGGTGGATGACGAACCGGACAATTTGCCCAGTCACGAGTTCCCTCTGGTCAGGCAGAAATTCAGTGGGATCTGGGAGCGTGATCTCAAGTATTTCGGAGGGATGAGACTTCGAGACATGGTTCGTGGGACTGCAATTGCAAGACTGATGGACAGGACGTCGCGCTACGGGCTGGTGAATCGAACTGCTGTCACGGGGCAGCGGTTGACCTGCAGAGGGCGTATTTATCATCGATACAAAATTGGCGCCTACTCCCCCGGTCGCCATCGCTCAGCATTGCCGGGACAGCTTTCGATTGATCGCGACATTGCATCGATCTGGTGGTATGGGTTCAGTCCCTGGAACGAACATGTCCTTGCGAGAAAGCTGCAGATCGACGGGCGGCGGGACAACTTTGACAAGGCACATCATTTTGGAATCCAACACAGCGCGAAAGCCGAGGAACTGAACCGATCTTGGCGGTCAGCACGAGAGATTTGTCAGCCACTCTCATCGCGTTAAGACAAGGATGGGGCGTTCGTGGCCGAGTAAGTTGAGATTGTCGGCAGCAACTTGGGTTGGCAAGTTGTGGCTTGGGAACATACGGTTTGGGGCTTGTCCTTGGAAATCGTCTCATGGGAGGTCAGTTGCCGAGGCGTTCGCCAGATGACCCAGTTCCCCCTCAACTGCAATCAACATGAGCCTGAAGCAGACTACGGAAGTGAATTCGCGGACTCGGGGACCTTCGCGGTATTCAGCGGCCCAGTTCCTGGTGGCGCTGCTGCTGCTGATGTGTCTTTCGCCGCTGTTTGACGACTTCTCACAGGGGAGTTTGATTGAATCGGTCCTGTTGACGCTGGTTCTGCTGTCCGCCATTCCAGCAGTGGGGGGGACTTGGCGGACGACGCTGATTGCCAGTCTGTTGGCGCTGCCGGTTGTGGCTGGAAAGTGGATACATCATTTGTGGCCTGACCTCGTACCAGTGTCGCTGTATCTTGTTGCCGGCATCGTCTTTGCCGCGTTTGTGGTGGCCCATCACTTCCGGTTCATTCTCCGCTCGCGCAAAGTGGATGGACAGGTGCTCTGTGCGGGAGTCTCCACCTTCATCATGCTGGGGCTGCTGTGGAGTTTCGGCTATCTGCTGCTGGACAATCTCACTCCGGAATCATTTCGAGTCGACATTGGCCCGCATGCAAATCGACTGAGTGGCTTTGGGGCGTTGTACTTCAGTTTGGGAACAATGACTGGCCTGTCGGTTGATGAGATTGCCCCGGCGAACAATTCCGCCCGCATGTTGGCGCTGCTGGAGGCGCTGCTCTCCTTGTTCTACGTTGCGATTCTGATTTCCCGACTGGTGTCGATTCATACGGAACGGACAGCCAACATTGACTGATACGCTCGCGGCCTTCGGAAATCCTGACAGAACGCCATGCACTCCATTGTCGCCGGAGTGAAGCACTGCGCCGAGGGCGTTTACGACAAGATTCAGTGACCGCTTGATGCAGCTCCGCGCAGTAAGCTTCCGCAAGTGGGGAGTGCTGAAGTCGTACTCTGGCGAGGCTATTTCTCACTCACGCAGTACAGCGCGTTCCACGTGCGGATGAAAATCTCGCCATCGGAGAATGCCGGGGTGGAGTTGCTTTCTTCT
>JAGQPW010000095.1:1403-10521 GCA_020426515.1 Planctomycetaceae bacterium | reverse complement strand
TGTCGGCAAGGAGTTCAAACTGTCTGGGGTTGGCGGCAAGGACGTGGAGGGCTCCTTTTTGTCCCTGCACATACAGTCGGTTGCCGTTGCGGACGATGGCTCCCCAGTGAGGGCCCGCGGAGGTACGACGTTCTTCCCAGAGAGTGGCTCCGGTCTGGCGATCAAAGCATTGCACAGAGCCGGGATTGTCGGCGTTGGCCATATAGATATGGTCTCCGAGAATCACGCCGCTGCCGATCCGCTGCGGGTGCCACTCCTTTTCAATGTGCCACATGCGGTTGGACTCGGTGACATCTCCGCTGCCGCCGAGACGGAAGCCGAACATCGGGCCGCCGAAGCCGCCGAAGATGAACGCTTCGCTTTCGTCAACGAGTGGCGATGTGTAGACAAGGTCCCCCCGTCCGCCGCTGATGCCGAGTGTGGTCCAGAGTTCCTTGCCGGTCTTCAGGTCGTAGGCGACGGTTCGTTGATGAAGGGCGCACAGCAGTTGTTCCTGCCCATCGACTGAGACGATTACGGGCGTAGACCATGTTCCAATGTAGCGTCCCTTGGCACTGGCACTGCCGCCTGGCTCAATCGGACTCTGCCAGCGAACTTCGCCGGTGTGCTTGTTGAGGGCAACGACGAAGGTGCGTTCACCCGGACCGCAGATTTGATAGACCGAGTCGCCGTGAATGATGGGAGAGCCACCTTCACCCCAGATGTGATGAAACTTTCCCAGATCGCGCGACCACAACGGCTTGCCATTCAGGTCGTAGCAGTGCATGCCTGCGGACCAGTGCCAGCAAATGACGCGTTCGCCATCGCTGACCGGCGATGCCGAGCAGTACGGGTTCGTCTTGTGAGTTTCTTCCACCGTGTCGAAGGAAACCGTCTGTCGCCATTGCTCCTTGCCGGTGTTTCGATCGAAGCTGATGAGGTGACGATGCTTTCCCTCATCGGTTGCTTGGGTGACGATCACACGGCCCGCGACCACAATGGGGCTGCTGTTGCCCGGGCCAGGGAGCTCCGTCCGCCACTTGATGTTCTCATTTGGGCTCCACTTGAGTGGATAGTTGCCGGTCGCCTCGCCTTGTCCGTTCGGTCCGCGAAACCGCAGCCAGTCATCGCCGGATGCCACATTGACGAGAAGGCAAATGCAGGCCCACAGTCCGCAGGCCGATTGGAATCGTGGCAGCATGTGTACTCCTTTTTCACGCCATGGTGATTGAGTGACCGAAAGCCATTGTGTTCGTGATTTGAAGCCAATCTACGGCGGAGACGCAAGCGCCTCGCGTCAGTTCAGGGGGCGGGGTGAGACTGTTGGGGCATTCAGTCATCACAGCAACTCAGGGAGCCAGGGGCAGTTCCTCCTTCAGCCGCAGTTGTCCACAGGCGGCATCAATGTCGGCCCCTTTGCGTTTGCGAATGGTGACGTTGACTCCCCGCTCTCGCAGAATGTCGGCAAATTGCGTGCTGCGAGGTTGCGTGGGGGCGTGTAGTTCGAGTGACTGTACCGGATTCATCGGGATGAGATTGATGTGCGCGTTGCGATGAGCCAGCAGCTGCGCCAGGTCGCGGGCGTTCTGGTCGGAATCGTTCACGCTGCCCAACAGGCAGTATTCATAAGTCACCCGGCGCCCCGTTTGCTCGAAGTAGTCATCTGCAGCAGCCATGATTTCCTGCACGCCGATGGATTTGTTGACCGGGACGATCTCGGTTCGCAGTGCATCGGTCGCGGCATGCAGTGAGATGGCGAGGTTGTACTGAATGCCGAGCCGGGCCAGTTCCCGAATCTTGTCTGGCAGTCCCACGGTGGAGATGGTGATCCTTCGGGCACCGATGCCGAGGGCTCCTTTTTCGTTGAGCGTCGTCAACGCAGGCAGCAGATTCTTAAGGTTGGCCAGCGGCTCCCCCATGCCCATCAGCACCACATTGGTGATCCGTTCGGTCTCTGGAAGCAGCCGGTCGAGACGCAGTATCTGTTCGAGGATTTCCCCGGTCGACAGGTTTCGTTTCACGCCCAACAGGCCGCTTGCACAGAAAACGCAGCCCATCGCGCAGCCAACCTGCGAGCTGATGCAGACGGTTCGCCGGTCGTCTTCACGCATCATGACGCATTCGGTGTATTCGCCATCCTGCAATTGCAGCAGCAACTTCTCGGTCCCATCGCGGGAGACCTGATGTCGGGTGACTGTGGCACTGTAGAACTGAAACTCCTGCTGCATTTGCTCGCGCAGCGCCGCCGGGACATCATGCATTTCCTCAAAGGCGTTGACGCGCTTGCCGTAGATCCAGCGTCGAATCTGGTCGGCGCGATAGGCCTGGTGGCCGCGCGCGGTGCACCATTCGGCTAGTTCAGCGCGGGACAGGTCAGTAATGAGGGGCAGGGAAGTGGACATGTAAACCGTTACCCGCCGTCCGATGAGTTTCCGGACGGCGAGCCTTACTCTTGTTGAGGGAGTTGGAGGGTCAAGGTTTTGCCATCGCGGACAACCTGGACGGGCACTTTGCTGCCGGGCTTGAGTTCCGTGACGGCATAGGTAAACAGATCGGCTTCGGTCAGCAGGTCTGTGCGACCATCGACCGACACCAGCACGTCTCCTTCCTGGAATCCGGCTTTGCGGGCTGCAGCGTGGGCACCGTACTTGCCGGCACTCTTTACCCGCAATGCCATCCCGTGGCCGGAAACGCCCGCCTGCTGGCGGAATTCCGGTGTTGTTGATTCCAGCCGCAATCCCCCGGCAGCCATACGGCTGAGTCCCCACGAGGAAACCCGCCAGGAGATGTCATCGGCTTTGCGCCAGCCGGAGGGAAGTGTGAGCGTGAGTGATTGACTGATTCCATCGCGTTCCACGATGGCAGGGAGCTTGGCTCCATCGGCTGCTGTTTGATGCAGGACCCACTGGACATCGGCAGTCGAGATCAGAGGCTGCCCGGCAAGCGACTGAATGCGATCGCCAGCTTGGAATCCCGCAATCGCCGCAGGTGTGTCGGGAGCAACGCTCACAATGGTGGCCATTTCCTTGGGATCGAGGGTGAGGCCAATGGCTTTGGGATGCGGATAGGGAAACAGTACCTGTTCTGGAATGGGCTTGCTGTTGCTGCGGTAATAATCGCGGAGGGCATCGCCAATCTGGTGGCAATGGATGCAACTCTTCACGACATCTCCAGAATAGTTGAGCTGCTTTCCATACTTGTCTTTCAGGGAGGGGAACTGTTCGGGTGTGGCGAACGCCGGCTGCGGGCCGCGCTTGCCGGTGAGAGCTGCTTTATTGGCCGGATAGGCTGCATGCAGTGCGAGGCCTCCCTGCAGCGCCTTGGCCATGCCCGCGATGGAGACATCGCCAACCCATTCCGTGCGATGAGAGCGGGTCCCGAATCGACCGTAGATCGTGCCATCCGCATTGAGCAGGAATACGGCAAAGGATTGATCCGTGTCGAACTGGAAGGTTTGCAGATCGAGCCCGTTCGTTCCGACAATGCGCACGCAGACAAACTTCTCCAGCAGGGGACGCAGAACGGGATCGTTATCGACCAGTTCATCATCGAGTTTGACGCATTCCTCGCAAGGCAGGCAGCGGAGAACAACGAGGATTGGCTTGCCGTTACTGCGGGCCTTCGCGAGGGCTCCCGGCAGGTCGTTGTACATCCAGAACCCTTCCGCTTCGACGCGGACGCGGTCTTCTCGCACCTTTTGTTCGCGTGATTTCTTCTCTTCGGCAAGCAATGTGGATGAGACGCACAGCAGCAATGCAACACAGACACGCCACATGGTCAAACTCCGATGGACAAGGGGAAGCAGCATGTGAAATACCAGCAGTGAGGCATCATAACAGCGAGCCTGCGTTTCGGAGAAGGAACCGCTACGCTTCGGTGCCATCGGGAGCAGTGAACGTGACCGCATCGTCACGAAATCACTACGATGCGATGCCATCGTCTCCCGACTGTTCCGCCACAAACCGACTGACGTGATGAGTGCTTCCACAAATATTGCCAGCCGACTCTCCCTGCAGGCCGCCCAGCGTCCCTGGCAGCGAGCGATTGTTGCGCCGAGTGGACGGGACCGTTCAGGACGTTGCTGCTACGCGCAGTTGACCTTCGCCCAGCTCGATGAAGAGACCAGCCGTATCGCGAAGGGATTGCAGGAGCGGGGGCTGAAGCCGGGGATGAAGCTGGTGCTGTTTGTCCCCTTCAGCATCGAGTTCATTACGTTGACCTTTGCCTTGTTCAAGGCGGGGGCGACCATTGTCCTGATCGATCCCGGAATGGGGCGGACGAACATTTTCAAGTGCCTGGAAGAGGTCCGCCCGGATGGCTTTGTGGCCATCCCCAAGGTGCATCTCGTACGCTGGTGGTTCGGTCGGCGGTTCCCGCAGGCGAAGTTCAATGTTTCGGTCGGTCGACGGTTGCCCGGTGTCCTGGCGACGCTGGATGAACTTCGACAAACGCCGCTGCAGGACTTCGAGCCAGCGGTCACACAAACCAACGATTCCGCAGCCATCATCTTTACCAGTGGCAGTACCGGGCCTCCGAAAGGGGTGCACTACGAACATGGAATGTTTGATGCCCAGGTCGACCTGATTCAGCAGCACTATGGGATTGAGCCGGGCGAAGTTGACTTGCCCGCGTTTCCGTTGTTTGGACTGTTCAACGCCGCGATGGGCGTGACGACGGTTATTCCCGATATGGATACGACCCGCCCCGCTCAGGTAAATCCCGAGCGAATCATCGAAGCGATCCGCGATCAAGGGGTGACGCAGGCGTTTGGTTCGCCCGCCTTCTGGAATCGCGTGGGACGTTACTGCGAACAGCACGGAATCACGTTCCCTTCCGTGCGACGAACACTGTCTGCTGGTGGGCCGGTCCCGATTCATGTGCTGCGTCGCATGTCGGCAATTCTCACTGGCCCGGGAGCCGACCTGTATACACCGTATGGAGCCACGGAGAGTTTGCCGGTCGCTTCCATTGGGGGGCGTGAGATACTGGAAACGACGGCGGAGCGAACACGGCAGGGAGCGGGAACGTGTGTGGGGAACATCTTTGCTGGTGTGGACGTCCGCATTATTGAAATTACATCGGAGCCGATTGTCTCGCTGGCGGATGTTCAGAGTCAGCCGGTCGGCGAAATCGGTGAGATCATTGTTCGCAGCCCATCAGTCACGCGGGAATACTACCTCCGCGAGGAGGCAACACGGGCGGCGAAAATTCCGGACGGGGAGACCTTCTGGCACCGCATCGGGGATGTCGGGTATCTCGATGACGAGGGCCGATTGTGGTTTTGCGGCCGCAAGGCGCACATCGTGGAGACACCGGCAGGCCGGATGTTCTCGGTCTGTTGCGAAGCGATTCTTGAAGAACATCCACGCATTTATCGCACAGCACTTGTCGGTGTCGGAACCGCTCCCAATCAGCGGCCTGTGATCGTTGCCGAGCCGGAAGAAGGAGAGTTCTCCGAATCGTCATCGGGGCAACAACAACTGATTCGCGAACTGCTCGAACTGGCGGCGACTCATCCGCTGACGCAATCGATTCGCGATGTGCTGCTGCATCGGTCGCTGCCCGTTGATACCCGGCACAACGTGAAGATCAATCGCGAAGCACTCGCGGTGTGGGCTGCGGAACAGCTTGGTGGGCGTTGAACAGCGGCAGTGAGTTGAACGTTGAAGGGCCTGTGGCCCAGCGTTGCGAAGTCCGCCAATTTGCGATGGGCCATGGCGCATAAAAAACGCTGCCGGAACCCGAAGGCAGCGGCAGCGAAATGCGGGGGCTGTGTGGACTAGGACGCTGCGGCTTCGTTGACGAGTCGCTTGCGAACATCGATTTCGAGTGGGCCGAAGGCCTGCTCGTGGCGATTGACTGTAGCGCTGAGCAGGGCGGCCAGTCGCTTGGCAGTGAAGTGGTTGAGGATCACACGCTGGGAAACCCGCAGCTTGCTGGCAGGAGCGCCAACGGGATTGGGGTTCAGAGCCAAGTCGAGAATCACTTCTTCCGGTGTGCTGGAGACACGGCAGAGGTTCGCGTAAATCGCTTCGACGCCGGAGTCATCCAGTTCGAGTCGCATCTGCTGCTCGGGGGCAGCATTGCCTTGGTTTTCCGTGGCCATTGATCAATCTTCCTGAACTGTTGAAAAGGGAGCAGTCCCCGAAGCGGGCCCGCATTCGGGGGGGAGTCGACCCGATTCATATCAGTGATCGCCTGACCATGACAACCCCGGATTCTTGAGCGGCGTGATTGCGGGGGCGCTCAGGAAGCCTGACGAAGCGTTGTAGACGATGTGTTGTCAGCGGCTTGCAGCAAAGGCTCTGCGTTCTCACCAGCGACGACGTGTGTGCGATTCTTTCGCAGGCGGGCCCAGGTAAGCTTCAGCATTTTCAGGGGATCGATCTTCAGGAGTCCGAAGACCCACATGGTCGCCAGCACAGCGCCGAGGGCGGTGAGCGTTGCGAACATGCGTGGGGGGGGAGGAGAGCAAACGAGGCTGTTTTCGTAACGGGGGCGGAAGCGGCTCTTGAAGTGGTCGATTCCCCGCATATCAAACAGCAAAGACCCGCGATCGCGGAAGGCGATCAGGGACTTTCGGATGAACGGCTTTTCGCCGGGCAGCGATTCTTCGCAGTTGCGTCCGGGGGCAATGCAAAGACTGATGTATTTGGCCCCTTCCTGTTGCAGCTGCAGAATGACTTCGTGGAACAGGAACGGAACGGTGCCTCGGACTGCATCGCTACGGTGCCGGTAGATTTCCGTTGACCAGGCTTTTCCACCGTGCATCGGATTGCAAACCACGTAGCCTTCGATTCGGCGTTGCCCGTCCTGCTCGGTCTGGGCGACAAACAGCCGCCTCGCGCCGAGTTCATGGTCGCCGAGCGTGCCATCGAAGAACGTCATTTCGCCGGTTTGCGGCTTCTCGCTCATCGTGCTGCGGCAAACGTCGTCCAGTTCTTGGAGCAGCGTCGTCCAGGCAACATCGGTGAGATTCTCACGATGGATTTCGCAGACGGCTACGCCGTGACGCTGGCAGTAATTGGCCTGCCGCCGAACCCATTCAAAGCGCTTGCCGGAAAACGTCACGTTGCCAAGGTCGATGAATGCGTCTTCACCAATCTTGTTGATGTCGTATCCGACATCCCGGAATAACTGTTCATCTTTCGCGGGAATGCAGAAGAAGATCGCTCGCCAGCCGTGGGCGGTTGTGAATTCCAGAAATTCCCGCAGCAGTTGAGGTTGCGACTCCGGCGGTCCGATCAATCCACCGGAGACCAGCACATAAAAGCCGACACGGGCATAGGAAACCAGGCCACTGCGATCCGCGGACCAGAAGGAGAGTCGACCGGGAGCGGTGGCGAGGTAAGAGTCCGCAACGTAGCCATGTTCGCGGACGAACGGAATCAGAGGTGGGATACCTGAGGGCGCAGCCGCGTCGGAAATCGAAGGCCTGGCCTGTGAGGCCCCCGCTCGTTTAGACATTCAATGCAGTCCTCAGTGTTCCGATTGGCCCATTCGACTTCAGCGTTCCGGCGAACAGCATGGAACGCCTGACCGCCGCCGCCGCATCTCACGGAGAGGACATTCGGCAGTCAAGGCACTGGCGCTCAGGTCGTATTGCGGAAATTTGCCGAGTATTAGAAGTTGGCCGTAGGAAGGTGAGGACAATTCGGGCGGCCTGAGAATCGGGATGCGGTGCAGTTAGCCCAACTGTTGTTGCAGGTAGATTGAGAGGGGGCGCCGAATCCGGGAGAAGAACGGCGAAGGGCCACAAGGATTGAACGGCGGATGACTCGGAATGCCTTTGGAGTCGCGGCTGTTGACGAGCCCCAAAAACAGGCCGGATTGCAATTCGCGGGTTGTCAACTTGACTCTCGCTTGTAAAATCAGCAACATCTGATTTGTGTGGGAGTGCAAACCGGCCCGTTCGCATTCCCGCCTAAGTTCTTTGCATACAAGGAAGTTGATCAGGCCATCCTTTGGGAATGCAGATGTCTTGCGTCTGTGGAACGGGAACTGCTTTTCCTTCCAGCCTGCATGATTGAATATTGCGATCGCTCCAGTTCGGTGCGGTCGTTACTTGCGAGGTTCGCACAACGCGTTCGTCAAATTTAAGGAGAGACCCCCAATGAAGATGTTTCTGGCTGTTGCTGCAGTTGCCTGCCTCGGCTCGATGAGCCTGGCTGCGGAAGGCCTCGAAACCGGCTCCAATGTCGGTGCGTTCTACGTGAAAGATGTGACCGGCCCCGCTGCCGGCGAAAAGCTCTGCTACCGTTGCCGTTACGGCGGTCGCCCCGTGGTCAGCATTTTCACCCGGAAGGTGGATGACAATGTTGCTTCGTTGATCAAGCAGGTCGACGGCACTGTTGGCCAGAACGCCGAAAAGAAGATGGCCGCTTTTGTGGTCGTGCTGACCGACAATCCCGAAGGTCAGGAAGGTGCCCTGAAGTCCGTTGCCACCAGCAAGGGAATTCAGAACACGCCTCTGACCACTTTCGATGGCGAAGCTGGTCCTCCAAGCTACAAGATCGCTCAGGATTCCGAAGTGACCGTGATGATGTGGGTCAACGGAAAGCTGCAGGTCAACGAAGCCCTGAAGGCCAGCGAACTGACTTCAGAAAAGGTCTCTGCTCTCGTGAACAGCACGAACAAGATCTTGAACTAATTGTCATGCGTTCTGGCTGTCACACGACGTTGTGACACCATTGAATTTTGCAGAGCCCGCTTCGAATTCGAGGCGGGCTCTGTGCGTTGCTGGATGAGCGCCTCAACACCGTCTACACTCGAAGCGTGCTTCAGCATCTCTGGCGGAGTAGGAAATGGCGGCGGATGTGGTGGTCGTGGGGGGTGGCGTTGTTGGCGCTGCGTGTGCTTTCTACCTTCGCGAGGCGGGCGTTTCTGTCACGCTGATTGATCAGGGGGCCTTTGGGCGTGGCTGTTCCCACGGGAACTGCGGCTACGTGTCGCCCAGTCACATCCTGCCACTCTGCCAACCGGGCGCGGTGACTCGCACGCTGAAGACAATGTTCAGCCGGAACTCACCGTTCTATCTCAAACCGCGATTCAGTCCGGAGCTGTGGGGCTGGATGTGGCGATTCGCTCGACGTTGCAATCAGCGAGATATGCTGGAAGCCGGGCGCGCGCGGCAGGCACT
>JAGQPW010000095.1:0-1303 GCA_020426515.1 Planctomycetaceae bacterium | reverse complement strand
TGGGGCTGGATGTGGCGATTCGCTCGACGTTGCAATCAGCGAGATATGCTGGAAGCCGGGCGCGCGCGGCAGGCACTTCTTGACTCATCACGCGCCATGTATGGCGACTTGATCGCCAATGGAACATTGACGGACTGCGACTGGCACGCGGTCGGGTTGTTTTTCGTGCATCTGTCTCAATCGCATTTCGAGCACTACGCCGAGACTGACGAACTGCTGCGGCGAGAATTCGGACTGGGGGCACGCGCTGTTCCAGGTGATGAACTGATCCAAATGGAACCGGCATTGAAGCCGGGGATTGCGGGGGCCTGGCTATACGAGTGCGATGCCCACCTGAAGTCTGACCTGGTAATGCAGGCCTGGCGCAGGGCACTTGAGGCTCGTGATGTCGAGATTCGTGAGCAGTGCAAGTTACTGAAGTTGGAAAAGTCCGGTGGCCACATTTCTGGGCTGGTGACCGACACCGGCACGCTCAAGCCTCGTGAGACCATCTTTGCAACGGGAGCCTGGTCTCCGCTGCTGCAGGGCGAACTGGGATGTCGCATTCCGGTTCAGCCGGGCAAAGGGTATTCCATGACGATGGTCCGTCCTGAACAATGCCCGAAGTATCCGATGATTTTCGAGGAACACCGAGTTGCGGTGACGCCGCTGACGAATGCATACAGGCTTGGCTCGACCATGGAGTTTGCGGGGTATGATGCATCGCTCAATCGCAAGCGTCTGGGGCTGTTGAGTGCTGGAGCCAGACATTACCTCCACACGCCGACCGCCGAGCCTGTCCTGGAAGAGTGGACTGGCTGGCGTCCCATGAGTTGTGATGGGAAACCGATCATCGGCCGCATTCCCCGACTGAACAACGCCTGGCTGGCTACAGGGCACAGCATGCTGGGGCTGTCGATGGCAACGGGAACCGGAAAGCTGGTGGCCCAGTTGCTGACTGGTCAGCCAACGCACATTGATCCGCATCCCTATCGTGTGGATCGCTTCTGATTGGCATTTGCGCCGAACTCGTCAGGCGACCGGCTTGTGTGGGGTTCAAGACGACAGCATCCCAAGTTGAGGTGTGGCTGGTTCGCACCTCGCCGGCAGAGGACTCAGTTGAAAGAAGACGCCGCCTGAGACAGAGCCGGGCCGAGGTCGCTAATGCCGATGGGCTTGACGAGGTATGCGCAGGCACCGAGCTTCCTGGCCTGCGCACGAAGATCCGGGTGATCGTGGGCCGAGATCACGATCGACTTAACCGGCGTTTTGCCGCAGATCGTTTTGAGTGCCGTGAGACCATCGACTTCGGGCATCACAATGT
>JAGQPW010000094.1 GCA_020426515.1 Planctomycetaceae bacterium | reverse complement strand
AATGGGACCATGTCTGGTCTTGGCAGCCACTGGAATGACCTTCGGTTTTGGGCACTCGATCTTGATGCCCCGAAATCCATCACACCACTGGGCGATGTCCAGCCTCATCCAGAAATCGCCCCAGCCTCCATGTCCGTGGTTTACGACTACGCCGCTCGTGGCGACAAGCCGCATCAGGGAGCGCTCACACTGGGTTGGTACCAGGGTGAAGACAAGCCGGAGATCTGGAAGAGCGGCGGCATTCCACAATGGGGCAATGGTGTGCTGTTCGTCGGTGACAAGGGGATGCTGCTCTCCGATTACGGCAAGCACGTGCTGCTTCCGGAAGAACAGTACAAGGATTTCCAGCCGCCTGAGCAGTTCATCGCGAACTCTCCCGGCCATCATGCCGAATGGGTCATTGCCTGTCGCACAGGCTCCCCCACAGGCAGCCCGTTCAGCTATGCCGGCCTGTTGACCGAGGCCAATCACCTGGGGAACGTCGCGTATCGCGCGGGCCAGAAGATTGAGTGGAACCATGCCGACATGACCATTCCCAACTGCCCTGCCGCCGAACAGTACCTCAAACGCGAACCCCGTACGGGATGGAGCCTCAGCTAGCTGGGGTTGGCCGAATCAAGCCAATGGACGATGCTGTAACGCAGCGTAAACGGACTCTCGTTTACGCTGCGTTTTTTACTTCATCGTTAGTACAAACACTCCCCGTCCATGCCTGTTCGTGAACTCATCTCTGCTGCGGAAATCGAACGGGCCGTCACCGATCTCGGCAAGCGCGTCTCACTGGACTATGCCGATCAGCCACTCACTGTGCTCGGTGTCCTCAGCGGCAGTATCATGCTGGTCGCCGACCTGATGCGGCGAGTCACCGTTCCGCACAAGCTGGGGCTCGTTCAGGCCTCCAGTTATCGCGGCACAGCCACATCGCCGGGAGAATTGTCACTGCATCTGGAAGGACTCCCCGACCTGACCGATCGCGACATTCTCCTCGTCGATGACATCCTCGACACCGGCCGCACGTTGGCAGCATTGATGGAATCGCTCAGACAGCGTCAGCCTCGCAGCATCCGCAGTGCGGTCCTCTTGTGGAAGAAGGAACGGTCACAGGTCGACCTGACGCCCGACTACCACTGCTTTGACATCCCCGATGAATTCGTCGTCGGCTACGGCCTCGATTACAACGATGAGTACCGCCACCTGCCGTTCATCGGTGTGCTGGAAAACTGATGCAGCAGAGCCTGCGCGACCCCGAGGCCAAAGGGGCATTCGAAACTACCGCCAGCGATCTCCGCCATCACTGAGCGGCTTCCTCCGGGCGACACACCGCAAAGAGACGCGCGGGTCCGCCGGTGCCGGAGCGGACCTTGACCGGCGCAGCGATGACGTAGAAATCCCGCGCAGGCAACTGCTCCAGTCGGGCCACGTTTTCGAGTCCGTAACAACCGGCTCCATTAATGACGTGGTGCACTATGAAGTCCTTCGAAAGTCCATAGTCGATGCTGAGCGTATCAATGCCGATGCCATGAATCTTGCGTTCCGCTACCAGCCAGCGCGCCGCCTCTTCCGAGAAGCCAGGGAAGTGCATGTTGCCCATGGCGTCCTGATTCTTGTACCGGGGATACGCCGTCCAATGCCGCCCCCAGCCGGTGTGCATGAACACGACAGCCCCATCCGGAATACGGCCATGTTCGTCTTCCCAGGCGATGAGATCACCAACTGTCAAACGGTAGTCAGCATCATGCTCCGATTGCAACGTCACATCGATGACCACTCCCGGTGAGAACAGATTTGTGGCGGCCATCTCATCGACTGAAGGCTGATTGCGTTCGAAGTGGTTGGGGGCATCGAGATGTGTGCCGAGATGTTCGGGAGTGTAGAACGCTTTGGACAGCACTCCATTCTCTTCCAGCGTCGCAATCGTCGTCAGATGAAACGGCTTGTAGTTCGCGGCGGGCCAATACGGATTCTTCTCATCGAGCGTCCACGTCAGGTCAACGAGGGGGAGTTCTCCACTCACCAGTTCGTCCAATGTCAAAGCGGGGACACCTCTCGGCGCAGCCGCCCGGCTGAAGGTGGTTGACACATGACTTCCCAACCCCAACAGGATCAGCACCCCGCAGGCCAGCAGGTGAGAATGTGATTTTCGCATCCCTTTCCTCCAATGATTTCCAGCGTGGCACGACAATGACATTCCCCAAGTCGGCAACGGTCATGATGGTAGCCAACCCGGACCGCTTCCGACGAGCGGATCCTTGTCGCCGGTCGATTCGCGAGACATTCACAGGTGGTTCGCCAGTTCTCGTCCACGTTCTTCACTAAAAACAATCCTTCTGCTCCGTAAGTGAAGATGTGCCACGCACTCTGCCGTAAGACGCTTCGTGCATGACGTCTCCTCGCGGGCAGCACCAGAAAAAAATCTGGAGAGTTTTCCAGTGGAATCTCCGGGAGACTGCCCGTTAATTGACCTCAGGACAATTCAACCATCCGCCTGTTCCCGGCGGGTCAACCTCTCCAGCGGGGCTACGCCACCGGCATGCCCGCTCGTTCCGATCCACTCACGTGAGGCTCCCCATGCGAATATTCAACACTCTCCCTGCGCGCGCATCGTTTAGCCTGCTGATGCTGATGTCCACAGCCGCATGGGCAGCCGATCGTCCTCGAGCGGCGGGAAACGGCTCGCCGACGGCACAACAACAACGGTCCAATCGACAGGAAAGCAACCAGCGTTCCGCACCATCGAACGGGGGACGCCAACCAGCGTCACAGCAGAAGAACAGCGTCAACATCGAGCGAGAATTGATGATCACCGACCTGAGCGTCGTGGAAGACCCCATTCTGACCAATCCGGATTCGGGGCAGTTTGGCGTCTGGTCGTTCAAGTATCTCATCGAACAGATGTCCGGAAGCAACGATCCATCACTATTCGCCCTGAGCCTGTTTACTCACGGAGATGAGCAGACCATCAATGGTTTCGATGTGCCGCCACGCCCTGCGGTGCAGGAGAAAATCATCGATCCGTGGCTGCAGCGCGGAGGCGGCACGCTCGATCTCAAGTTTGCTCCCGTCAAGTTACTGGCCATTGTCAATCGCATTGACCTGCGACAAGTCGAGGGTTCGGAAGTCCTCAGCGCGGGCGAAGGACGGTTCGTGTTCGGCGTGCTCGATGCCGAGGGAAAACCACTCGCCCCCACCGGCGGCGATGCCGTCGGCGGCATGACGATCATCCTCGAATACAGCCTGCCAGCCCAGTCCTCCAAGGATCTGCAGCGCTGGGCCGAAGACTGGCACGAGTTGGGCAAGTACAAACCCGGCACACCGGCGTACAACCTCCGCCTGGCAGTGCTCACAAAACGCTTTACCGACCGCGGTCGGGGAATTGGCCGTCCCAACCGGAGTGCACTCAACCAGATCCGCACCAACGACATCGCACTCGCCACACCGTGGGAACTGCGGGAGTGGACGATCGACGAAATCACCGGATTCCTCAAGCCACACTCAGTTGCTGAGACGCCCGATTTTCTGACGTTCAACAACACATCTGACCTGGCCGACCTGCTGAATGCCAATGCGACGTCCATTCGCAACGCCAGCTTCACACTGCCCGCTGACCTCATGGCGGGATCGGCACCGGCAGGTCCGTACTTCGATCTGCGTCCTGACCTTCCGTTCGAGCTGTTCGAGGCAAACTTCGCTGCCGCTCAGGCAACCGTCGATTTCGGGGTCATGGATGGAACGTTCCTCAACGATCTGCTGGCCTTCTTCCAGAGTGCCCCGGTCGCGAATCCGATTGAAGGGACAGATGTGGTCGTCAACATTCCGTGGCAAACCCCAACGGGCGTCGATCCTGATGTTCGACACCTGTTCGCCGTCAACACCTGCTCAGGCTGCCATCGTGATGAGACGGCCACCGAGTTTCTGCACGTCGGCTTTCCGGAATCTGCTCGTGGACAAAACCTGTTCTCGGACAGCATGGGCTCCCAGGCATTCCTGTCAGCCTTCCTCACTGGTGGTGACCCGGTCGTGGATCCGATCAATCCGGACCTGCAGCATGAGTTCAACGACCTTCAGCGACGGCAGGGTGATCTCGAAGAACTGTTGACCTCAGGCCCGAGGCAGCATCATCGCACCAACCGCCGACACTGATCGCGCGGTCTTTAGTCCCCATGTATCGACGCAGCATGGCAAACGCCCCCGAGAGACATCAACGTCCCTCGGGGGTGTCTCGCTTGATCCATTGTCCGCAAGCCGTTGGGTGGCAGAGACGCCTGAACAACATGGGCAACTCGGTGGCTCCGCCTTTCTTCGCGGGCGATGTGCCAAACCTCGCATGTCACCAGCCCCCAACGCATGGTCCACAAGGGGAGCAGAGCCGAACACCTTCAAGGTCTAACCATCCACGCGCCGTAGCTTCGAGACGCGGCCGGTCCCGACCCACTCGGCCACCAGAATATTCCCATCGTTGTCGAAGCAGGCATCGTGTGGATGAATGAACTTGCCCGGCTTCCACTCGCTGTCTTTGCCACGAAAGCCCTTCCCCGCCTCGCTCTTGACGAACTCTGCATCGTCTCCCAGTCGGGCAACAACGTCGTTCTTCTCGTCGAGCAGAGTGACCCGGGCGTGCAGTTCGGGCACCACCATCAGATTCTTCCACGTATCCAGATTCGCGGGCAGGCCATAGCCTTCCAGTGTTTCCAGATGGTCTCCGTCCAGTGTGAGGTACTGCAACTTGTGATGCGCCCGGTCACAAACAGCGACCGCCGGTTCGCGGCCTTTCCGTTCGTCGTACCAGATTCCGTGAGGCGTATTGAACTGGCCCGGACCTTCGCCCGGCCCGCCAAAGTGCCCCAGCCATTTCCCCTCCTTGTCGTAACGATGGATGTGGAAGGAGCCGTAACCATCGGCCAATAGAAAGCCGCCATCGGGCAGAAAGGCGAAGTTCGTGGGCATGAAGCGATCGCGCCCCCACACCTTCTGTGGATTCGTATCTTCTTCGGCCGCGTAAATGCCCGCCGCCATCGGAGCGTGCTGTTCCCAGACAACTTCACCCGTGAGCGTCATCTTGGAAAACATTTTGACCTGCTGGTACCCGCAGACATACAGAAACTCTTCGCCCCCTTCCTGTCGCACCTCAATCCCGTGGCCGCCTCCCTGGAACTGATTTCCGCAAGACCGCACGTACTTACCATCACCATCGAACACAAAGATGGACGGATGGTCCTTCAGTTCCGCCCGCCCTTCATGAATGACATACACCAGCCCCGCCTTGTCGACGGCCACGTTGTGCGTCGTCTGCCAGCGAAACTGATCCGGCAACTGAGGCCAGTGATGCGTCACTTCGTACTTGTATTCCCCATCCCCCAGTACGACAGAACTCTCCGTCTTGCTGGCCGTGATGACCCGCGGAGCCGCCAGAATCACCGCTCCGGTCGCAGCGGTGGCCAGAAAATCACGACGAGACAACGACGACTTCGACATGGCGACGCTCCTGAATCACGGGGATGAAAATCGCATTCAGGATAAGCGAACGTTGAAATGAATGCGATGGTGCGTGTCGGGATTCTGCACAGCACGCAACCGAGTGACGTGCTGACACCGCATCAGAGCTCACAGGGTGCGTTGAAACGCACCCTGTGATCCATGAATTACCGTGCGGTGTTGCCCGCCTGTTGAATTACCGGGTAACCAGTCCCCAGTCCTGACAAATCTCTCAGCGAGACAATGCGGGCGGGAAATTGCGTGGCATCGACAATGGCCTCCAGCCTCGTCGCCGGTCCACCGCTGCCGTAGTGCCCGATCGACTGCACGCGATACACACTGCCATGTGCGGTGATGTACGGGTCGAGCAGCCTGAGCGTGGTGAGATCGGTCAATCCTTCGATGAGTAGCCAACCTGTCGTTTGACGTTGGGCGATCAAGTCGGTCAACGGGGCTCCGTCCGGGCCGATCAGCATGGAGCTGGAAATCGCTGAGGCCAGTTCCGGCGGCATCTCGGGGAGACCAAGCAGCACTTCGGGACGTGCCTGATTGATGTTGATGCGTCCCTTGATCGTGCTGGACGAGGTCGTCGTCAGAGTGTCGAACAGCATCGGCAACGATTCCTGCAAACTGCCGGGATCACTCGTCCACGGGCTGACCAGCGTCGTGCTGGTGCCGTCGATGTTCGCCGTCACTTCCGCATCGATCATGTCGTAGAGCGAAACAAACTTGATGTTGCCACCAGCAGAGAGGTCCATGCCGCCGCGAGTCACTTCACTGCCGGATGTCCCGGCCGACATCGCACTCTTGACGAGCGCCTGCGCGAACTGCTGCAGAGCCCGGTCCGTGGTGTCGTCTCCGGTACTGACCTGTCCCTGACCTTCGAGTTGTTCGACGTTATTGGCCCCGTTCATCCGGTATGCGACAATGAACTGGGCAACTTCCTCACCGAATTCGAGTTCGAGTTCGTCGTACAGCTCGGTCAGCAGCGACTGGTTGATGTCAATTTTGTCGCTGCCATCAGACCGCAGGTTCGATTCCTGACTGTACACCGTGAGATATCCGGACAGGCCCAGATCGAGAACCCCGTCGGCCGTATCGTAGGGGAGACTGAGGTCCCCATCGTTTTCGTTTGGGTCGAGCAGCCCGTTGCGATTCGTATCTTCTCCGTACAGCAGGGCGTAGGTCATGCCGCTGACTCGCAGCAGTTCGTCAATCGATTCGCATGGTCCATTGCGGGCGACGTAGGGGGGCGACATGGAATCGTACACATCGCTCTCGGCTCCGAATTCGCGTGGCTCATCGTCCTCGTCGATCCAGTCGAGAATCGCATCGGCGAGACTTTCGTCCATGCCTGGGAGATACATCAGGAATTCTCGTTCCACTTCGGGCTCCAGCCCGAAGGTAGAGATCGCGTTGATGTTGAGCTTGCCTGCTTCGTCAATCAGTCCATAGCGGAAGGCGAGGTATCCCGCATCATTTTCGACGGGAGCCACAATGGAAAACCGCCCCCGGCTGCGCTCGCTCCCTCCGTCCAGCACAGTGATCGCCCCAAACATGTCGGGATCGTGATAATAGTTCTGCTGGGTGAGTTCATCCGGCGATTCGAGCAGCGCGGCGACGTATTCAATTCCCGATTCCGCCAGCAGCCTCGACTGCACATCACGGGCATACATTTCCGTGGCCTGACGCTCTCCCACCATCGTCGAGGTGAACGTGTATGCGGCCAGCGTGAGCATCACCAACACCACCAGCACGATGAACAGTGCGGCACCGTGTCGAGGAGATTGAGATCGTGATGGGCAGACCGCGTGCATGTCGCGAAACCAAAATCGGTAAAATGGAAAGCAACATCGTTCTCGCAGATGGCACGGGCATTGTCGAGAGAGAACGGCGGTGGGTCGTCCTCATCGAATTTCGAGGGCCAAGGTCCGCCACTTCCCGAACTTCCAGTTTTCATGACGTTTTTTCAATCCTCCTGCGGTCGGCGCAAATGATTTGCTACGCTTCGCTGTCGACGGTTTGGCGTCTGCAGGTGACGTGAGACGCGAATCGGACCGAACCCTGGAATGGAGTCGAGACGAGCCTATGGACAGTCCTCTTGTTCTCGTTGTCGTGGGCTTCCTGCTGGGAACGCTGGGCACGCTGATTGGAGCGGGTGGCGGCTTTGTACTGGTGCCGCTGCTGCTCCTGATGAATCCGCATGAACGTCCGGAAGTCATCACCAGCATTTCGCTGGCGGTGGTCTTCGTGAATGCGACATCCGGCTCGCTGGCATACGCCCGCATGCGACGCATTGATTACCAGTCGGGCATCTGGCTGGCTGCAGCCACGGTTCCTGGTGCCATTGCCGGCGCACTGACGACCGACTACATCCCGCGCCGGGCTTTCA
This sequence comes from Planctomycetaceae bacterium, assembly GCA_020426515.1. Lineage (GTDB taxonomy): Bacteria > Planctomycetota > Planctomycetia > Planctomycetales > Planctomycetaceae > JACKHO01. The sequence goes on along the minus strand of JAGQPW010000094.1, from coordinate 12,479 downwards.
ACGCTGTGTTTGGCGTGTTGATGTTGGCCGCTGCAGCCTATCTGTTCTTGCATCGCAGCAAACCGCGACCATCCACTGATTCTCATCCGGCTGGCCATACAGTGCGGACGATTGTGGAACACGATGGAACGCAACACACCTTTGCCTACAACATGCGGCTGGGACTGGGGCTGAGCGTCTTTGTGGGCTATCTCTCCAGCCTGCTGGGGATCGGAGGCGGCATCATTCACGTCCCCGCCCTGGTTTACCTGCTCAACTTTCCGGTGCATGTCGCCACCGCCACTTCGCACTTCATCCTGGCGATCATGGCGCTGGCGGGAACCCTGGTGCATGTTGCAACAGGAGTGTTCACAGCCGAATCGATCTCACAGACAATTTTTCTGAGTATCGGCGTCCTGGTCGGAGCACAGGCGGGCGCCGCCCTCTCCGGTCGAGTCCACGGCGTCTGGATTCTCCGCAGCCTCGCAGTGGCCCTGGGACTCGCCGGAGCCCGTATTCTGATGATGGCGATTCAGCCCTGACCTCACTGGGTCGAGACACGCGACTTTTCTGCTGCCCGCGATCGACGGAAGTGCTTTGGGGGCAAAATGTTCACTCTGACTTAAAATTCTCTCGAAGTATTGATACAATCATTTTGTCTACCATTCTCGTGGTGTTTGAGCGATCTATTGCTCATCTGCATGCAGAGTGAACCGTCCTCAGCCAACGAATGTTTGCCCCATTCTGGGGAGGCATCGCGGCAATTCATGCCTCATTTCAAACTCATCAGGAAAATCGCATGCAAATTTCACGAAGAGGTTTCACGCTCATTGAACTGCTGGTGGTGATTGCCATCATCGCCATTCTCATTGCGCTGCTGCTGCCGGCTGTGCAGCAGGCTCGTGAAGCGGCTCGCCGCTCTCAATGCAAGAACAACCTCAAGCAAATCGGCCTGGCGCTGCACAATTACCATGATGTGTTCAGCAAGTTGCCGCCGGGGATTATCACGAACAACCGCCTTGCCTGGAGCACCATGCTCCTGCCGTACGTTGACCAGGCGCCGTTGTACAATGCGATTGGAGCTTCCGGTGCCTTCGATCAGCAGTGGCAAAACGTGACGGCCATGGTGTCGACAGGTTCGGCACCGTATGCCAAGACGATTATTCCTGGTTTTTTGTGCCCTTCAGATCCCGGGTCCAGCCTGAACTCCAAGCTCGGTAGCGGCACGAACGTGTTCGCGAAATCCAACTATGTCGGCGTGTACACCGCCCACTACTACCCCAGTAATCCAACCGCGACCGACGGCGGTTCTGATCGAAACGCAACATTCTACGACAACTCCGGGGTAGCGTTCCGGGATTTCACAGATGGATTGAGCAATTCCATCATCGTTGCCGAGCGTCAGACGAAGGGCAGTCAGGCCGGATCAATCTGGGTGGGCTACCACGATCTGGGAGGGGCCATGAGTGGCGTGTGGCAGTTTCAGGTGCGGATGCGGATGGAACGTGCATCCAACGATACCGACTACATCATCAATGGCAACACGGTCTACAACCCAAGTAGTCAGCATGTTGGCGGTGCTCAGTTCCTCCGTGGCGATGGAGGCGTGGTTTTCCTGTCCGAGAACATCAATCTCCGCCTGCAGGCAGCCCTGGGAACAATCGATGGCGATGAAGTGATCGGCGAGTTCTAGAAACGCCACTCGCGTTCGTGCTGATCCGGCCCTGCCGGAGCCTTCCAGTCAGGAACAGCTGGTCAACCATTCGCTGGCCAGCTGTTCTGCTTTTGATTCAGGCGATGTTGAATAGGGACGATGTCATGACCATGGCAGTTTCGAAGTTTTCGGCGTTTGGATGTTTCGCGGCGATGACGATGGTGGTCGCAAGCAGTCTGGTGGGATGTGGAGGTACTCCTGGCCCTGCACTCGGACAAGTGAGTGGGACGGTGACACTGGATGGCAGTCCACTTGATCAGGCTCTCGTGGAATTCGTGCCCGAGGATGGTCGCCCCTCGTTCGGGACCACAGGTGCCAATGGCAAATACGTCTTGCAATACACCGACGACAAGTCCGGAGCCGTCATCGGAAAGCACCACGTGAAAATCACGAAGAATCAGGTTTCCGGCGAAGTCGCCGCGCCGACAAAGCCAGCTCCTAAAGGCGATCCAGTTCCGGCAAAGTACAACACAGAGTCAACGCTTGAGGTCGAGGTCAAATCAGGCAGCAATGTTCACGACTTCAAACTAGAAAGCTGAATTGAATGTGCCGACCGCGTTGAACGTGAATGACTGCGGCCTGGAGTCGCCGGTCTAAATTGGAATGCAACGTTTCAATCGCGGGTGGACTACCCGCTGGGTCGCCGATTCAAACCCCCGAGAGTCGCGATGCAGATTGCGGCTCCGGTGATCGAACAATGCAATCGAACCGATACACCCGGTGCGAGAGTTGACCGCGCCACATGGACTCACCCCGCCGACGATCAGAAATACCACAAAGTCCAACAGACTCACGAAAGTGTCACCAGCATCCAACCCGTTGATGGGTTGTCGACACGATACCGAGCCCTGGAGGCCGCTTCTGGAACCGAATTAATCGAGCGAATTAAACGGACGCGAGGAATCGTCGATATTCGCGGCTGGACATCGCCTGCGACTGCCGAGTTCGTCTTGCCCGTCCCCGGTGGATACGCGGCAGATTCGCCGATGAATCTACCACTCTTCCTCATCCCACGACCAGAGGCCGTCGAGGCCCTGGGTATAGTGGTGCAGGTACTGCTGCATCTCTGGCGTGAGTGGTTGGGCTTCCTTCAGGCGGAACCAGAGTTCGTCTTCCAGCCATGTGCGGGCCGCGAATTCGAGGAAGGTTTCCGCACAGAAGCGAATCCGATCGGCAGCGTGGGGCCAATCGTCGTCGCCCCACTCTTCGAACGGGACTTCGGTAAACACAACGCAGGCGCCGAACTGTGGATGCAGGTACAGATGCCAGCTGACGCAGTCCTGTGAGTCCGTCAGGAATCGCAGAAAATGCCCCCCCATCGGCATCTTGCACGGGACGAGTTGGGTGTCGCAGCTGTAGTAGCAGTCCGTAGGCGAACGGAGACGAGTCAGCGCATCGCGGCTAAAGACGAAATTCAGGAACGCAACGGGCAACTCGTAGCCCGCCTGCCGTGCGGCTTCGATGAGCGACGACCGCTGGGCATCGAAAGCCGACTGAGCGGCGACCTGGCTGCTGGACCAGCGGGAGTCGTATGTCTCCGCGAGTGGTTGTCGGCGCAGCCAGGAAAGCGTTTCGTCGAGCAGCGAGGCAGGAATCGGTGGCAGTGATCGATAGTGGTAGGTGCAATAAGTGCCGTCGCAGCTTCGAGTGCCGGGGAGTTCTCCGGCAAGCCAGGCTGGCGGGAACGGGTAGCAGTTGACCAGCCTGCGTCCCGTCCACGTGGCGGTCCAGTCATTCCACGTCACGCGAGACCGCAAGGCGTTGTGCGGCTCAGTTCCAAAGTCGAGATGGCAATTCGGGCAGCTGCGCAGGGGAGTTGTTGCCTCGTCCTGCTCGCGCTGAGCGGCATCCAGCCGGTTTAGATCGGGGAAGACAGTACCGCATTCGTAGCAGTTGACCATCAGGTGTCCACAGGCCGGACACTGCAGCGGCTCGAACCCCGGATTATCGCAGCAGCCAAAGTAACGCGGGTCAAGATCGCCCTCGTCAACAAGACGCTCGGTCATGATCTACCCTCGCACCGCCATTTCCGACAGTTGCCGTGCCTGGGCAATGGATGTGTCGAGGGTGAGTTGGATCCGCGTGCTCCACTTGCGTGACTCATCCGCTGTGATGTGCCAGTGCGGAACGACAGCACTGCTCTGGTGGACGAGTTCGAAGCCCCCTTCACTTTGGCTGACCGTCTGAATGGGGAAGGTCCAGATCCCAGCCGGCTTCGAGAGATCCAGCGAGGCATCGAGTCCAAGCCATTCGTCGACGAGGCCAATGCGATCGGATTCCGCCAGCGACTGGATCGTTTCCAGCGGACCGAGCTGCCGACCAGTGACATCGTAGTAGTAGCGGTCGTCGGCACCGGCGGCCATGGCGGCAAAATTGAACTCGATGGCGAAGTGCACTGTTTCGCCAACGGGCAGCCCGTCGAGTTCGTACAGCATCTCCAACTGGCCACCGGCCGATGCATCCAGCGAGACAGTTTTGGTGAGCGTCACCCAGTGGTCGCCCACGCGACCTTCGCGTCGCATCACGGCTTCAACGCGGGTGGCTGACTGCCGCAACTTGGTTTCGTACACGCCGAGCACGAAGTCGCCGATGCCCCCGTTGCCCAGCCGGAAGGTGTCGAGGTCGACATCGTTGCGCAGGAAATGATCCACGAGGCTCTTGCGTGGCCAGCGATCGTAAGCGATGGCGCGATCGAGTCCAGCCTGCTTGAAGCGAACCCCTTCATGCGTGTTGAAGGCGACATCATCGACATCGTCGGAGGCCCCGGCGGCATCGAGCACCTTCTGGTGATATGGCTCGGGACGCCGATTGAGAGTCGCCAGCAGGTTGACTCGGGCGCTGCGAACATCGAGTTCGTACAGGTGACCGCCACGTGCGGGAGCAAGGTAGCCGACCAGTCGATCTCCAGCGATGCGAATTTCTTTGCGGGCATCAAGGTTGTAGTCATCAGCGGCAATGCTGACCCAGCGCCCGGTGTGGCCGGACAGCTTTTCCAAGGCCGCATCGGCAGCGATGAGGTGCCGGTAAATGGCGTTTCGCAGGTGCGGCAGATAGAGTCCGCCGAACGCTCCATGCCAGTACGGGCAGTTGCACTGACCGCGATGCAGCTCGATCCGAGCCAGCCGCACGAGTTCGGGATGCTCCTGGGCAGCCGGGGTGTTTTCCAGCTGGGCGAGTCGATCACTGACTTCGCGCGAGCGGCAGTACATGTCATTCGCTTCCGGATACTTCACGAGAAAGTTCCGCCAGAAGCCGGCGCGAAAGAATGGCTGGATCTGTGGCCAGTCATCCTGCTTCTGCAGTTCGGTTTTGGTTTCCTGGTAAACAATCTGCTGATCGGTGGGGAGAGCCCACTCGGTCATTTCGCGGTAGCTGGCATTGGGGAGATAGACCTTGCCCAGTGGTGGCACCTGATCAACGGCTTGCGCCATCGTGACCATCTGCAGCCAGTCACGGTTCTCCATCAGAATGTCGAAGAAACGACGCAGCCAGTTTCGACCATACACGTGATCGAACGTGCCCGGCCAGGAACCGAACTTCTCACCGTCATCACCAACGGAAACGACCGTTCCGGGGAACTGATCGGCCATCTTGCGAAGGTATTTGATTGTCTCTTCAGGCTCAGCCCAGGGGACAGTGTAACGCAGCGTTTCGTCGTCCGGGAAGATTTTCAGCAGTTGGCCGTCATCTTCGGTCAGGTAGTAGCCATGCAGCTTGTCCGGGGCGAGACCGGCCCAACGAAAATGGGAGTCGTCCAGCATCGTGTACTCGATGCCCGCAGCGGCGATGTCTCCGGCAAAGTTCGGCTCCCAGACCCGTTCCGGCACCCACATGCCGCGGATTTGAGTGCTGAACAGTCTGTTCAGATGTTCGGTGTAGGCCTTGATCTGGCCGATACGATCCCGCTTGGGAATGGCGGCGAGGATTGGCTCGTAATATGGGCCGCCGAGGATTTCGATCTGCCCACGCTGGACGAACTCCTGAACGCGCGAGATGTAGTCCGGGCGATGGACTTCCAGCCATTCCAGCAGGCTGCCCGAGGTGTGCAGGACGACCGGGACATCGGGGTAATCCGCCAGCACATCCAGAAACGGCTCGTAAGCATCGCGGCAGGCCTGCGCGAAGACTCCGTCAAAGTTACCGACCGGCTGGTGGTTGTGAACGGCAAAAATCAGACGCAGTGACGGGGGCATTGACTGTTCACTCCATTCGGTATCTTCCGGGACGAGATTCCAGAAAATCCCGGATGACTGGAGTTCATATCAAGTTTACCCGTCCGACGAAACGGCCATGTGGCTGCGAAGGCCATCATCCTCGGAATTTGGATTCCGAGGCGTCAGCTTTCACAATATGGGCAAGTCTTGCGGTACACCACGCGGTGGCAGCGATGGCATTCGCGTGGACCGTACAGCAGTGGCGGTTCCAGTTTGAACTGCTGGTAGATCAGGTAGATGAACATCACCAGCACGAAGGAGATCAGGGCAAATGTCCCCGCACCAAACTCATTGGCCAGCGCCATGTTGGTGACAATCAGACCGCAACACAGAGTGTAGATGGCGATCAGCCCCCACTTGTTGCGGTTATGGGCCGTTCGCTGTACCTGCGAGTTGACGGCCTCGGCGACATGCGATTCGAGCAGATCGGACTTTTCCGCCTGGATCGCTTCGAGATTGGGGGCATTCACAGCCTGCAACAGTCGGCGAATGCTGTCAGTAATGCGGTAAGTGTCATCAAAGTCGAACTGGTGCTGGTGAGCCCAACGATTGCGGAATTCGCGCAGCTCACTCACCAGGCTTCGTTCCGTGTGGCCCAGCTCGTGTCGAAACACGGAATTCCATTGGTCCCACATCACGGCCAGCAGGGCATGGGCATCCCAGTCGATGTCGGCACTGGCGCCGCGCGAACGTTCATCTCGAAAGCTGTCCCGCACAACGCGAGTCCAGTTTTCCTTGTAGATGGCGCGCAGTTTCGTCTCCACGTAAGGAGCGAGTCCTTCGGTCAGGAGGTTCAGCGCGCGGGTGATACGTTCGGAGTTGCCAGTCAATGCTCGCGGTCCTGTTCGGCCCTTTCTCGGCTCAATGCATGTATGCAAGATCGGCACACATGCCCCCAACGATGTGGTGAAACTTGTACGAGTCAAGTACGGGAGATCGGAGGGACGGTTGATTTCCCCAAACCGTGAGTTGTGGACGGGTCGTAACGGCGCATCGACCGTTTGTCCGGGCCGAACCGGCCATATGTGGGGAATCGACCCACGGGCGCACAGGACACAACTGCACGATCGCACGGATTACCGACTGTGGAACGAATGCGATGAAGGCAAGCGTTATGCGGTATCAGGTCGGTTTTGTGAAAAACACCGAAAACTCTCAGAATCGGATTGACCGTCAGAATCGGCTCACTATGATCCGTCCCACGAGTGGGAATTAAGCCCACATGATCTTTGAAAACACGGTTGCATGTGGGTTTTTATCCCAATACATTGGAAGAACCTTCTCTACCTGGAAGGGCACTTCTGTCGGTTCGTTTGAACTGGCCGGAGTGGCTTTCATCGTCAATTCGACCGCATCTGCGGTGCAACCTGTCCACTGGCGTTCATGTCTCCTGGAACCTTCATCACTGGAGAGCACAAGCGAACGCTGGATGATCGATTTCGTCTTTCCCTGCCGCCCGAATTTGCAGCGGCAGTCACCGACGCTTCCGGAGAGACCATCGTGGCGAAGGAACGCTACGGATGTCTCAGTTTGTGGAAGGCTGCCGACTGGCAGCAGCGTCTGGACGACGGCGTCTCGCTGATTCGCGACAAAATCGTCAAAGGACGCATGGAGCAACGCTGGGACGAGGTACAGCGACTGGGGAGATTGCTTTCCACCCGGTCAGCCTCAGTCAAGCTGGCGAATCGATCCCGTCTGCTCATACCGGAAGGATTCCGGGAGTTTCTTAACGTCGACCGCAATCAGGATGTGATGGTCGTTGGAGCAGTCATCTGTATTGAGATCTGGAACCCACAGGCCTGGATGGAGCAACTCCGCGAGGATATGCCTGCATTTGGTTCTCTCTTCAAAGAACTGAGCGGCTGATTCCAAGTGGTCTGATCTGTTGGAACTGGGTCCAGTGAGCTACGGATGGCTCTGGACTCGCATGGAAGCGACTGGACGCTGTTCCACCGAACGTTCCGCATGCCCGGCGCAGAAACACACAAGTTCGATTCACTCACGAGCCCCACACTCGGATGCCATGGATTGGCAAGAAGATCGGCTAGGATGCCCTTGTGTATTTCTCGCCGGGCATGCTTTTTTACAGCCCCTGCTCCCGGCCAGTGCCACCGATTCTTCCTGTCCCCTCGACATGTGGGCTGAGTCTGTCAAAATAAGACACAGTGACTCGATTCTTGCGAATGCCTCAGCTGATCAACGGAGAGTGACATGGTACGCTGGCTGTTTTCTCTGGCTGTGATCTGCAGTTCTTCCTTCTCAATGGCCGCCGACTGGCCTCAATGGATGGGACCGGACCGTAATGACATCTGGACCGAGACCGGCATCATTCGTGAGATTCCCGAATCAGGCCTGACCGTCAAGTGGCGCGTGCCCGTCGCTGGTGGCTATGCCGGACCAGCCGTCGTCGGCAATCGCGTGCTGCTGACCGACTTCAACAGGAATTCGGGCGAAGCATTCAACAATCCCGGTCAGCGGGCCGAGCTGAAAGGGCAGGAACGTGTTCATTGCCTGGACGCTGCAACCGGCAAAACATTGTGGACACACGCCTACGACTGCGACTACGCCATTTCGTATCCCTGTGGTCCTCGCACCACTCCCACCGTTGACGGAGACCGCGTTTATACGCTCGGGGCCGAAGGGCATCTGTTTTGCCTGAATCTGGCCGATGGGGCCGTGATCTGGTCCAAGTCCCTCAAGGAGGCGTACCGCACCGAATCCCCGATCTGGGGCTTCTCCGCCCATCCGCTCGTGGAAGGCGACCAACTCATCTGCATGGTGGGTGGCGAAGGGAGCGTGGTGGTTTCATTCAATAAGCACACAGGCGAAGAGATCTGGAAGGCGTTGACCGATAAGGAACCCGGGTACTGCCCCCCATCGATGATCGAAGCTGGCGGCGTGCGGCAGCTGATCATATGGCACCCCCAGGCCATCAACGGGCTGAACCCGGCAAACGGCGAAGTCTATTGGAGCGTGCCGCTCGCTCCCGATTACGCCATGACCATCATGGCCCCCCGTAAATCCGGGGATCTGCTGTTTGCCAGCGGCATCGGCAATGTGGCTGCGGTGCTGAAACTGGGCAGCGATGCGCCCACCGCAGAAGTCGTATGGCGCGGGACTCCCAAAAATGCCGTTTACTGTGCGAACAGTACGCCGCAGATTGTCGATGGCACCATCTACGGCTGCGACTGCCGCAGCGGCGCCTTGCTTGCCGTCAGGCTGTCCGACGGTGAACGTCTCTGGCAGACGTACGAACCGACCACGGGCAAGAATCGGGGCGGTCACGGGACCGCATTTATTGTGAAAAACGACGACCGGTTCTTTCTGTTCAGCGAGACCGGCGACCTCATTCTCGCGAAGCTGTCTCCCGAGAAGTACCAAGAATTGGGCCGCTTCCATGTCCTTGAACCGACAGGAGAAGCCTTCGGTCGCAACGTCGTCTGGAGCCACCCGGCCTTCGCGCAAGGCAGCCTGTTTGCCCGCAACGACAAAGAAATCGTGTGCGTCTCGCTGCGAGCTGAGTAAAATACTCTTGTCGTTCTCTTCCCCGAGCGGTTGAGAACGTACAAGTTGGAAGCGGAACTCCACTGGGCCGAACCGACAGTCCCCACGCCTGCGCATGAGGAACCGACTGTCTGAAATCGTATCCGGCGGGGAAGTAGGCAAAGTTGTGGGGCCCGCGGGTCGCTGTCACATCTTCCTCTTACCGCGACAGGGTAGCGGAGGTGACCTGCGAGAGCAGAAGCCTCGAATACAAGACTTTCACAACGTCGAACACTTTCATGCCCTGGCAGGAACTCATCACCGGCCTGATTCTCACTGCAGTGGCAGTCATCCTGACCCGCCGCATTTGGCGAGTTGCAACCGGCTCGAGCAAATCCGGCTGCGGAACCTGTAGCCACTGTCCCACCAAAGACACCTCACCCCCGGTTCAACGCGTGGCACTGGAGATGGATCTTGGTAAGGACCGCGCAGCAGGTACACCGCCGAATTGAAACCAGGCTTGCCATACGTTTCGAGTAAACAGTGTCCACGTCTCGACTGGTTGCGCAGAAATTGACTTCCGACTATCAATTCGTTCTGCAAGAGAATGAGATCGCAAGACTGCGATGCAAAACTATGAATCGTCACCTCGCCCGAACCTCAAGAGCTGGTTTTCTTGCCCTCGTTGCCGCCATGGCCACGATGTCTGCTGTTGCCACCGGCCAACAAGTCCCGCCTGATGCCTCGCCGGCCAAAGTGCCAGCGTTTCCAGGCGCAGAAGGTTATGGCTCAGTGGCGACCGGCGGGCGTGGCGGCAAAGTATTTGCTGTGACCAATCTGAACGATTCCGGGCCAGGCAGCCTGCGGGCCGCTGTGGAAGCAAAAGGACCACGCATCGTCGTCTTCTGGGTTTCAGGCACCATTGAACTGAAGAGCAGCCTGAGCATTTCCAATCCCAATATCACCATTGCCGGGCAGACCGCGCCGGGCGACGGAATTGCAATCAAGCGGTATCCTCTGACGATCAACGCTGATGAGGTCATCCTGCGTTACCTTAGGCTGCGTCTGGGCGATGAAACGGGCAACGACGACGACGCCCTGTCGAGTCGATACCACAGAAATATTATCGTCGACCATGTTTCGGTGAGTTGGAGCGTGGACGAGGCCTTGTCTATCTACCACTGTGAAAATGTTACCGTTCAATGGTGCCTGATCTCAGAAAGCCTCTACAAATCTGTTCACGTAAAGGGCCCTCACGGCTTCGGTGGCATCTGGGGCTCTGACAACAGCACGTACCACCACAATCTCCTCGCCCACCACTCGAGTCGCAACCCGCGATTTGCATCGGGTTCCGGTCACACTGACTACCGGAACAATGTGATCTACAACTGGGGCGGCAACAGCGCCTACGGCGGCGAAAGACAACAACAGGGCAACCCGAAATTCAACTTTTCGACCATCAATATGGTCGGCAACTACTACAAGCCAGGGCCTGCAACCGGTTCAGGCGCCGTTGGACACCGCATCGTCAGCCCGTCATTCCGCGATGAAGCCAGTGATTTCGGTCAATGGTACGTGGCCGAAAACTACATGCATGGCGATCCGAAGGTGACCGCCGATAACTGGGCGGGCGGCGTTCAGCCGCAGGGCGGCGATCTGCATATCGAAAAATTGAAGCTCGCCGCTCCGTGGAAGGCGATGCCCATCCGCCAGCAAACCGCCGAAGAGGCATATCATCTCGTATTGCAGCGCGTTGGGGCGTCTTTGCCCAAACGCGACTCGATTGATGCACGCATCGTCGAGGATGTGCGCAGTGGCACGGCCAAATTCGGCGAGACATACGGTGGTGGAGGCAAGGGTATCATCGACTCGCAACAGGCGGTGGGAGGTTGGCCACGACTAGAATCTCAACCCGCACCACCAGACTCCGATGGCGACGGGATGCCCGACGCATGGGAAAGCGGTCATGGACTCGATCCCCGTGACGCCGCTGATGGTACCAAGGATCAAGATAACGACGGCTACACGAACGTCGAAGAATACCTCAACGGAACCGACCCAACGAAGTTCGTGGACTACACAAAGCCGGAGAACAACATCAACACCGACGACTGGCACTGATATCGGTACAGATTGGGTGCCCCCCGCCTGTCGTCGCCCCAAGTGGGAAACCAAACTTGGGCAACCCGCCGCTTGCGCAACGGATCATTGGCAATCGGCCCTCAGCGGCGTTCGGTGCATCGCAACGCACCATGACGGTATTCGAGTCCCAAAGAAGTCGGACGGTCAGCTTAACGCGAGTTCCGATGAAGTTGCGTTTCTAGGCACCTAAGAGCACTCGACGCCGACCAGCACAACTGCAGACACGAGCGCTAACCTCAGATGTTCCATCTCATGTAACAACAGGGGCGAGATGGAGGGTTGACTTCGCAACAGGAAAGCAGATACTGATGCTTCACTCACGTCGAAAATATTCTATTTTCCCCTCGTTCTCTCAGGTCCATGTGGAGCCTCAATCATGTCCAACTTCCGTCGCCACGGTTTCACGCTCATTGAATTGCTGGTTGTGATCGCGATTATTGCGATACTGATTGCGCTACTGCTACCCGCTGTGCAGCAGGCTCGCGAAGCTGCCCGCCGCACACAATGTAAGAACAATCTCAAACAGGCCGGTTTAGCGATACACAACTATCACGACACGTTCTCGAAGTTCCCCATTTGCTCACAGGGTGATCAACCGGCTTATCGAACTTCGTTCTGGTGTGGATTGCTACCATATCTCGATCAGGCGCCGCTATATACAAAACTTGACTTCGAGGGGGCCTCCTATGGACTCCATACTGGGTGGATTGGGTCTAATACTCAGAATAGAAATGCCGTGAAGGGGGTCGCGATCCCGTCGTTATTCTGCCCTTCCAGTCCAATTCCGCAGTTTGTGTATGAATCGGCGGCTGGTCCCAGCTATACGGCAAGCGCCGGCTCGGTGAACCATTCTTCAGCATTGGCCGGGGTTGGAGCCGGTGCTGGCATCCGTTCTTCGGGTGGTGTTCTCCCGACATCCGGTTCGACCAACATTCGAGATGTCACTG
>JAGQPW010000093.1 GCA_020426515.1 Planctomycetaceae bacterium | reverse complement strand
GCAGGAGCGGTGGATGTATGCAGGTTTCGGACGTGGCTGCCCCTGTAAAACAGAAAGAGCACCGTCAGGTTCTGACGGTGCTCCGGGGTCGACGATGGTGGACGAAGGAAGTGGGCCCTGTGCAATCAGGAGTCGAGTTGTCTCAATTTCTGCTTGGGGACCCAGTCAGGAAATCACTTCGACGCGACTCTGTTAGAACTCACCCAGCACGTTGCCGTCGGCAGGTGTGTGCAGATCTCGGTAAGTGGTCAGGTTGATGTTCTCCGAAATGAAACGGACTGATCCGTCACCCAGGGTGACCTGCATCCCCCCGACATGGCAGCCTTTGGCGATCCAGTCGTCTCCCCAGCCCTGGCTCGATGTTCCGAGACCGTAGGTGGTGGATGATCCTCCGATGTTGATGACATCGAAGCCTGTGACTCCCGAGTGCCAGGTGGCTACCGAGCTCAGGCGGGGACCAATCCACAGACCACCGGTCCAACCACAGGGGGGAGCGACGCCTCCGCAATTGAGGACGGACGAGCCGTCGTTCTGGGTTGTGCGTTCAGTCACGAAGAACGTGTTGCTGGTTCCGTCGGTGATATCGCGAAAGCCCAACTTCGAGTTCTCGAAAAAGACACCATTTCGAGAGTTGGCTCCGTTCCCGCCGTTCGCGAGATAGTTCGACTTGCCAAAGCTGCTCTTGTCTGTGTTGAGGCCGCCCATCGGGTCTGATGGACAGATGAACGCAGGAAGAATGGTTGTGGCCGCGGCAATTGCATCACCAGTCGTTCCATCGCCATTGGCGTCTTGCCAGCTGCGACCAAAGCCACCGGTCTGCGTGCTGATCAAATTGTACAGGGGGGCCTGATCGAGCATGGGAAGGATCATTGTTCCCCACGCCAGTCCATTGGAGTTGTTGGCTGCATCGACGGCCGAGCCCAGCGCCGGGTTGTTGTCGATAATCCCTGGTGGAAAGATTCCATGCACATCGTGGTAATTGTGCAGGGCCAAGCCAAGCTGCTTGAGATTGTTCTTGCACTGCGAGCGACGAGCGGCTTCCCGCGCCTGCTGAACGGCCGGCAGCAGCAGTGCGATGAGAATGGCGATGATGGCGATGACCACCAGCAATTCAATCAGGGTGAAGCCGAACAGATTTTTCTGCCGGGACCGAAGTGACGTTTTCATTGTACGAATCCCTTATCAAAGTCGAGAAGAAGAGGACCAGCTTAGAAGAAGCGACAGTCCAGGCGCACTCTGGACGCCAGGTCTGGGAAAGGTGCAGCGAACGGCCTGGCCGCTACTGAGAAGAGAGTTCAAGGTCGATGACGTTGGCGCCAGCCTGAACCTCTTGCGACAGTTCGCTCGCAGAGTTGTACCTGGCTGGAATCGGGTCCTTGTACTTCTGGCCTGGGGGTGGTGGCCCCTCGGTCGGCGTTGTGATCGTCACCTTATGGGTTCCAATAATGGCGCCCTTGGTGCCGTTGCTGTACGTGAGTTCGTAATGCCCTTGGTCGTCCGTCCGTCCGTTGGACGGGCCTCCGACAGAAACGCCTTGCGGCTCAAACCCAACAATCACACCAGGCAGAGGCTGGCCATCCATTTTGACAACCCCCTCAACTCGTCCGATGGGAGGTGCATCCGACCCTCCACCGCCGCAGCCAGCTACCAAGATCAAAGCGCTTGCTGCTAGAATTGAGTGAAAGCATGAGGTGGATGGCATCGAAGTTGCAGACGCAGTTTGGGTTTGAATGTGTACCTATGTTGATGTGATTGTAAGGTCGATGCGGAATTAGTCAAATGGTTTGTCTTCAGGCAGTCACTACGGTCGAACCGGCTGAAGTCACTCTGGAGAAGTCATTTGTGGAACAAGGGGATATCTGAGTGCAGAATCGGGGATTTGGCCAGGTGGCCCTGTTGCTGTTACTGGCCGTGGTGATTCCGCTGGCGGCATGGAAGGTGATTCCTGCTCTTCCTACGCTTCGATCGAGGCCGGAGGTCTACTCCGGTGGGACCACGTATCCTCAATCAGAAATGGTGTTTAGGAAGCTCTCGTTGGAGCCGGAGGTACGCGGGCTGCCGCTGGTGACCAATGTGCAGGTTGCCGATGTGGATGGCGATGGTCGGCAGGACGTTCTGGTGTGCGATGCGCAACGGAACGCCGTCAGCTATTTCAAGGAGGATGGTGGGACGTGGACGGAAGTGCCGTTGATCCAGGATGTGGCCGCGCCCGCGCATGCCACTCTGGTGGACGTCGATGGGGATGGCGACCAGGACGTGATTGTTTCAGTTCTGGGGAACATCATGCCCGACGACAACGTGATTGGGCGTGTGGAACTTTTTGAAAACACAGATGAGGGTTTCATTCGGCACGTGATACTGGACGATGTGCGCCGGGTTGCCGATGTCCAGCCGGGCGACTTCGATGGCGACGGCGATGTCGATCTCGCAGTGGCTGTGTTTGGTTATGCTCGCGGAGGTGTCCTGTGGCTGGAGAATTTGGGCGATCTGCAATTCCTTGATCATGAACTCCTGAACGCACCGGGAACGATACATGTCCCCGTCGCCGATTTTGATGACGATGGAGATCTCGATATCACGGCCATCGTCACGCAGGACGAAGAAGAGCTGTGGGGCTTTGAGAATCTGGGCGGTGGTGAATTTCGAGGCCGCCGCTTGTGGATGACCGAGAACTTCGATCTCGGCAGTGCCGGGTTGGTCGCTGCCGACCTCGATGGGGATGGGGATCAGGATCTCATTCTGCCGGCCGGCGACAATCTGGAGGATCTGGATGCCTATCCTCAGCCGTACCACGGCTGCTACTGGTTTGAGAATCGCGGCGACTGGGACTTTCAGATCGCCCGGATTTCGGACCTTGGCGGGACTTATTCGGCGGCCGTGGGCGACCTTGATGGCGATGGCGATCAGGACGTTGCGCTCGTCAGCATGACCAACAACTGGTATCGGACCGATACCGCCAGCGTGGTGTGGCTGGAGAACGATGGTCACCAGCAGTTCACAACGTGGCAGGTGGACAGCGACCCCATTCACCTGATCACGGTTGCCGTGGGAGATTTGAATGGTGATGGGCAGGATGACATTGTGGCTGGCGGGCTGAATCTGCGCAAGCCGTTTCAGCGACTGGGCCGCGTGACCGCGTGGATCAATGAGGGAAAGAAGTAATCATGCAGGGAGTCATTCGATTACTGCTGGTCGTGATCCTCGGAGAACTCGCGTATTGCGGGTACTGGGCGGCTGCGCAGTTGGGCCGGTACGAGCCTGTGCTTCCCCAGGTCGTCCATGATGATCCACTGCTGGACAACGAATTCAAGTCTCTGGCCGATGCTGCCCGCTGGGGGAATAGCCTCGACTGGCAGACGCTGGGAGAAGGCTTACTGGGGCAAGGGTTCTACGGGGAAGCGGAACTTGCCTTTCGACGTGCCGTCGAACTGAACCCCGAAAATTCGCTGGCTCAGTTCAGTCTTGCTTTTTGCATTGATCGTACGGGGCGAGTGGACGAGAGCAGTCGCGAATACCTGCGAGCGATCGAGATCACGAAGCCATCGAAGTCCCCCGTGGCATCGGCGGATCACAGCCGGTATCAGCTGGGACGCAATGCGCTGCGGAAAGAGCAGGCGGCCGAGGCGGAAAGGATCTTCCACGAGGCCGACGCGTTCTACCCTTCGGCGTATCAGTATGCCAAGTTGCTGGTCCGTTCAGGGCGTGCGGCTGAGGCACTGCCCACCATTGATCGCGTCCTGGAGGCGGTCCCCAATTCACTCAAGTTCACAGCGTTGCGAATGCATGCTCTGGAGCAGCTCGGCAGACTTCCCGAGGCACATGCTGCGGCCCGGAAGCTGGAACGTTCAGAATACGTAATTCCCATGGACTTTTCGTCCAACTTCGTGACTCCCTACAACAAACGCATCGGAATTCAGAAGGAGGAAGAAGTCTGCGAGCAGTTGTGGACCGAGAAGCACTTCGATGCAGTAGCCAGGAAGCTGAACGAGTTGCTGGTCATTCTGGAGCCGACGTCCAACATGCAGAAGTACGCACTTCGGCTCAGCCTGATCAAGGTGGAATACAATCGCCGCGATGCGGATGCAATTCTGGCATTGGTCGAGCGGGCCAATGCCGATGGCGATTCCGATGCTGAGTTGTTGCAGATGGAAGGAGCCGCCTATGCCATCAAGGGAAACATGGATCGGGCCGTGGAACTGTGGCTGCGGGCTGCGTTGATGTCACCCAATATTCCGCTGCACGAGTTCCTTGCCAAGTACTACGACGAGCAGGGAGATGCAGTGAAGCGTGATGAGCAACTGGGGTATGCGGCCGTGCTGAAGATGAAAGTAAGCTATTGGGGCAATGAACTCGAAGCCGCTCGCGAGGCTGTTGCAGCTGCCAAGAAGCTCGTACCGGAGAATGCGACCGTCTGGTTCTACTCTGGTGAAATCGAGCAGTCACTTGGCAATCTGGATCAGGCGCGAACGGACTATGCCCGCTGTATCGAACTCGATCCGTCTCACGGACGCGCGCTGCGAGAATACCGCCTGCTCGAAGGCGTCTGAGACAAGTCCGACCGCCCTCGCTATTCCACTGGCTTGGTCGGTGGGGCTTTGGGAGGCTCAGGCTTGGGAGGGTTTGGCGACTGGCCTCCGTAAATGAGATCCTTTTCGGAATCGAAGACCCCCGATTCCTGAATGCTGATGGGCCGCTCTTTCGCGTTGTGGTACGTTGCAGATTCGGCACCGAATCGGAGGATTCCGAGTTTTCTGAGCCAGTTGAGAAGGGACATCGGCCAACTCCTTTCGTCAGGACGAACAATACGCCGCACAGCGTGCGTCATGGAGGGAAGCGAGATCGCCCACGCATCCAAGAGTGCAACCGTCATGCCGCCGCGGCACTGGAGCAACAGGAATTGCCAATGGTGGTAATTGTGATGTGACTGCGGCCCCAGTCGAAGGTGCCTGCCCCGATTGTGTCCAGCGAACGTGCACATCCGCACGCTTTCGCTGCGAAGTTCACGTCGATGAGGATGTATTTCGCGGACACGGACCAATGATTGCGAGTGCTTCTTCAACAGAGTCCGTGACATGGACGAAGCCAAGATCGTTGGCGGTAATCGTTCCTTCCGCAAGCAGGGCGTGCTCAATGAAGTTCCGCATCGGATCCCAGAACTTCCTGCCCATGGCAATGATCGGAAAGGCTTCGATCTTCTGAGTCTGGATCAGCGTCGCCGCTTCGAACACTTCGTCCAGTGTGCCGAAACCGCCCGGCATGACGATGAAGGCTTGCGAGTACTTCACCAGCATCACTTTGCGAACAAAGAAGTGTTCAAAGTGGACAAACCGGTCCATGTACGGATTCGGATGTTGCTCCACAGGCAGGTCGATGTTGCATCCAATACTCAGTCCGCCGCTTTCCTGTGCCCCGCGATTGGCGGCCTCCATGATGCCCGGACCGCCTCCCGTCAGCACGGCATAACCCGCTTTTGCCAGCGCGCCTCCTACAGAGCGGGCGAGTTCATAGTACGGGTGGCCTTCGACGAATCGGGCGGAACCGAACACCGTGACGCAGGGCTGTTTGATGTTGAGTGAAGCGAATCCGTGAGCGAACTCGAGAAAGATCCGAGCGGCACTGGCTAACTCTTCGTTGCGGTGTCGACCTCCCTTGAGGAACTCCTTTTCGCTCCGTGCTCCTGGTTCCATCAACCATTTGAGTCGGTCATCGTCATCGAGCGGCATGAACACCTCGGGGGCTGACATCTGGTCGGACACAATGGAAACTTGCGACCGGCGAATTGTAGCGTGTCTCCAATGAGTGCAGGATTGATGCCAATACGGGTGAGGCCCGACTCGAATCGACGACGGGAAATGCACGAATCTCTGCCATCGCGGCGTGCAAATTGCAGGTATATAAGGGGCGTCGAGGCTGCAGTGGTCGAAACGGCTCGCTGGGTGAATGAATTTCCTGATGGTCGGCAAAGTACAGCCCGCTGTCGAAAATTCCCTTTTGACAACAACCTTTCAGGAGAGTGTCCGATGCTTCCGCGATTTCAACACGTTCTTGTCCCGCTCGACTTTTCCGGCAAGAATCATTCCGCGCTGGAAGCAGCCTTCGAGATGGCCAAGGTGAATTCTGCGAAGGTGACACTGCTGCACGTGATTGAACGGCTGGACGAAGCGGTCGAGGTTCCGGAGACCGCCTCGTTCTACGACCGCCTGCAACAGCGTGCTGACGCAGAACTGGAGCGGCACGCGCAACGCTTCGTCGAGAGCAACATTCCCGTTGACTACAAGGTGCGGCTGGGGAAGCGGGTCGTTGAGATCGTGCGATACATCGGAGATCACAACGTCGATCTGGTTGTTCTCAGTTCGCATCCCATCAACCCCGAGCAGCCTGGCAAGAGTCTGTCCACAATCAGCTATCAGGTCTCGGTGTTGTCGCCGTGTCCGGTCCTGCTGATGAAATGACGAACTCAGGTTCTCGAACAGTCTGGGCAGGCCGAGTTTCGACGGGAGCTGCGTCGAATGCGTCGCCGGGATGTCGATGTCTGCAGTGACGGAACCAAGACTCTGCACTTCTCAACTGAGCTTCATAATCAGCCCGAGAATCTTGCGGGTCAGCGGCGTCAGGCGGGTGCGGTTGTATTGATCGCCCAGCTTGCGGATGGCTTCGGCGTGCGTCGGATACGGGTGAATGGTGGAGCCAATGCCCTTCAGACCGATTCGATTCTTCATGGCCAGAGTGATCTCGGAAATCAGGTCGCCGGCGTTGGGGGCGACGACCGTGGCGCCAAGGATACGGTCGGTTCCCGACTTCACATGCACTTTCACGAAGCCGGTGTCGATTCCGTCCAGAATTGCGCGGTCGACGTTCTGGAACTCCTGGGTAAACGTCTGGATTGCCACCCCGCGCGCATGGGCCTGTTGTGGCAGTAAACCCACATGGGCGACTTCGGGAGTCGTATACGTGGACCACGGGATGATCAGTTTGCTCGCCCGGGATCGGCCAAAGAACAGCGAGTTCTGAATGACAATCCGCGCCAGGAAGTCCGCGGCATGAGTGAACTTGGCAGGAAAGCAGATGTCACCAGCAGCAAAAATGCGACGATTCGCGGTTCGCAGAAAGTCGTTCACCTGAACCCCACTGCGGTCGTAGCCGACGCCTACGGCATCCAGATTGAGGCCCTCCACGTTCGGGGCTCGCCCCGCGGCCACCAATATGGCATCGACTTCCCGCGAAATGGTTTCGCCAGCAATCTTGGCAGTGATGACCTTCCCGCGACTTGTCTGCTCCACCCGCTCTACGGTGGCGTTCAGGTTCAGGTCCACTCCATCGTTTTGAAAGGCACGCATCACCACGTTCGAAGCGTCTTCATCGTCGCGGCTCAGGAGTCGAGACGAGGTGTCAAACAGGGAGACGCGGCTGCCGAAAGCAGCAAAGGACTGAGCCATTTCACAGCCAATGGGCCCCCCGCCGATGATTCCCAGACGTGGTGGCAGTTCGGTGAGGTTGAAGATCGTCTCGTTGGTCAGGTGTCCGGTTTCTGCCAGTCCAGGAATGGGAGGCACGGCCGCTCGTGCGCCGGTACAGATGACCGCTTTCCGAAAGGGGAGTCGCAGGTCATCCACCTGCACGGCATTGCCATCGTCAGTGAAGGCTCCCTGTCCCAGGAAGACGTCAACGCCCAGTTCGGTAAAGCGCTGAGCCGAATCATGAGGGCTGATGCTGGCCCGCAGGCGGCGCATGCGAGTCATGACCGCCGCAAAATCGACCTGAATTTCTCCCGGTAGATGCACGCCCAATGCCGATGAACTTCGTGCCGATGCAGCGGCTCGTGCAGCGGCAATCAGGGCTTTGGAGGGAACGCACCCCACGTTGAGGCAGTCTCCCCCCATCAGGTGCTTCTCGACGAGTGCGACTTTGGCGCCCAGTCCGGCGGCACCCGCAGCAGTGACGAGACCTGCAGTTCCGGCTCCGATGACGACGAGATCGTACCGTGCTGCCGGTTGTGGATTCTGCCAGTCGACTGGATGCACATGGGACAACAGCGTCTGATTATGTTCGTCGTTGGGAGTCATCATGGGCAGAAGGTGAGTCAAATCGATTAGGTGAAGTCGCGAATCATTCGAGATTGGTGTTGGATTCCGAAGTAGCGGTCGGCGGGCGAAACTTCGTGAGCAGCTTGCGTAAGGTGATCGGCAGTAGTCCCAGGATGACGAAGGCTGCGAGCAGTTGCGGGCTGATGATTCCAGATGCCCCATGTTCGGCCAGGACGCTGAGGCTGGGAACGCTGGCGCCTGCGTACACGTAGGCCGCCGTTCCGGGGAGCATTCCGACCTGACTGACCCACCAGAAAGTGAGCAGCCGCATCGAGGTCAGACCCATCAGTACATTAATGACGAAGAACGGCACCGCCGGAATCAGCCGCAGGGTAAACAGGTAAAAGGCTCCCTCCAGACGGAGCGCCTCATTGAGGCTGGTCAGTCTGCTGCCGTATCGAGATTCAATGGCATCACGCAGCAGATAGCGGCTGAGCAGGAAGGCGATCGATGCACCTGTTGTGGAAGCAAAACTGACAATCAGCAGGGCTCGCCAGAATCCGAGAAGCCAACCCAGCAGCAACGTCATCGCGGCGGCTCCGGGCAACGACAGTCCGGTGACCGTGACATACGCGACAAAACAGATTCCATAGACCAGCCAAGGATGTTCGATCTGGGCGTTGCGAAAGTCCGCTTCATGTCGAGCCAGCGCGGTCAGATTGAGCTGGTCCCCGTACAGCCAGAAAAGTCCTCCGGACATCGCCACGAATAGAGCGACAATTACAAGACGGATCGCGCCCGATCCGCGAGTCGATCGCGAAGCGGGAACGGCGTGATCCGTCGACTGTTTACCATTGTCGGGCATTGACTGATCCAGCAAACACGTGGCAGGTCGCCCCGTCTCGGCCCGCGGCATTTGGGGATGGAGCCGCCGGCTCACCTGGGGATGACGCAGTGATGATACACAGTGCGGTGCAAGTGGAAGCACGATCGGCAAAAGAAATCGATGTGCGAGGACTACCACTGCTGCCGACAGAATGAGCGATCTTCGCGGAAATCCGTGCGTGGCGGCTAGAACTTGGCCAGGAACTCCAGGCGGGCTCCAGGTCCCCAGTCGCGACTTTCCTGCTTGGTGATGAATCCATCGACCACGACAATCCAGTGTTGTCCGATCGCTTGCTGCAGCCGAGATCCAAGGGCGAATTCACCATCGGCCCCGTTTGTCGGTTCGCGTCCACCCGCTTCGAAGATGACCTGCTGCCGACTGTCGTTGAAGAACAGTTGATATCCCAGACTGGCACCGACCACATCGCTGGCCTGATTGCTCAGCGGAGCCCCGACACGCCCCAGTCCGGGGGCAGAGAATAGAATTCCGGTCTGTCCGAGCGGCCCCCCGGCCAATGTTCCCCGCGCGGGTGACGTGAACTGGTCAATGGCCCAGAAACCATTCAGGTACACCAGATCATGTGTGTGATGAGGTGTCCACGAAGACTGTCCAAACAGCAACAGCCCTCGCCCGGATGCTGCCGTTTCTCCATCGGTCGGAATGGAACCCAGGACATGGAATGATGTGTTGTAGGTGTTTTCGTAGCCATGGATTCGCTGAATCGCACTCAATGCAAACGCCAGCAGACTCCCCTGGTTGGAATTCGAACTGACGTACGCGATGTCCGCATTGACGGTGCTGATGCGAAAGTCACTTTCAGTAAACAGACCGACGAGTTGGGCATCGGGATCAGCCTGGTTGTTGTTGCGGTTGATGTCTCCCCAGGCGTAGGCGCCAGTGATTCGGAGATTCAGGTTGCCATTTCCATAAAGCGTGTTCCGGGTCACGGTGACGGCGTCAATGCGATCCTCGTTGATCAGCAGCCCCTGCTGAAACAGCATCGGCTGACGACCAACGGAAAATCCGTAGTCGAGTCCGGCAGTGTCGAAGGGATCGAGATTTGGAAAGATCTCGCCGAAGTCTCCTTCGAAGAACAGGGTCTGAATATCAATGTTGGTGCCATCGATTCCGTTCCCATCGTCCAGGTCGTAAGAGGTGAAACGTCGACCAGTACTGGTTTGTTCATCCAGAGGACGCAGGCCGACAAGCAGCCGCTCTGTTCCGGAAAGGTTCAGCTGTCCAAACAGGTCGAGTCGGGTGGCCAATTCACTGATGGGCGTGTTTCCTGGACGCTCTTGATAGTTGTAGCCCATGCGGTAGGTGCCAAAGACCCAGAATGAAGGACGCCAGACCGCTCCGGTCGGTAGTGTGACCCCCTGGCTCAGAAAGCCCGTGTCGAGAAATCGGTCGTTCGTTTCCAGCACGAGGTCTGGTCGTGATGGAATGGGCTGAATTCCGATAGGAAAATGATTCAGTTCAGCATGGACCGTGTCGTGTTCCGAGTGCGTCACCCATTCCGTCAAGGTTGCGAAGGGCTCGATCGGGGCGTTCAACAGCTCCAGCGCTCCTTCGGCGACGTGACTCAGAACAGGGGCTTCTTCTTCCTCAATTCGCGGGTCGTAGGTCGCTCGCTCGGCGTGCAGATAGAAGGCCCCATCATCCAGCGGCATTCCCGGATCGTCACGTAGAAACCTGGGGTGAGCAGGAATAATCTGGTGGTTCTCGCCCGATGATTCGCCCGTAAATGGAGCAGGCGGAGGTAGTGTTGCCGGAGTGGGCTGCAGCTCGATGGTGTCGCCGAGCCTGACGATCCCGACCGGTTCGTCTGCGCGAATGTCAGCGACGACGAACAGGCTGAGAGTCAAACCAAGCACTCTCGGGAGCGACAGAGGCACATGTCGACTGAGCCTGCTCAGACTCAATGTTGAGATGGCGGTCCCCACTACCGCTCTCCCACACGGGTTGTGTGTTCGTACAACACCATGTGCCCGTCCACAACGGCATCGGCGACTTCGCGGGCGCTCATGCCGTAGTCGAAGCCAACGCTGGAAATTTCATGGACGAGATTGACCGGGACCATGCCGGAAATCAGCTGGGCACGGATCGTGTACGGGCCATTGTGATTCTTGACTTCGTACGTGGCGGTTCGCGAACCGCCCACTTCGAGATTCTGCTTATGTTTGCGAGCCGAAATCGGACGCCCCAACACCGTAAAGGGGCGAGTTTCAGGGCGGATGTAGGGCAGGGGATCGAGCGAATACGGAATATTCAAAACCTGCTCCCGCTCGCCGCCGCGATTGTTGCGAGTAATGAATCTTGACTGCAGCGAAAAGAGTTGGCGATCAAGTGGAATATCACCGTTGTGGACATACAGGGAGTGACTGTCACGCAGATCTCCGTTCGGGTCGAGGTCGCCGGACTGGAAGATCAGGCGACCGCGGCAATCCCAGACTTGAGTGCGAAGGTACACCAGTCGTTCGGCGTCAAAGCCCGTCGGGACGCCGTGCCCTGGTGTAATGTTCGAAACGGGCACGCGGAATTCCAGGCGACCCTCTTCGCAACAGATGATCTCAATGTCGCCCATGTGGTAACCGGCTCGCAGCAACTGGTGCCGCTGAACATCGGCTTCGCGGAGAAGCTGCTGCTGGTCGTCGAGAATTTTTCGGGCCTTGCGACGTTTGGACTGCGACTTCCATGGCTCCGGAAACACGTCACCTTCGCGTACCGAGTCTTCGAAAGCGTCCTTGCCCCATCCAGCGCGGTAGTCGAACTGCAGCCATTCATGCAGCGTCGCAAGTCCCTCGTGGTCGGGAAGACATGCTTCGCGAACAGCTTCGATATTGTGAGGGAATATTCCGGGATGCACGATCGAGTAGTCCGGGCCGACCATCATGTGGTTGGTGTGCTTGCGAGGAGTCGTCGACTTATTGCCGACGATGGCTGCCGGAGCACAGTCGTACCCTTCGGCCTTCCCCGGGACACGGCCCATATGACAATCCTGACAGCTCATCCCAAACTTGCGGGCGGCCGGCGAGGACTTGAACTCACTGAAGGCATCTTCAAGTCGAAACCCGTTGGGTGCAAACACATCGTGGCAGCTCCCACAGAATCCAGACGTGGTCAGCTGAAAGAAACGTTCCGATGAAGCGTGAATCTCACGTCCGACGACATCGCTGCGGGATGATGTCTTCAGGGCTCCGTATTCATCAGGATTCGCGAGCACCTGATTCAGAATGTCGCTACCGCGAGGTCCGTAGACGGATTGCGTCAATGGCCCCGGCACAAGTGCCTGCCGGCCGGAGCCTTTGCCCCAGGCCTGATTGATACGGTGACAAACTGTGCAGGTCACACCTTCACGTGAGGAAGCGGGACGCTGCAGGTTGCTGATGTTGATCGGTTCCTTGCGGGCCATTCCGATGGGCGTGTGACAGCGAATGCAGAAGTCACCCAGGGTGCCGTTGGTCAATTCAATCAGCCGATTGGACATCGCATTGAAGACCGGGCTCAGCTGCGCGTAGGCGTGTGGCGAGACAGACCATTCACGGAAATGCTGAGGATGGCACTTCGCGCAGGCCTTGGCCGAAGGAAACGGATCATGGGCCAGAATTTCGGCGTGAACGAGGTCGGCCGCTTCATTGATGGCGGATTGCAGTGCATCGTCAGGTCGGGATGCCGAGGGGGCAGACGGTTCCTGGGCCAGCAGGGGGGTGCACGGAAACGAGCCGCACAGAATTAGACCCTGAATTGCGATCAATAGATGAGCGCCAAACTTCATTCGACTCCCACTCGAAATTGGAATTCGGACCTGGCGGATCACGAATTTCCGATCGTCAAATTGGTCATGATCCTTGCAAGGCGCATAACCTTCCCCATGGATTGCTATCGGACGGAGCGGGGGCGGCCTTGAGAAAATCGCATGATTGATGCGGAGAGAGGCCAGAATGATGGGGAGACGGGCCTGATTGGCCACCGAATTCCCGTGCGGTTGACTTCCCCTGTGAAAGGCGAGTCCGCAGCAGTCCCCTCCCTGCAATCACTTTCCGCAGAGGGTAATAACGCCGTCCCAATCTGAGGGAGCTTGAAATGAGCGGGCGGTCATCTGGTCCAATAGAATTCGAGCCACACCATCATCTGCAGGGAACTGCTTCAGGTTGGTCGTACATCCTGACCAGTCACCATCGACGAATGCCCTGACGGCGGCCTCCGACATCGAGACAAGATCGGCATCCGGGGAGGACATTAACTCAAAGACGGTCACAGCCTTCGACATTCCCGCGAGGCGAAACCGGCCGCAGGCGCGAAGCGAGGAGCGGATATCGAATTCGGAATTCCGGACACAACGGGCGGTGGCCCCATCGATCAGGATCGGAATGTTCAACTTGCGTGACAGTCCCTGCAATCGAGACGCCGAATTGACAGGACGCCCAAAGACCCCCTGCTTTCGCAGATGGCCAACGGTCATGGGGCCAGTCAGTCCCGTGCCAGTACAAATGCCAATGCTGGGGGCAAGTGGAGTGAATTCACCCATGAGGCCGGTTGTATTCATTGTGCTGAACCGTTGCACAATGGCAACAGCCGCCCGGCATGCCGCCACTGCTTCGGGGATGAGAGCAGACTTCGCATCCCAAAAGCCCAGAACTGAGTCCCCCTGGAAGTCGGAAACGGTGCCTTCGTGAAGTTCAACTTCGTCGAGCATCGCATTCAGTGAGGCGTTGATTCTTCCATAGGCCGAGGCCAGATCCGTTGTCTGTTCGACCAGTGAAGAAAACCCGTTCAGATCACAGAAGAGTGCGGAAATCTGCTGTTCCTGCAGGGGGTCGTCTGTTGACGCGGTGCTGAAGACTGAGGCATCCGCTCGTCCGAGATGGGAAGCTGCGGCTGCGCGGTCCCTGGTTGTCTGGTGTTGACTCCAGGAGTGGCTCATTGAGTTGGCAGGGACTGGTCTGATCATGGTCGACTCGAGTCCAGGAGGTTGTGAAAAGAGATACTTAGGGAAACTCGCATTGCAAAAATTCTTCAACAGGAAAACGGCATACGGCTGAGAAATCTGGCAATTCCGCAGAGATCTTCCAAAACAAATAAGGACAGTGTTGAGACATCAGGAGAATGGGCGTTTTAGCTTCTATTGCATTCGCTAAATGCCATTTCCGCGGCCGTCTTCGAGAGGGAGTGACTGATGCAGTTCGCCGGTCTGATTCTTGGAATTCTGTCCCTGATTCAGTTGTGGACCGCAGCTTGTCGAGGTCGATACCGGGAGCGTCGAATACCGACGAGTGGGAAAGGCGACCAGCGGCATTGTCGACCCCGGCTCATTGAACTGGCGGATTCCGAAGGTAACTCCAGAACATGGAGCGGGCCGCGATCGTTTGTCGTTCGCCGTCGCGTGGAAGAAGCCGATCAGGTGCTGTCACTGTATCTGGAACCGCAGGATGGCAAACCGTTGCCTTCCTTTGCTGCGGGGCAATTCATCGGTGTGGCCGTGAACATTCCCGGTCAGCCTTCGCCGGTCAAACGGTGTTATTCATTGTCGAATGCGCCGCATTCACGGTACTACCGCATCACAGTGAAGCGTGTTTCGGGAGGCCTCGTTTCGGGCTTCATTCATGATCAACTGTTGGTTGGCGGCATTGTGCAGGTTCATGCTCCGGCAGGTCAGTTTGTCTTAACCGAAGAGTCTTCGCGGGAACTTGTATTGATTGCCGGTGGCATTGGTGTCACCCCGTTTTTGAGCATGCTGGAAGTTCTGGCGAAGTTCCCAGGTCGCCGAGCGACGTTGTTCTACTCCGTTCGCAATGGGCGCGACCGAATTCAACGGGACTCGCTGGAAGAGCTGATGGCACGTGCTCCATGGCTGCGGATCGTGACGATCTACACACAGCCAGAAGATACCGACATTCTGGGGCTCGACTACAACGATTCAACGCGACTCACTGCAGAGGCCATTCGCAATGTCGTTCCGGAACTGGATGCGGAATTCTATCTCTGCGGGTCGGTGGCGATGACGACATCACTGGTGAACCAGCTTCGCGATGCAGGTGTGTCTGAGGAATGGATTCACGTGGAAGGTTTTGGCGGACCACCGCAACCACGCAAAGCGATCCGCGAGGAGAAGCGACAGGGAGATTCGTCGGCACCGGAACCTATCGCAGCGGCACCGAAAATTACATTCAGCAAGTCGGGAACGACTGTGACCTGTGATCAGCCTGCGGCCAGTATTCTGGAGGTCGCAGAGCAGCATGGAATTGAACTGGAGTCCATGTGTCGTTCTGGAAATTGCGGTGCATGTCGACTGGCGCTGCTTTCCGGGCGTGTTGCGGGCTGTGCCGGGCAGATGGGAGCCGTTGATGGAGATTCCTGCTTGCCCTGTGTGGCTCGCCCTGTGACTGATATTGTGTTGCATGCCTGAGGCGATTGAAGAGACCTCCGGCCGGCCCATCAGACTCACGTCAGCAAAGTACGATCCCATGCAGGTTTTAGAATCAACTCGACACTTAACCCCGGCTGACTTCCGTCCCGTTGGACGAGCCTTGCAGGACTTGGGGCAGGTTAGGGTTCAGCTTGTGGTTCTCGTTTTGCTGTTGGGCCTGTCTATCGCGGAGCGGTCGTGTGCTGGGGAAGAATCTGGTGCGGCTGAACGAACGATGGGCGTCATTCGGGGAGATTGCAAGAAATGCCATCCATCCGAAGTTTCGGCCTGGATGAAATCGACGCACTTCTTCTCGGCCGATCTGCGTCTGGCTTCGTTCTCGGGGAATACGCAGAAATACGCGCAGGCCATGAATATTGACCGCAAGAACCTGATGACAAACTCCGTGTGTGCGGACTGCCACGGAACGCGGGCCTGGAATGATTCCGAACTGGCTGTGGTCTCCGGGGTTTCCTGTGAGAAGTGTCACGGGGCAGCGGGGGGCGACGATGGCTGGCTGAACCGGCATCAGTCTTACCATGCATCACGCGTCATTCCGCGACAGCAGGAGACCTCCGAGCATCGACAACAGCGGATCGACTTCTGTGCCAAGGCGGGGATGGTCCGGTCCGAAGACATCGCCGGTCTGGCCCGCGCCTGTTATCGCTGCCATCTGATCAGCAACGAAACGCTGGTTTCCGCAGGACACAAACTGGCCAGCACATTCGAATTCGTCGGCTGGTCCGAAGGAGAAATCCGGCACAACTTTTTGACAAATCGAAACGTGAATGCTGCGGCCCCCAGTCTGTGGCTGGAATCCACGGGCGGCAGTGTGGAGCAGCGTCGTCGGCTGAAATTCGTGATTGGAACTCTGGTGCAGTTGGAAATGACTTTGCGTGCTCGTGCCGAAGCAACCAGTCCAGTATTGATTCCGCAGTTAGGCGGTCAGGTCGCTGCGGCAAATGGTCGCCTGATGCAGATCAACGGCATGGCTCCGACAGAAGAAGTCGCCGCGGTCAGTGGGCTGGTGACTCCCATGCTGGGGCTGTTGTTCGCTGCTCAACCCGGAGACGAGAAGACCTATTCGGAGGCCGCCGACACAGTGGCCAAATTGACAGAGGCTTTCCAGCAGGAGCATGACGGCAGCCAGCTGACCGCGCTTGATGCCCTGATCGCCGCTTCGCCTCCTCACTATTCCCAGCAGTTCCGCGAACGCTATATGCCGCAGCCGTTCGCCCCGTAACGATCAACGGAAGAAACTCATGAACATAATGTCCGCGATCGATCACCGGCCAACTCTGGCTCCATGCAAGGCCACTGCCTGCAGGTTTGTTGCATCAACGGCAGTGCTTGTCGCGGTCCTGACGACTCCGGCGGCTGCCGATGATGCGATGCACCGCCTGGCCAAAGTCGTCGGGACAACGCAGGCCAACTGCAAGCAGTGCCATCCCTCGGAAGTCGCTCACTGGGAGAAGACGACTCACTTCCGTTCGCTCAACCGCCTGCAGTACGCGGGCAACAGTAAGAAGTACGCAGATGCGATGGGAATCGCGAGTTCGACACTGATGACGACCTCTCTGTGTGCCGACTGCCACGGAACGCGGTCACTTGTCGATGGAGCACCGCAGGTCGTCTCGGGGGTTTCTTGTGAATCCTGTCATGGCGCGGCAAGAGACTGGCTGAAGTCGCACGGCGAGTACACGGAGGGACAAACATTCACAACTCTGTCGGCGCTTCGCGCGGCACGCAGTGATGAGGTTGCCGAGCATCGTGTGCAGCGACTCGAGTCTACGCGGAAGGCCGGGATGATTCGTCCAGAGATGCTGCATGAGCTGGCACGCAACTGTCTGCAGTGTCACGTCGTCGGCAATGAACAACTCATCGCTGCCGGACACAAGGTGGCCAGCAATTTCGAACTGCTGTCGTGGTTGAATGGCGAAGTGCGGCACAATTTCTTTGAGGATGCCCACACAAATGCCGCAGCTCCCAGTTTGTGGCAGTCGACCACTGGAGGAACTCCAGAGCAGCGTGATCGACTGAAGTTCGTGGTCGGCGGGATGGCGCAACTGGAAGTCGCCCTGCAAAAGCGAGCCGAGGCTGCGAGCCCCGTTTATGTTCCGCAGATTGGGGCCTACTTTGCTGCCGCCAATGGTCGGGTGACGCAGGTCAACGCCCTGGCTGGTGTATCACAGACGCAATCGATGGTCGCTCGAATGGGGCCGCTCCTGGGGACGATGTTTGTTCCCATGCCAACAGATCGTGACACGTACGGAGCGGCATCGATCGAGATTCGTGAATTGATTGATGCCTATCTTGCTGAACATGATGGCAGTGATCAGGCGGCCCTCGATGCCCTGACCAAGGCCTTGCCGCCTCACTATTCTCTGCAGTTCAAGGAGCAGTTCCTGGAAAAGTAAGTCGCAGTACGGCCTGAGTCGATTGAGAGCTGTCTCAAGGAGATCGTGATGCACCCCCCTTTGTTGAAGAGTACCGATGCCTGAAGTTGCCACGATCGCGCCACCTCGACGCTGGGACTCCCCCTTCGCGCTGGAAGGGGACGCGCTGCGTGCAATGACAGAGGCCGATGTGCAGCGATTGATGCAGCAGGCCCCTTTTGCCCTGATGAGGGAGTCGGACTTCCGAAAGTCACTGCCTTTGAGTGGCATTTTGAAGAACGATGCACGGATTGTTTCCTGCGAGCCGGGGAGGATCGTTGTGCGTCGCGGAGACTGGGGGCATTCTGCGTTCCTGGTTCTTTCTGGTCAGGTGCATGTTGATATCGAACGCTCGGGCTCGAGAATTTCGCCGGAGCTGCTGGGACGATCACGTCCGCGTCGTCGCTCCGTGTTTGAATCCGTCGCTCAGTTGTGGCGCAATCGCCGGGCGCCGGAATGCCGCAACTGGAATACCGAGGCGGATGAGACCCGCCGGAAATCACACCGCGAGGATGGGCTTCCGCGGATGTATCTGCAGGATGTGCCAGCGGTCCTCGATCAGTTTGACACAGCACGCATTCATGCGGGGCAGTGGTTTGGAGAACTCGCGGCATTGGGCCGAACGGCCCGCACGGCGACTGTCTTTGCCAGTGAGCCGACCGAGTTGCTCGAAGTCCGCTGGCAGGGTCTTCGTGACCTGCGTCGTTTTGACTCTCAGCGAATTCTCACGACGTCGATGGATGCCGCGTTTCGCAAACATGCGCTCGACGAGTTTCTGCGCAATCACCCGCTGTTTGCCCATCTGAATCCAGCGCAGCTGGAGCGGCTGGCCGCCGGTGTGGAATTTCGCACATACGGCGATTACGACTCGCCGCAACCATTCGGCCAGCTGGCACGAGACGGGAACGCGCGGGGACTTGCTGGTGAACCGGTGATCTTCCAGCAGGGGGACTATCCCAACGGGATGCTGGTCGTTCGCAATGGGCTGGCTCGCGTGTCGATACGTCAGCACCATGGCCACAAGACGGTTGGTTATCTCAATGCCGGTCAGGCCTACGGACATCGGGAAATTCTTCAGGGATTTGGCCGCGCGACGGCCGTCCCGTATGAGTGCTCCGTGCGGGCCATCAGCTATCTGAGCGGGATCTTCATCCCCACTCCGCTCGTGGAAGAACTGTTGCAGGCGGGAGCGATTTCCGAGGATTCGTCGACGGGACGAACTTCCGTTGTGTCGTCCACGGTTCGTCTGCCAATTGTTTCGGACGATGTATTGGACTTCGTCGTGGATCACAGGTTCGTGCAGGGAACTGCGGCCATGGTGATCGATCTGGATCGCTGCGTGCGCTGCGACGATTGCGTGCAGGCGTGTGCGACGGCCCACGACAACAACCCGCGTTTTGTGCGGCATGGTCCAACACATGGATCGCTGATGATTGCCAATGCCTGCCTGCACTGTGCGGACCCGGTCTGCATGGTGGAGTGTCCCACGGGGGCGATTCAGCGGCAAATGAGTTCCGGGAATGTCGTGATCAGCGAAGAGACCTGCATTGGCTGCACGCAGTGCGCAAACAACTGTCCCTTCGATGCGATACGAATGGTCTCCATTCGTGATCAGCAGGGACAGCAGCTAGTCAACGAACGGAATCAGTTGCCGATCCTGCAGGCCACAAAGTGCGATCTGTGTGCCGATCAGCTGGGCGGCCCGGCGTGTCAGAATGCCTGTGCCCACGATGCACTGCGTCGTGTCGATCTGCATGATCGTGAGGCGGTCGAGAAAGTGTTTGCGAGATGACAGCCAAAATCTGGAAATGGGGGCCGATCCTGGCGTTGTTTGGTGTCCTGGCGGCGACCGTTGTCGTGGGGGATCAGATGCTGTCTGTCGCTCAGTTTCACCCGGCTTATGTGACGGGCTGGCTGCTATTGGGGATGGTGGTGATGCTGGCTTTGTTCGGCGTCCGCAAGCAAGTCTCATTCCTGCCTGTGGGATCTGCGGCGAACTGGCTGCAGGTGCACATTTTCGTGGGCCTGCTCAGCGGCATCGTTTACATCGTTCACAGTGAGGCACGAGTGCCAACTGGCTGGCCGGAATTGCTGCTGGCCGTTGCTTATCTGGGGACGTTTGGTAGCGGGGTCTTGGGATGGGGGCTGTCCCGCGGGATTCCACCGTTGCTGTCCGCTCGGGGACAGGAAGTCATTTTTGAACGCATTCCACTCTACATCCGCCAACTGCGCGATGAAGTGGAGATGCTGGTGGGTGAGGCAAACTCGGCGGAGAATCCATTGACGATGTTGTATGCGCGGGAGCTGCGTCCATTTTTCTCCCGCCCGTGCCACGTGGGCTGGCATCTGCTGCAGTCGCAGCGACCACGACAACTGTTGCTGCGGCGCGTGGACAGCTGTCGCAATCGGCTGGATGCGGATGAGGCCGAGCGTCTCGACCGCATTGCCGACCTGATCTTCGTCAAGGATGATCTTGACTATCACTACGCGCTTCAGGGAATCCTGAAGCTCTGGTTGTTCGTTCATCTCCCATTGACGTATGGTCTGCTGGTCTTTTCGATCCTGCACGTCCTGTTGGTGCATGCCTTTGGATGAGGGGATGGCGACGATTCAGCGGG
>JAGQPW010000092.1:7921-20832 GCA_020426515.1 Planctomycetaceae bacterium | reverse complement strand
CCGTGGTGACATGTTGCGGGGGTGCTGCTTCCGTGAAGCGATTGGTCATCATGGCGATCCCTGCGAGGAGAAGTATGTTGATGCTGGTTCGCATCGAGGCATCCGTGACTATTGGTGGGACGAGAAACTGATCCGGGTTCAGCGAATGATTCACAGCCGAACAACTGCGGCACATCCGTGACCCCACAAGTTAGCTCTCCGATGGTAGCAGCGTGTTGAGTACAGGGCGAGTGCAGGGGACACATCGGCCACGTTCAGAGTATTCAGAGTATCATTCCTTTGGGGAACCCATCCGTCGTGGCACATTTGTTTCACGTGAAACGAACTTGGCCCCCTCGGAATCAAGGCTGATCCATCTGGATTCGGGCAGGAACTGTTTCACGTGAAACAGCAGACGCCACAATTCGGCCTTGTCGCAGAGTGACCGGACGACGGAATGCATTCGCTCAAGGGGGACGCATGATGGCAAATTGCCTTTCCGCTTTAGAGCGAAGAGAATTCACCGCAGGGGACGCAGAGAGGGAAACAAGGATGCCGGGAACCAGAAAGCTGCTGCTGGTTGTCTTCAGGGAGATCGGCCTCAAGTGCGTTGGGGAGCGATTTGTACGGCGCCCCCTCTTTATTTCTCTGCGTTCCTCCGCAACCTCAGCGGTGAATCCCTTTAATCTTGCGGGCATCTTGACCGGCAGGGACATGATCTTGTCCACTGACAGACCCATCACTACGGCTGAGGGTCTCACTGAGTCCGGTGATTCTGAATTTCTCCCCACCACCATCGGGCGAATGCATCCCCGACGACGTGCCGGGTCTCCGCCACCGCGACAGAGTTCTGCAGCGACGTTATCCTGAACGGTGACTTCGATCCCATTTCAACGGTTCACGTTCCAGGTCTCATGAAGCCAATTGTCACGCTAGCACTGCTGTTCGCGGTTGTGTCATCTACCAAGGCGGCGGACCGTCCCAACTTCGTGGTCATCATGGCCGACGATCTCGGGTACGCAGATATCAGTTGCTATCGATCAGAGGAGGGCGAAACTCGGAACGATTACCGCACGCCTCACATCGATCAGCTCGCGGCGGAAGGTCTGAGACTGACCGACTACCACTCGAATGGAGCCGTGTGCAGTCCGACCCGTGCTGCCTTGCTCACCGGTCGGTACCAGCAGCGGGCCGGAGTTGATGGAATCTTCAATGCCAGTCCCGACGCCAATCGGGATGATGGGATGGCGGTCAGCGAGGTGACATTCGCGGATGTCCTTTCGGCGGCCGGGTACAAGACAGCCCTCTTTGGGAAGTGGCACTTGGGGTATGCTCCAAAGTTCAATCCCGTCCATCAGGGGTTTGATCTGTTTCGAGGCTATGTCAGCGGCAACGTGGACTACGTGTCACATCTCGATCGCATGGGCATCGAAGACTGGTGGCACAACGACCAGCTACAGCCGGAAACCGGATATACAACCCACCTGATCACGCGGCACACTCTGGACTTCATTCGGGCAAATCGTGACCAGCCGTTTTGTGTCTACGTGGCGCATGAGTCCGTTCACAATCCATTCCAGGGTCCCAATGATCCGGCGATCCGGGTGACAGTGGGGGAAGAGGACCGAACGGGCAATCGAATCTCCCGTCCCGTGCCGGATGTGTATGCCGAAATGGTCATCGAGATGGACAAGGGAGTGGGAGAGATCGTGGCCCTGCTGCGGGAACTGCAGCTGGACCGTCAGACACTGGTGGTTTTCATTTCCGACAACGGAGCGACGCGCGAGGGGAACAACGGATCGTTGCGCGGATATAAAGGGAGCCTGTGGGAAGGTGGTCATCGTGTTCCAGGAATCGCCTGGCAACCGGGGGCAATCCCTCCCGGTGAGTCGGCAGAGACTGTGCTCAGCATGGACTGGTTCCCCACGCTCATTGAACTGGCGAACGCCACCTGGCCAGCGGGAGTGACGTTGGACGGTGTCAGCCTGACGAAGCTGCTGCATGAGCGACACCCCCTGCCCGCGAGAACGCTGTTCTGGAAATACGGCAACCAGTGGGCCATTCGTCGCGGGCACCTCAAACTGGTGCAAACCAAACCCAAGGTGCAGCCCGAACTGTTCGATCTGCGGGCTGACCTTTCTGAACGGCGGAATATCGCCGGAGAACATGCCGATCTGGCGCGCGAGCTTGAAGAGGAGTACGGCGCCTGGAGCGCCGGAATCCTGCTGGATCGGGAGGGGCAGGATGTTCCTTCCTCAACGGAAAATTGACCCCCGAATTTTGGCAGGGGTATAATTCTGAAAATCCCGTCGGTTCAGCTCGTCTCGGTGATCCATGTCCGCCGGGTGTTCGTTAGAACAGGTGGGAGTGACGATTGATCCCCGCCCACAACGTCGGCGCCTTTCTGCCCAGCAGCTGTTTGACCTGACCCGGTGTTCCTGATGATGTGTTTCCAGCGACTCCTGATTTCGATGTGGCTGCTGATGGCCAGCCTGATGATGGCGGCTCCAGTCCACGCCGACGATGGTAAGAAGTCAGATAAACTTCAACCGGCAGGGCAGTTCATCACGCTCAAAAGTCCGCTGACAGATGAAAGTCTGGGGGCGGTCCGCCGTGCCGCGCTGGAGTTGCAGGACGTGGCCCGGAAAGAACAGCGGGAGGCCTTCCTCATTCTGGAGCTGACTCCCGGGGCCAGTCAGTTTCATCACACGTATGCTCTGGCGGAGTTTCTGGCGACCGAATCGCTTGCCAATCTGACAACCATCGCGTGGATTCCAGAGAGCATCGAAGGGAACAACGTCTTTGTGGCCCTTGCCTGTCAGGAAATTGTGATGCACCCGGATGCGGCCATCGGCGACATGGGCCGCGGCAAAGCGCTGCCCAGGGATCAGCAGACGATCATCAAAGGGATTGTCGAGAAGCGACGGAACAAGAAAGTGAACACTGCTATCGCCGAGGGACTGATGGACCCGGCGACAGTACTGCTTCAGTTGACCATTGGAGACCGTGCCGGAGCCCGGGAGAAGCGACT
Source organism: Planctomycetaceae bacterium (assembly GCA_020426515.1). Taxonomy (GTDB): domain Bacteria; phylum Planctomycetota; class Planctomycetia; order Planctomycetales; family Planctomycetaceae; genus JACKHO01. The sequence goes on along the minus strand of JAGQPW010000092.1, from coordinate 17,822 downwards.
GGTGACCCAGGCGGAAGCCAAGCAATTGCAGGAGCAGGGGGTTGAGATTTTGGACTCCCGAACGATCAAGGAGGCCGGGACCCCGTGGTCGATTACCGGGGCTCAGGCCCGGGCGGACGACATTTTGGCAATGAGAACTGCCACCAGCCGACGGGACATTATCGATGCCTACGGGTTGCCGCTGGAAGCTCTGAGAGAAAAGGTGGCCGGCGATCGAGTCGACCGGGTGGCTTACATCGAGCTGCGTGACGAGATCAACGCGTTGTTTTTTTCGTTTGCCCAGCGGCAGATTGATCGCGCTGTTCGGGACAACGTTAAAGTCATCATCTTCGAGATCGATTCGCCTGGTGGAGACCTCTGGTACAGCCGGGATCTCGCCTTTCTGATTGCCGACCTCTCGGAAAAGGACATCAAAACGGTCGCCTACATTCCGGACAAGGCGTACAGCGGCGGGACCATTGTTGCGCTGGGATGCGATGAAATTTACATGCGGCCCACAGCGACGCTCGGCGATGCAATCCCCCTGCAGTTTTCCGAAGGGGCATTTATTCACGCTGAAGAGAAGATCCTCAGTCTGGAGCGAGAGATGCTTCACGCGCTGGCGGAACGCAAGAATCGACCGGCGGCTGTGCTGGAGGCGATGGCCGACAAGAACCTGCAGGTGTTTGAGGCGACTCACCGGACGACGGGCCGCACCTGGTATATGTCAGAAGATGAAATTCACGCTCAGGGAGATGAGTGGCTGCAAGGGCCGCGCGTTCCCGAGTCGCGCGATGGGGTGGCCATTACGATCAGCGGAAAGCGGGCCGCGGAACTTCGAGTGACTGAGCCCCCCGTCCAGGATATCGACCAGCTCCGGGAGCGATTGGGGATTCCACTCGACCTCAAGTTCGATCGCATCGAACGGACCTGGGTCGACTCACTGGTGTTCGTGCTCAACAACAATGTTGTCGCCGGGTTCATCCTGTTTGTTGCCGTGGTCAGTATCTACATCGAACTCCACACGATGACAGGCTTCTTCGGCATCGCCTCGGTCATCGCGTTCGGTCTGTTCTTCTGGAGCAAGATTCTGGGAGGCACCGCCGGAGGCCTGGAGATTGTGCTGTTCCTTCTGGGGATGGGGTTCCTGGCAATGGAGGTCTTCGTCATTCCTGGCTTTGGCGTCTTTGGAGTGTCGGGCATCCTGCTGATTGTTGGTTCGCTGGTCATGGCGTCACAGACGTTCACCGGCTTGAACTACGAATACGACCTCCTGCAGACTGGCAAGACGCTGGCCGTTTTCGGGACGTCGCTGTTCGCGGTGATGCTTACGGGAATGCTCCTGAGCAATTTCCTCCCCAGGATTCCGTTCCTGAAGGACATGATTCTGTCGCCTCCGGGTGTTTCGACAGACGGCCCGAGGCTGCGTCCCGATCTCGGACAAGCGGCCAATCCACTGGTGGGGGCAATGGGGACTGCAGTTACAATCCTTCGTCCAGCCGGCAAAGCGAGGCTCAACGGGGAGCTTCACGATGTCGTCAGCGATGGCCCGTTCATCTCCGAAGGAGCTGAGATTGAAGTGGTGCAGATTTCCGGGAATCGCATTGTCGTGCGGGAGACCTCCAGCCCGTCGTAGGTCAACGACACCCTGATTGGGCGACGAGTGGCTCTTGGATGGCAGCCGTTGTTCCTGAGATCGCAACCGATGGTTCGCTCTGCACTGTTATTTCTGGGATGCTCACTGTGGGTCGCAGCCTCGGCGCAAGCCGCTCCTCTCGAACTTCCGAAGCGGACACCCACCCCATCAGCGGGACATCAGGCGTCGATCACAGCTCCCGAGTATGCGGGAAGCGATGTTCATCACCTGCTTTATTTGCCGCCTGACTGGCGTCCCGATTGGCGAGAGCGTGGCCTGTCGTGGCCAGTGATTGTCGAGTATACGGGCAATCGATATCCCGCCGCCGGATCGACGGGCACGGTTGAGGGGGCGGCTCTGGGGTATGGGATTTCCGGTGGACGCTACATCTGGATTGTGCTCCCGTACATCAGTGCGGACCACAAGAGCAACGCGCCAACATGGTGGGGCGATGTCGAGGCAACTGTGGAATACGCCAAGACGAATGTTCCTCGAGCGTGCCTTGAGTTCGGCGGCAATCGAGAGCAGGTCTTTCTATGCGGGTTCTCTCGCGGCGCAATCGGAGTCAACTTCCTTGGATTGCACGATGATGAGATTGCTCAACTTTGGTGCGGACTGATTTCGCACGATCACTACGACGGGGTTCGTGAGTGGAAAGGGACAACCTGGGGAAGCCCTTTGGATCAGTATCGCCAGAGAGCCGGGGAGCGACTCAAACGGTTGGGGAAGCGACCTGCACTGATCTCTCAGGCAGGCAGCACACGCGACATTCGCGACTATCTGGAAGGCCACTTCGATCCTGAAACGGTGACGTTCGTGGATGTGCAGATGCAGCGAATCTTTCCGGAGTTCCCCAACGATTGGGCCATTCATCCGCACAACGACCGCTGGCTGCTGCACGACAGCCCCGAGCGGACCGTCATCTGGACCTGGGTTGAGTCCGTACTCGACTCGGGAGTCGAGTCTCGATAATGGACCTCGAACGGTTCAACACAAAAAAAGAGCCCCGATTTCTCGGGGCTCTTGAAGTGCATTCGAACGAAACTGTGGCGGACTAGTTCTTGTAAAGTCCGCTGGCCTGGCCGGTAGACTTCTTCTGGCCTGTTCCATCGCGGTTGAATACTTCCGAAACCTGACCTGGAGAGAGTCGGCTGGAACCGAGTTCCTCGTTGGTGGCCCCACTGCGAGATCCGGACTTCAGCGTGAACTTGCGGTCCTGGCCAGGGATGAACAGGCGTTCCTGAGCTCCCACACCGGCCCATGTGAGGAAGTCCGCCAGTCGCACGATGCGAACTCCCATTCGCAATGCTTCAGCCTGCAGGGCGGTGCGCTCCTGCGAGATCTTTTCAATCTGGGCGCGACGCTCGGTGTCAAAAGCTGGCACTGAGCTGGGGTCCGGCATTTCGCCCATCACCAGAAACTTGGTGTTGGCGGACAGCTTGCCATCCGCAGGCATCCGTTCGCCCTGATCGTTCACTTCCAGTTCAATCTCGGCGTTGGCGTTCGCCATGATGTCGTGCAGCAAGGCACGATCAGACACACCATCTCCATTGATGTCGATGTTTCCCACGAAGGCGAAGAACTCGCGAACTCCGGGCGTCCACAGGGGGGTGTAGATCGGATCATCTTCCTGAATTGGACGGTTGAAGTCCTCGGAGATAATGCGAGCTTCTGAGAGGTGTGGACCGCGGATTTTGGCCACTTCAATCTTGGCTTTCACATCTTCCTTGCCGCGGGCCATGCCATCGTGCTTCTGAATGTAAACGCTAAACGAGACCTGTTCCCGCAGGCCATCTTCAGATCCCAGATTGATCCACACGGTCCCCGTGCTGGTGTTCACGCGAACGATCTTGCCGTCCGGGACTTCGAAGCTCACCTGTTCGAGTTCGTCCAGCCGGCGACGAAGTTCGGTAATCTGCTTCTCCAGGAGAGAGATTTCTTCGTCCTTGGCCTGTCGAACGCGATCCAGTTCGTCCAGCACCTGCTCTTTTTCGACCAGCGTCTGGCGATACTGGCCGCTTACCTTGGCGATTTCGTCATCCTTGGACCGCAGGACTTCGTTCTGTTGAACGACTTTGTCCTGCAGTTGCTTTTCCGAACCAGCCTGCGATGTCTGCAACTGCTGGCGTTCGTTGCGGTGCGATGCCATTTCCTGGTTCAGGCGGCCTTCAGCAGTTTTCACGTTACCCTGCAGCCCATCGATCTGATTGTTGGCGGCATCCAATGCTGTCCGCAGTGCCAGCAGCGTATCGGAGACCTTGGGCGAAGCGGGGGATGGTTGAACGTGGTCTTTGCCGTACTGGACCAGCGCGCTGTACAGCGACTTGCGCACCGTGCCGTCCGGCAGTTGATCGGCGGAAATATTGGGATCCCCCAGATCGTCGGAGTTGTAGCCGATCACCTGGGTCAGGCCCTGGACTTCTTCCAGCAGCTTCGTCAGGGCAGACTGACTTTGCTGGGCCTTATCTCCCTGGGCCTTGGCGTCAGCCTGAGCCTTGGCCAGTTCCTTGGCATTCAGGTAACAGATGATCCCGAGAATCAGCGTCGCCGTCACGAAGAAGGCGAGGGTGAAGTGGACCGCTGTCGGCTTGGAAGAAGATGCCATATTGAACTCTCTCGAAGACGAGCCTCGCCGGATGGCGAAAGAGGTGCGGCAAGCGAGAGCGCTCCATCAGCACTCACCTGCAGTACAAACTAACGGCGCATTACCTGCGCATTCACTGCTGTTCTTCTCTTTTCGAACGTCCGTGACACGAACTTCAACCCGGTTAGTTCTGGTTGAGGAACCGTTACGTTCGTCAATGAGAGCATACCGGAAGCAGAAGGGCTCCCGCCAGAGTGACGGGACTCCATTCAGTGTACGAGGGGAGCGAACAGAGTCAAGAACTTTCGACTGTGTCGGTTATTCGTCGAGGCGTGGCGCCCGATACGCTGTTTCGGAATCGGGCTGATGGAAATCGTCTGCACTAATCGGCATAACCCGCACGGTTCTCGGCGATCCCCGGTTCCCGGCGTTCCCAGGAGGCTTTGCGTGTTTCGCGTGCTACGGTGTCAACCGATAACCCAGAGACGGTGTTTCCGTTGCGTGGTTGATTCCCTTCAATCTCGACGGCGGAAGGACCGCGCGTGTTGACAGTGATTTTTGTCGCCCCGTACTATTAAATCAGCACGTCTTCTCAGTTCTGATCGGATTTGTCCCGATGATGTTGACCCGGATCAGCAAGATCCTCGCTGTGTTCTTCGTGGTGGGAAGCCTCGCGTTTATGGGGTTTGCCATCGCGGTGACATTTGGCGAACCGGATCTCCTGCAGGCTCTCTCGGACAAAGCCTTCAACGGATATACCGTCATTAAGCAGGAAGGGGCCGGTGGCCTGTGGGAAGCAAAACGCGGGCGGGATGGCGGGAGCGTGGCGAGTTCCAAGGTGCTGCCTGAGGTGATGGTCAAGGTCCTCAATGAGGTCGATCAGGCCAACAAGCAGGAAATCCAGGCCCTCAAAGAACGTCAGGATGCACTGCAGCTCAAACGGGATGAACTCGTTGCCGCACGCATTGGCGATGAGATTGCCCTGCAAACTTATGAATCGGAAGTCCGTCGCCAGTTGGCCAGTCTGCGACAGCAGGAAGCCGACAAGGCGGCCGAAGTCATCTCTGCAACCACCCAGGCGCAGAAGCTGGAAGTCTCCGTGGCTGCCCGCCGGGAGGATGTGTTTCGGCTGAAGCAGCAGGTACGCGAAATCCAGGCGGATAACTATCGGCTGCAACAAATTCAGGCGCAGCTGGAAAACCTGCAGGTGCAGATTCAGGACGAAGTGACCCGCAGCGAAGAACGCAAGGCCCAGCTGCAAGAGCGACTGGGGACGACTTACGAGCCTACATCGAAGCCATAATTGAAAACGGAGCCGGACCGCCCGTGGCCATCAGCCATTGGCGAGTGAGTTCCATCCAGGAGTTTGGTGATGTCCTACGTCGGGAAAATTCTGGTCGTACTGCAGGTCGTGATGAGCGTCCTGTTCATGACATTTGCCGGAGCCGTGTTTGCCGTTCATTCCAACTGGAAAGGCAAGTTTGAGGCGGCACAGACTCAATTGGATACCCGGTCTCAGGATCTGGCAACAGCACAGGAGGAACTGGAAAAGGCCAAGACGGACCTGACCGCCAAGCTGACGGCGGAAACCGAGCGCGCCAACCAGTTCCAGGCCCAGAACCTGACGCTCGTGGCCAAGGAAGCTACGCTTGTCGATCAGAACAATCGACTGGAGCAGCAGCGGGATACCGAGAAAGGTCTGGCGCAAGCCAAGGCCGCCGAAGCTCGATTCCGGCAGGAAGAAGCCGAAAAACAGCGTGTTGAGAATGCGAAGATTCAGGTGGCTCTGGATGAGGTCTCCCGCGAAGTACGTCAGTTGAAGGATGAACTCATCAGCAAGAAGGCTGACTACTCAGACTTGCTTACCAAGTACAATTCACTCTTAGAGAAGTCTGCTTACCTTGAGAAAGTCGTCGCGGCCAACAGCCTGCCGACCGATCCTCGCTCGGTATCCAAGATGAGCGTCCCGGCACCTCCGGTTGAGGGGCTTGTTCGGGAAGTGAAGAAGAACAAGACGAACCGCGTGCAGTTTGTCGAGCTTTCGATTGGCAGCGATGACGGTCTGCTGATTTCGCATGTGCTCGACGTCATTCGAATCCCGACCGCTGCCGGGGCCGAGACAGAGTGGCTCGGTAAGGTGAAGGTTGTTTCCGTCAATCCGGACTCGGCTGTCGCCGAGGTCATTTTGGCTGCGAAGAACGGCATCATTCAGGAAGGGGACAATGTCACGACAAAACTCTGAGGACGCCACGCCCGACATTTACGTGGCGCTGTTGTTCATCTCCGTGGCTGCCCTGACAACGGGTTGCATCTTTCTGGCGCTGGAACTCAACAGTTACGGCTGGCAGTTCAATTGAGCCTGCCGGGATTGCATTGCCGTCGACCTGATCGCCGTGCGTGATCGTGCCTGTTGAAACCTTGCGCGTCTGATTACTGACGCGGCTGTGTTGTCATGTGCAGAGGTTGCGGGTCGCTGACGAAACCAGCTGGCCGTTCTCCACGTCCTGGGTGTCCGACATCGCCCAGATCCTTTCGGGCTGCGTCGGCGAGATCCAGCATCCGCGCCACGAGATCGGGATGATCTTCGATCAGATTATGCTCTTCGCCGATGTCGTTCACGAGGTGGAATAATGCGCCGGGATGGTTCTCGGCGGCCCCCCGTGCATTGATGTGCCGATCTTGCAGGGGCAGGTAGAGCTTCCAGGGCCCGAGTCTTACCGCCTGCAGTTGCTCTCCGAAGTAGTAATAGAACGGTCGCTTCTTCAAGTCCGGTTCAGGTTCCCCCTGCAGCACTGGAGTGATGTCGAGACCATCGATCGGAGGGAGTTTCGAGAGGTCGGCACCGGCCAGATGTGCGAGGGTGGGCAACAGGTCCATCGACGTGCACAGCTCGTTACAGGTCCGACGGGCAGGGACATGGGCTGGCCAGCGTATCAGGCAGGGGACGCGCATTGCCCCCTCACTGGTGTCATACCCCCAGCCTTTCAGCGGGGCGTTGCTCCCCTGGGGTGGGTTGCGGCGCGGGGCGCCATTGTCGGACATCCAGATGACCAGCGTGTTTTCGGACTGTTGTGTTTCGTTCAGCACGCGGGTGATTTCTCCGGTCGACCAGTCCAGTTCCTCGACCGAATCACCCCACGGACCATTTTTTGAGCGGCCTTGAAACTCCGGACGGGCAAAAGCGTGCGCCGTGCTTCCCGGCATGGCGTGCGACAGGAACAGGAAGAAAGGCTGCTCACGCGGACGACGAATAAACTCCAGAGCGGCTTCAGTGTACCGCTGCGTGAGGAAGTTGCGATCGACGCCCGCTTCAAGAACCTGTTCACCCTGCAACAGAGGCAGTGGCGGCCATGGCTTGCCTTCACGCGGTGTCATGTCGTCGCTGTAGGGAATGCCGAGGTACTCATCAAAACCTTGTTGAGTCGGCAGAAATACGGGCTGATCTCCCAAGTGCCATTTGCCGATGATGCTGGTCGCGTAGCCCGACTCTTTGAGCACTTCGGCGATTGTGACCTCATTCGGATTGAGTCCTTTGGACGAGACAGGCTGCAGCACCAATCCCGGATTGTCCGGACGCTGCAGACCGATTCGACGCGGATAGCAGCCCGTCATCAGACTGGCTCGGGAAGGTGTGCAGACACCGCTCGACACATAGAAGTGCGTAAATCGCGTTCCATCCGCGGCCAGCTGATCGATGTGCGGCGTGCGATGAAGCGTCGACCCGTAGCAGCCAACATCCCCATAGCCAAGATTGTCGCACAAGATGAGGACGATGTTGGGGCGCTCAGCTGCACTGCACCACGAAACTGCAAGGACGAAGATGGCGGGCAGCCAGGGTAGAACTGGACGCAGCATGCGGCGACTCCTGTGTTGACGAGAGCGCGGAACTGCCGGTCATTCAGCCGAGCAGCGACTCGATGACCTTGCCCCGTGTGATTGGAATGGGGCGTCCCTGCAGGTCCGGAACAAACGTTTCGTTGGAATATCCCAAACAGTGATAGACTGTCGCAAGATAATCGGCGGGTGTAACGGGATCAGTTTTGGGCTCAGCTGCGTGGGTGTTGGATTCACCATGCACAACGCCCCCACGTATACCGCCTCCTGCGAGTGCGATGGAGAACACTCGTCCCCAGTGGTCGCGCCCTTTGCGGGCGTTGAACTTTGGTGTGTGGCCGAACTCGGTCACCATGCAAACGAGCGTTTCATCCAGAAGCCCGCGCTCTTCCAGATCCAGAATCAACGTGGAATAAACCTGATCGAACGTGGGCATCAGCCAGCCCTTCAGGCTTTCGCTGTGCTTCTCGTGAGTATCCCAGCCGCCACCGTTCGGGCGCTTCTTGTCGTCGGAAATCGACTGAACCTGAACCAGCGATGCTCCCGCTTCGACCAGTCGACGGGCCAGCAGGGCGCTCTGGCCGAACTTCGTATGCGAATACCGCTCCCGCATTTCTGTCGATTCCGACTGCAGGTCAAAGGCCTTCCTCGCATTGCCGCCGGAAATGAGGTCGAGCGCCTGCTGCTGGTATGTGTTGTAGCTGACCAGTCGTGCCTGCCGCTCCATGGAATCGAGCGGATCACGGAGTTGGTCCAGCAGTGAAAGCCGGGAGTTGAGTCGTGCCTGGGCCATGCCTTCGAGGAATTCACCACCCGGCATCGTGAAATTCTTGTCTGTCGGGTCGCAGTCCAGAAACCAGGGGTCGAATCGCTGGCCCAGAAATCCGCCATCGGTTCCCGGCCATGGATCCTGACCGTTGTTGTTGGCGAGTCGACGGGGAAGCGAAATGGAGGCGGGAAGTCCACCCCGGGGCGAGCGCAGTGCCTGGACAACAGCATTCAGAGAGGGCCAGTCGTTCGGCTTGCCGGGACCGGCGTTTTCGCGATTGAGCGGAATGTGCGGTTGCCCCGTGAGCATCTGATAGCCGCTGGTCGAGTGTGCGTTGTCTCCGGTCACCATTGAGCGAATGACGGCCAGCCGGTCTGTAATCTGGGCCGTCTTGGGCATTAGCTCACCCACCAGCAGTCCGGGCGTGCGGGTCGAGATGGCTCCAAAATCGCCGCGGACTTCTTTGGGGGCTTCCGGTTTGGGGTCAAAGCCCTCGTGCTGGGGGAATCCTCCCGAAATGAACAGCACAATGCACGACTTGGCCGTTGCGCGATGAGAGGCTTCCGTTGCTTCGGCACGGGACTGCAGCAGATGCGGTAACGAGAGTCCGCCGAGACTCAGCCCACCCAGACGAAGCCATTCGCGTCGATTGATTCCATCACACAGGCGTGATCCGTTGGAGAGTAAACGTAACATGGCGGGACCTGTCGTCTGGCGAGGCGAGGCTCGCGCGGAGCGGGGAGACGCATCTAGGTTCGCCGATGTCATGTCGTTTGACAAGTCTGACTGCGGCGACCGTCGTTGCCACGACAGGGATTCGCACAGCGAATCGGCGGATCACACCGATCGTGCCAGTGATTCAGCAGCGTCGCGAATTGGTGCCATCAGCAATTCAATCGCTCCGGAATGGGCCGTGGTAACGGCATCGCGGTACGCCAGCTCTCCTGGGCGAGCCAGTCCAATCTGCGAGGCGAGTTCCTGAAACAGAGCCAGAGCGTGTCGCTCGGCAGAGCCAATTTGAAAGTGCAGGTTGTCGCGCAGATACGCTTCTGCAACCTCGGAGGTGAGGTTGAGCCTGGGAGCCTCGCGCTGAGCGATC
>JAGQPW010000092.1:0-7821 GCA_020426515.1 Planctomycetaceae bacterium | reverse complement strand
CGCGACAATGTCAGGGCCTGGTCGAGGCCGTGGAGTTCCGTTCCTTTGCGGGTGACCCACATGGCAAAGACGAAAGGCAACCCGGTCCACTTGAGCCACTCCTCTCCGAGATCCCACACGGAGTGGAACTGTTCGTTGGGGGCATGCATGGCCCGGTCACCAATCAGCAGAATGGCATCGGCTGTGGTGTCCGCGACTGTTTTGCCCAACGCGAGCGGTTGCAACTGAGGCCGCACCCCGAACCGTTCCTCCAGCATGACCTGCACGAGTGCAGCACTGGTACGCGAACCTTCATCGAGAGCGAGAGTTCGAATGCTGCCGGGATGGACGCGGGAATACAGTTTTACGCTCAATACCGGACCATGTGTGGCGACACAGGCGTCGGAGACGACTTCGTAGTCCGCGTCGGAAAACGCTTCGACCGAAGGGATTAGCGCGACATCCAGCTGGCCACGAGCCAGATCATCAGCCAGACGACTGGGAACATCAAGGATCAGTTCCGCATCAGCGGCGAACTGCGCAAGACCATCAATCAGCGGTTTGCTGTTGAGATAGCTGACCGCTCCGATGCGCAGTTTCCGCGCCGAAGGAAATTGTGAACGGGTACGATCAATCATCGTGAAATCCTCTGCTCCGCAGCATCATCATTATAGGCAGACTCCCTCGGTCCGCAATTCGAGGCAATGCGCCTTCTGCGGAAAGCAGCGAATGCCGTAATTTTACTCTTCTGCGTGTTCTCTCCGAGGTCTGCCATCACACGGTTGTTCACTAATCGAACCGCCGTTAACGGGCGTCTTTAACGGACGATCAGCAAAGTCCCATTGGCGGAATTTTGTGTGTATGACTGAAGGATTCGGCTTCCCTGAGCCTCCGTCGCTCAATGATGTGCCATTGGCGATTCATCAGGACGGCTCCGCACGCAGGAATCCCGAGCATCGAGAGGTCAATCAACCCGCAAGTGGCCCTTCCGTTTCCCTCATGACTGGGACGCACGGAACCGTTCGCACGCATTCGCTCGATCTGCTCGATCTCGGTACCATGCAGGAGACTCCTCATCGGCTTCAATCCACCAACGGGCATGCTGCAGAAAACCTTTGCGCTGACTGAACGATCCCTCCGTGTGGACGCCCGCGCTGTGCAGGGACACCTGTTGCGGTTTCTCCTTGCCGGGGCAGTGCTGCTGACGTTGACTGTCTTAAGCGGCGATTTGGGGACGGCTCCGGGGCTTGTTCTGATGTCGACGCTGGCTTACGGCAATGCCGTAATCATCACGCTTGCTGGCCCCATCTTTTTTGGCAGCTGCATTACCGAGGAAAAAGAGGAGCGAACGCTGCCTCTGCTGCTAATGGCCGACATCGGCCCGCTGGCCATTCTGTCCGGAAAGCTGCTGCCCAAGCTGATCAGTGTGCTGCTGGTGCTGACCGTACAGATTCCGTTCACGCTGCTGGCCATCACATTAGGGGGCGTGCTGTTCGACCAGATTCTCGCCATCTACATCGCCAGCGCAGCCTACCTTCTGGCGATCGCCGGACTGAGCGTGATGTGTTCGGTCTTTTTTCGGCAATCCAGTAATGCGATTGGCGGGGCCGGATTGTTGCTGATGTTGTACTTCATTGGGCCTTCCCTGGTCTGGGTGCTGGGGAACGCACTTGCGATGAATGGAAACGCATTTGGCAACCTGCTCTCGGATGCGGCTCAGTTTGTGATGTCGACGAATGTCTTCAGTCGGCTCTCGGAAATTCTTGCGGTCTCTGGAACCGACAGTTACTGGACCTGGCAGGTCGGTTCTAACCTGTTGTTTGGCGTGTTTGCCTTTGGGATGGCGTGGCTGTTCTTTGATCTCTGTACCCGTGAACTGGAGTCAGCGCCACCGAAGACACGCAGAGGAACAGCTGCGGAAGGAACGGCTCTCCCGCCGCGGCGCGTGTGGGGCTGGCCGGTCGTCTGGAAGGAGTTTCAGATCCTTGGTGGTGGCCGCAGGATGATGATCGGGAAGTTCATTGGTTATGGCTGCATTTTGGCCATGGTCGCCTTCGCTGCATCGGACTTTGGTCGTCAGTCGGTTGACGTTCAAGAGACCTTTGGGGCTATGTGCTGGGTGATGTTCTTGGCCGCCAGTATCGAGTTCACATTGTTGATTGCGAGGACATTTTCCTCGGAACTGAAGGAGCAAACCTGGAGCACGCTCAATCTGTTGCCGTTCTCGGTTTCGAAGCTGGCCTATTCCAAATTGCTTGGCATGCTGACACCACTTGCGCCAGCGACAAGCTGGTTGCTGCTGTCGCTGTTGCTCTCCGGGGCAATGGGAGAGTTCGCTAAAGCGATCGGCAGCGACCCGGGTGACGCCAGCTACGTCCTGGGAGTCTCAACGGGTCACTACCTGTTGTTCCTTAATCTGGTGCTGTTCTTTTCCATTGTTCTCAGAAATTCCTGGGGAGGGATCGTTGCGGGGATGCTGACGCACTACTTCGGTGCGATCTTTGTTGGCATGTTCCTGTTTCTATTTCTGCAGCTTGGATCGGGGGCACGCATTGCGACCGATACCCTGATGGTGGCCAACCTGATTCTTCCCTGGGTGTTTGTCTTGGGACTCCACTTTCTCTCACTGCGTCTGCTGCAGCGCGATGTCGAATTGAGGTAGCCTCCCGTGCCGAGTGTCGCCATTCTTGGGAATCCGGAAAGCTGGTACGTGAGCGACCTGCAGCGCGCGGGGCAGCAGCGAGGCTGGCAGCTCGATCGACTGGACTTCCCGCGCCTGTCGAGCCATATCTGCACATCGAGTGAACACGCAACTCATGTTGGTCTCGACGGACAACTCGCGCCACTAAACTGCGACGCTCTCATCGTCCGCACGATGCCGCCCGGTTCGCTCGAACAGGTTGTCTTTCGCATGGACCTGCTGCAGCGGCTGGAAGCTCGTGGCGTCTTGATCGTCAATTCGCCTCGGTCACTCGAATGTGCAGTCGACAAGTACCTCACAACATCCCGCCTCGCTGCTGTTGGATTGCCGGTGCCACCAACAGTTGCTTGTGAAACCGAAGAGTCGGCGCTCCTTGCGTTTTCCGATCTCGGAGGTGATGTCGTCGTCAAGCCGCTGTTTGGAGCCGAAGGACGCGGCATCCTGCGGGTGAGCGATCCCGATCTGGCATTGCGAACATTCCGCACGCTCTCGCGGCTGCAATCGGTCCTGTACCTGCAACAGTTTATTGATCATCCCGGATACGATGTGCGCGTGCTCGTGCTGGACGGGCAGGTTGTGGGCGGTGTCCGTCGCAGTCATCCGACGGACTTTCGAACGAATCTTTCCCGGCAGGGCACTGCGGAAGTCCATCGAGTCTCACCAAAAGAAGTGGAACTGGCACTGGCGGCGACGGATGTCACGGGGGCGTCGATCGCCGGTGTTGATTTACTGTACGATCGTGCGGGAAACTGTTACGTCATCGAAGTGAATGCGGTGCCCGGCTGGCAGGGATTCTCCCGAACCACCGGCATCGATGTCGCAGAACTTTTACTGGCATCCATCGCCCGGCGACTGAGCTGAGCGGATCGATTGAGACCTCCATGCTGCTCACCACCGATGTTCTTGACGACTTGCGTCAACGGATTCTCTCTGAGTATCCGCTGCTGTTCTTGCAGACATTCGAAGAACAGCGCTGGGAGGAGGAAATCGCCAGTCTCGCGCTGGAGATGGAATACGGGCTGGTGACATGGTCTGTGACGCGCGGCGCCCTCCCCTCGGTGGCTGAAGGCCATGACGATCAGGATGCGGAGCGGTTTCTCTCCATGCTGCAACAGTACCCGCCTCAGCATCTGTTCCTGCTGAAGGACTTTCATGTCGAATTGCAGAAGCCGCGAGTCGTCCGCAAGCTGCGTGATCTGCTGCCCGAACTGTTGCAGCGTCAACAGGCACTACTGATGATGGGCCCGGAGGAACATGTTCCGCTGGAACTCGATAAAGATCTCTGCGTTCTCAATCTGCCCTTGCCCGGCGCCGACGAGCTGCGTGGCCAGCTGCATCATGTGTTGCAGTCGAATTCGAAAGAGATCACGCTCACGCTCGATACGCGTGCGGAAGACCGCATTGTGCAGGCGGTTCTTGGTCTCACGACCACCGAAGCCCGCAAGGCCATTTCGCGAGCCCTCAAGGGCCGCGAGCAATTCACCGACGAGGTTTTTGTGCAGCTCGTCGCTGAGAAGCGGCACATGGTTTCGGGATCGGATCTGCTCGAATTCTTCGACCTCGATGAAAGCGTCGACGACATCGGCGGGCTGGAAGAATTGAAGGAGTGGGTCGCCCAGCGAGCCGAAGGGTTCTCGCCCGATGCCCGGGAACGAGGCGTCTCCAATCCCAAGGGCGTGCTGCTCGCCGGGGTGCAAGGCTGCGGCAAGAGCCTGAGCGCGCGGGCCATTGCCCGCACACTGGGTTTTCCTCTCGTGCGAATGGATATGTCCAACCTGCTCGAATCGGCCCGTGGCTCATCGGAGCAGAATCTGCGGACCGTGCTGGAAGTCGTCGAGACCATTGCCCCCGCCGTGTTGTGGCTGGAAGAAATTGATAAGGCGTTTGCGGGCTTCGAGGGGGAGGCGAGTCAGGACGCCACTATGTCGCGCATTCTGGGACGATTTCTCACCTGGCTGCAGGAACATACGAGTCCCGTCTTCGTCGTCGCAACTGCCAACAATGTTTCCAATCTGCCGCCGGAATTGCTGCGTCGCGGACGCTTTGATGAACTCTTCTTCGTCGATCTTCCGAACTTCCATGAACGCAAGCAGATCTTCGAGATTCATCTCAAACGTCGAGGCTGGCGGTCTGATCGTTTCGATGCAGAACAGCTCTCCGAACTCACGGAAGGCTTCAGCGGCGCGGAGATCGAGCAGATTGTGAACTCTGCCATCATCGAATCGTACAGCGGCGATCGTGTGCTGGCGCAGGAAGATTTGCTGGCCTCCATCGAGCAGACGGTGCCCCTGTCCGTCACCATGGAGGATGCGATTTTCCACTTGCGTGAATGGGCCCGTACCCGTTGTCGACCTGCCACACCCGATGTGCGTGTGATGCAGGTGATGGAAGAAGAAGAACGACACGGGCAAGTACCGGAACTTGAGCAGGCCCCCCAGGACAAGTGGATTGCCCTGGCCGAATCGGGTCAGCTGGGAACAGCACTGGTTGAGTATGTCCGCCTGCGGGATACGGTGACGTGGCAACGGCTGCTGGATGACTTCGGTACGTACATCGAAACATCCGGCGAATATGGACTCGTCCTGCGTGCGGACCCCAAACTGGTTGTGTGGACGCGAATCAGCCGGAAGTTTTGCGACCTGCTGATCGAGTACATCGGAGGGAAGCGGGTCTATCTGCATCAGTCGACCCCGGAGGTCTATGCCGATCAGCCTCACCCGCAGTTGCCAGCGGTCACGGAATTGCCTGCGGAACGCTCGCCAAAACCGGGCTGGTGTCCCACGGTTATTAGAATGGCTCCGCCCAAGAGTGGCAGCGGCAAGTTCGATCGCGTTGCCCGCATTCGCCTCACCCGCAAGTCCACGGATTGAGATCGCTGTGCCCGGTTATCTGCGTGTGTTGCTCATTCTGGTTGCGGTCCTGGCCGTCCCCTGCGTTCCATTCCTGTTGCTGGGGGATGCGTTCGAACAGTCCGTCGCTGCATGGGCCACGCAATTCACCTCACCCGTCGCACTCTTCTGGAGCGTGGTGACGGTGTTGAGTGTCGACATTCTGTTGCCGGTTCCCTCCAGCGCAGTGAGTACCTTTGCCGGAGCGAAGCTGGGAGTGATTGCTGCGACAGCGGCTTCGATGCTGGGGATGACGATCGGCGCCTGCCTCGGTTTCCTGCTCTCCCGCTGGGCTGGTCCAAGTCTTCTGCCCTGGCTCGCCAAGAGTGAGGATGTCGACCGTCTTCGACAGTTCCAACATCGCTGGAGCCTGTGGCTGCTGCTGATCACGCGGCCACTTCCCATTCTGGCCGAAGCCTGCGTCGTCCTGCTGGGTTCACTGCGGATGCCCTGGAACCAGTTCCTGCCAATCGTCCTGCTGTCACACTTTGTTATCGCGCTGCTGTATGCGCTGCTTGGAGCATGGGCCGCAACAGCTCAGGCCACCACCTGGGCGCTGCTTGGTTCGGTGGTCATCCCATTGTTGCTGACAGTGATCGTCAGGGCCTCGCTGTCCACGTCAAGAGACGAAAACGTGTCCGATCAATCGTAGGGTACGCTGTGCGTACCATCTTGGTTGTTCAACTGGGGGGCATGCCACACGTCATACGTTCCGGTACGCACAGCGTACCCTACTTGCTGCGCTTTATGTTGCAATTCAGATCACATGGCCCGTAAAGTATCCAACAAAGCATATTTGATTCAATTAGGGTCGAAGCATGAAATCCCCCGCCATTTGTCCAAACTGTGGTTCGTCATTTAGCGTCTTACGCGCGAACGAAGGCAAGCGTGCGAAGTGCCTGAAATGTGGACAGCCGTTCGTCATCACATTCCCTGACGAGAGTCCTGCGGCTGACGAGAGTCCTGCTGAATTCGACTTTTCTAAACTTGACGCGTCTCAGCCTCCCCCGATTACAGCGGAGCCGGACGAGTTGCCTGCGTTTCCGTCCATCGTCACACCACAAGCCGCTGAAACGCCAAAGCGTTTCGCGAAAAAAACGATGACGCTGCCGCCATGGGCGGTTATTGCACTCCCTGCATTGGCGACACTGCTCCTCGGATACTTTGTCGGTCGCGCACACCTAAAGTCTCAAATACGGGCGGCGTTCTTTGGTTCTGGGGCCTCTATCGTCGAACTGTTGGGGGGGCCATCTCGTTCCGCCACCACGGAGGTCGCAAAGCCGATTCCGCAACTGCCAATCGGGGAAACGTACAATGGCGATGGCTTCGCGATCACAGTAACTAACGCGGAAATCAAGAATCCGGACCTAGAGTACAAGGTTAGAAGGGGAGAAAAAGCCACAACGGCAGATGACCCTGCACTCGTACTGTCATTGACCTTCGCCAATACTGACGGTCGTAAAGTCGTAAGATACCAAGAAGGGAAGTCGCGGTTGACTGTTCCTCTGCGTTTGCGGGATGACGTTGACAATGTGATACGTGGAATTGACTACGGTGCCACGCTAGTCTCCGCAGGCTCGCTGGCAGGTTCTCAGGACATCTTGCCTGGTGAAACCATTTCGCACGTCGAAGTATTTTCCCTTCCGCTACCGAAAACTGAGTATCTAGTCCTGACAGTCAACACCGGATGCCTTGGTGGAGATGGAGAAGTCGAGTTCAAGATTCCTGCCGCGACTATCACACAATGAGAAGGCACGGCCAATCAGTGCGTCAGTACCGCTGGCCTCACGGTTTCTGAGAATAGTCACGCTGCGAATGCGACAATCGTGTCGAGACGTATCACGTCCTGAGTTGGTGTATGTTCTTCACGGTCACATGCACTGGCCGGCACGATGTATCTACACATTAGGAGATCAGCAAGTAGGGTACGCTGTGCGTACCGCAAATCACTCTCCAAAATCTCGATCCGGATTCACAAGCGATGTTGGAACCCGTTGGCCGCAGCCCCAATGGATATCATAAACACCGGCGGCAACCCAGCGATGGAACGATGAGTGCGGCCAGTCGCCAGGGCAACGGACGTACTTGTGCTTGACCGGGTTCCAGTGCACGTAATCGAAGTGAGCATCGAAGTCGTCTTCATCTTCGATCGTGTGCTCCCAGTAGCGGCGCTGCCAGACACCTCGCCTGCGGTACCGTTTTCGAGACGCTGATGTGTGCTGCTCGTTTCCGCTCTGGCCCAAGTAACGCTTC
>JAGQPW010000091.1:19352-20882 GCA_020426515.1 Planctomycetaceae bacterium | reverse complement strand
GAACTGGAAGAACAACTTCGACAGGAAGACGAACAACGCCAGATCGACATCGCCGAACGCGACCACCTGCAACAGCAGCTGGAAGCGGCCGAGCGGCAGATTGAAGAAGTCGCTCAGAACCACGAGTCGCTCAAACTGGAACAACAGCACCTCACAGCGGCCAACGAGGACCTGCACCGGCAGTTGCAGGAGCTTGAAAGTCAGGCAAATCATCAGCAGCCGACAACAGAGCTCATCGAGTGTCACGAAGATCAGCAGCGTTCGCTGTTCACGGAACCGGACGACGAGTCGATCCCTGCTGGTCAACAAAGCCTGTTTAACCTCCGTGTCGCTGACGAGGAGCCTGCCGAGCAGCAGGACGTTAGTGACGAAGAACCTCAGGTTGTCACGACCGAACTTGAAGCCGCTGTCGCCGAACCAGTAATGGACGAAGCTCCGTCCGACGAAGCGAATGCAGCACAGGACGACGAAGAGTCAGCCTCTCCACCATATGCCACCAGAACAGAGTCGAACGCTGCGGCTGACCCCGCGATCCGTGGTCTGCGTTCTCAACTCGCGGAAATGTTCGGGCTTCCTGAAAAAGAAACTCGTCATTTTCCCACAGAATCTGATGACTCGGAATCGGATGTCGAAGAAGAGAGAGAGCGAGCGCCGCACGGACCCTCGGAACAGCGATTCGACTCCATCATGGCCGCAACGAGAACTCCGCGAACTCAACACCCGGAATCTCCTCCTCAACCCGAACCAAAAGCTCAACACAGCGTCGAGACACGCAACGACGCGAATGCATCACAAACGGCCGCTGAAGATCAAGGAGATGACTCCGTTGCGGCGTACATGGAGCAGTTGCTCGCGCGAATGCGACGCGGCAACTCCTCCTCGGAAAGCACCAGTTCAAGCGCGCAATCGACGGCCTCTTCAACGCCCACCCCACAGGTCGAGACAGCCGCAGTTCCGGACCCGGAACCAGTACCGCAGCATGATGAAATTGATTCGGTCGAAGTCGAGCGTCCCACTGCTCGCACGTTGAATCCCGAGGAAAAGGAGGCCATGCGGGCGAATCTGGATTCGTTTCGGCAACTTGCCAACAGTTCCGCGCGAACCGCTGTCGCCACTTCACAATCACTTCGAATGCGCAGTCGCGTTCGCATGAGCCTGTACCTGAGCATGGCGACCTGGGCCGTCTCTGCATTGCTGCTTTCAGCGGAACACTGGTCTGATCAATCGCAACAACTCCCCGGTCTGATGCTGATGCTGATTGCCGCGGGAATCTCGCTGTGGACATTGCTGTCCTGGCTGCGTGTGAAGCAAACCGAGCAGACATTGCCCGCAGGCCAACTGAACTCGAACGAGCCTGAGTCGGAGTCATGAGTCCGTCCAAGCTGAGTCGCGCGATCACAACTCACCTCGACATTTAGAGTCGTGTTTGAAGTCGGTCACTCGCCGATGATGGTCGATCAGCATGTGGAACAAGGTTGCCGATTTCGCGCGGATCGTACGGAAGAGACGAAAACTAGGGTTGCAACCGTT
>JAGQPW010000091.1:17842-19254 GCA_020426515.1 Planctomycetaceae bacterium | reverse complement strand
GCTCGATCAGCATGTGGAACAAGGTTGCCGATTTCGCGCGGATCGTACGGAAGAGACGAAAACTAGGGTTGCAACCGTTTGTCCATTTCGTACCATTTGCCAATCATTGTGAACTCATGCGGTGAAAGTGTTTTTGACATTCATCACACGACTATGAGAACACACGGCTCTCCAAGGTTGGTGAGTCGGGAAGGATCAGGCAACCGTGGAATTGTTCAACAGCATTTTGCCCGGTAGCAGCGGTTGAACACCACACAAGAAACTCTGAGAAGGAGGAGTTTCCATGGCCAAGAAAAAGGCAACCAAGAAGGCCGTCAAGAAGGCCGCCCCTAAGAAGGCAGCTAAGAAGGCGGCTCCGAAGAAGGCCGTAAAGAAGGCAGCCAAGAAAGCCGCCCCCAAGAAGGCAGCCAAGAAGGCCACCGCAAAGAAGGCCACTGCTAAGAAGGCCACCGCAAAGAAGGCCACTGCTAAGAAGGCCACAAAGAAGAAGGCCACCAAGAAGAAGTAGTCCGCTACTCTTCTGCTTGCTACAACGAGCCGGGATGCAGACTCTACTGCCTCTCGGCTATTTTTTTGCGCCGAGTCTGTCCCGCGTCACTCCGATGTGCCCACGGCATCCAAACGGGCCTGAGCCTGAGCTGCGAGAGTCTTGAACTCCTCGAGATTGCCGTACAGCCGAACGATGGCCCGCCACTTCTCACGAGCCAGCAACTTCTCACCCCGTTCGTGCAGGTCATCAGCTTCCTGAAGCTGCCGCTGAACGAACGCCACCCGGTCTGTTTCGCTTCCCACAGCACCCCGAATCTTCTGCGCCTGATCCCGAGCCAGTAGCCAGTACGGTCGAGCCGTGCGTTCCTGTTCCTGTTCAGCCTCACTCAACTCTCCGGACTTCGGCGCGAACAGCGACTGCATCGCCTCATACTTCTCCAATGCCGTCATGCGGTCGCCAAACTTCTCGAACTGCTGAGCTTCGACATACAGCCGCTCCGCTTCGCTTTGTGGTTCACGACCAAACTTGATGTTCGTTTCCACCCGGTTCTTGGCGCGATGCATGTCCAGCTGGTCCAGCCAGACCTGCACCTGTGGTGCATTGGAACTTTCGGGATACCAGGCAAGCAGTTGCTTCATCTGCCGTTCAACATCATCCCAATCGCCGGGATCAGTGCTCGCCATATTCCTGGCGACGATCCGATACAGCCGCCCTTCGCTCACGTTGTAGCGATAGAAGGCAAGAATCCCTCCCAGCAACAGAACGAGCACGCTCAGCAGGAACCAGGTCTGTTCATAGAATGGCGTTGCTTCTCGCGGTGCGGCGTCCTTCTTCTTTTTCTTTTTCTTCCCCGACTTCGTGCGATCGGAAGCGGTCAGGCCCCCGCCAGCCGCCACAGTTGAATCCTGCTGTCGTGTCTTCT
>JAGQPW010000091.1:15697-17745 GCA_020426515.1 Planctomycetaceae bacterium | reverse complement strand
CGACGCCGATCTCTTCAAAGATCAGAAACGGTCCAAGGCGTCGCTGCTCGGGGGTTGCATTCATTCGCGAGTCAATGCTGATCCAGGGCCCGATACGCTTGTTCCCCGCATCACACATGAATTCAGACGGCAGAACGTGAACCTCAGTCTACGTCGCGCAGCATCCATCCGGCAAGACGCCCCCCACCGAATCGGCCCTTTTCCCCGTCGTCACCTTAGCACGAACCGCACTGGCCACTACCGCATTTGCCGTTGCCACATTTGCCGCTCTTGCACTTCCCCCCCTTGCACTTGCCACTGCCGCATCCGCGACGGCGATCACGAGGAGTGGTCCCTTCCAGCAATCGCCGCAGCAGGATTTCGCTGACCCGACCCCGAAAGCGAATCTTCCCGTCGCACTCAATCACCGGAACAACAGTCCCAAACTGCTGCTGCAGTTCCGGATCATCATCAATGTCGACATCGACAATCTCCGGCAGCCAGTCCTGGTATTCCAGCAGCAGGGCATGCGCCTCATCGCACAAATGACACTCCTGCCGAGTATAAAAGACGACCGACTCGAATCGTCGTCCCGGCACTTCGGGCCGCCAGCTGGTGCGACGATGCTCGGTCGTCCACAACAGGTGGACCCCAAACATGCTCAGCCCGATTGATCCCCCTCCCCACACCATCGGAGCAAGCATGATCCAACGTCGCAGTCCGCCGACTGAGCCGCCAGACTGAGCAACCACCAGCGCAATAAACCCCGCAACACCTGCCAGCAGACACATGCTGGCCAGCACACTGTTGATTCGTCGTGAAGAAGGATCTGTCGGAGACGTCATGGGGCGGCACGATAGTGCGTCAATCAATGACTGGGCAAGAGGGACCTGCGGCACAGCTCTGTCACCCGCAGAAACCAGCGCTACCCCGCAGCGCTAACAGCGCTCAATCGCCTTCCAATGCCCAGAACCACTGAATCAACCTCTAATTCCTCCATCGAGAAGGATGGCACGCCGGTTGCATTGCATCTTCTATAACCGAACTCCCTCAACTGGAGAGTCCCCATGTTCCCCAAGACCTCCCTGCTTGTCACCACTTTGTGTCTCGGTGTCACACTCTGCGTTTCCGATCTCACCGCCCAGGGCCCGAATGCTCCGCGGGGCCAGCAGGGCCCGCCAGTCGGGCATGGCCGCGGACGAGGACACGGTGCAGATGCGCAGTTCGCGCAGGACCACGAAACGTTCTTCTACCTGCTGGAACACCGCAACTCGATCACGCGCAGCATTCGCAATGTGAAGAATGGAGTCCAGACGATCACCGAATCGACCGATCCCGCTGTCGCAACCAAAATTCGTGAGCACGTCGCCGCCATGTACGACCGTGTCGAATCCGGAAAGCCAATCCACATGCGCGACCCACTGTTTCGGGAAGTGTTTCGCAACGCCTCAAAAATCCAACTGGAAAGTCGCGCCACCGAGCGTGGAATCGAGGTCATCGAGACGTCGGAAGACCCTTACGTCGCCACGTTGATCCAACTGCACGCCCAGGTGGTCTCGCAGTTCATCAAGAACGGACATGCCGAAGTGCGAAAGAATCATCCGGTCCCAAACAGAGATGTGCAGCCTCAAGTCGACTGATGGCAGGTACTTCCCGACACAAACCTATGGCACCGATGGTCGCCTCAGTACTTCCGCCTGCAGTGCTTCCTCCAGAGTGATCAGGCCATCTCCATCGGCATCCACTCGATCGAAGTCCTGCCGCGACCCCAGGAACTCGCGCCAGGAGAGATCGCCGTCGAGATTGCGGTCCATCCTTCGGAACCACAATGGTCCCGATGTCTCTTCACGAACGACACCCTGCCGAGCCTGCTGATTCATCCCGGCATCAACACGAATGTCGATCAGTTCCGGCTGACTGAATGTAATACGAAACCGACTCGCCAACTCCCGGCTGGCCAGTGCTCCATCGCCGTCCTGATCGTATGCCGCCAGAACTTCCGGGGCCGCACGCAATTCCCGTTCAACGAGACGGTTGTCGGAGTTCGCATCCAGCAGATTGAACAGCAC
>JAGQPW010000091.1:9177-15597 GCA_020426515.1 Planctomycetaceae bacterium | reverse complement strand
AGAACTTCCGGGGCCGCACGCAATTCCCGTTCAACGAGACGGTTGTCGGAGTTCGCATCCAGCAGATTGAACAGCACTTTGGCTTCGTCGGAGAGTGTCGCCACCAGCCGACTCTGGGCCGCCAGTCCGTCCAGCGTGAAGAACAGGTCTAGTTCCTCAACCGTGACCTGTCCGTTCTCGTCGAGGTCCACATCGCGAAAGGAAACGGGAGCCTGCAACCCGGCGAACTCCCCGGCATCCAGGTACCCGTTCTTATCGGCATCAGATTGCCGCATTCGAATCTTGAACAGGCTGACCTGATCCCGCAGGTCACTCGCCTTGTTTCGTGCCACGCATTCGACCGGAACCCCGGCCAGGTTCAGTACCGGTCGTTTTCCCTCCTCCATCACAGTGACCGTTTCCGGCGCCGAAATGCGTCCCAATCCGATCATCGGCGGAGCCAGCGAGGCCGAAAGATTCACCTGCGCGGGAGCCTTTTCCAGATACCGCACCACTTCACTGGCCTCCATGCGTCCGTTCTTGTCCGCATCGAACACCCGGAAGAACCGCTCGGAAATGCCCAGTTGGACCGCACTCTCAACAACACCGTCGATACCATATTCCGCGACGATCCGAGCAGCAGCGATTCCTCGCTCGTCCACAGTCGACACCAGCAACAGCGGAATATCCGAGTCGGGCGTCTGTGCTTCCGCTGCCTGCCGAGCCTGCACCACCGAGAGCGGAAAGGGCTGCAACTCGGCGACGCTCAACGTTTCATCATCGTCGAAGTCAGATTGCTGCAACCGCTGCAATCCTTGGGCAAATTCATCCGGGGTGATGGAGTTGTCTCCATTCAGATCGAGTTCCGCATACAGCCGAACGGTTTGCGTCAGTCGAGGAGTCTGTCTTTCCACGGTCAGCGGAGGACCGAGCACCCGGTCGAGAAATGAGAACAGTTCTCCTTCGGTGAGTTGTTCATCGGCTGGATCGACATCCAGCTCCGCCCACCGCGGTCCAAGTTGTTCACCTTCTGCGGAAAAGCGGCCCGAAACTGGAATGCGTGACGCTTCCGCGGGACTGAGTTGCCCATTGTGATCCTGATCCAGACGCTGAAAAGCCCCCGCCGCATAACGTTCGCGCACCCGCCGCAGATCCCAGCCTCCCGATTGAACCTGAGCTTCCAGCAATACAGGCGATTTCGGTCCCATGAACACAAAACGGAACGTCTGTGCCGAAACCGTCGCGTTTCCAAACCCCAGAAAAATCAGCAACACCACCGCCGCAGTTGCGTTCTGGCAGCGAACGAACCAGCAGGCAGCAATCGGGTCCGAGGAGCAGAATCGCGAATCCTGCCGTCTGATCCCGGAACGAGTTGGCATTTGTGACGTCTCAGCCATTAAGATTCCGCCCGACTCATTGCCGCAGGGCATCGCCGTTGTCCATCAGGACCGGCTGATGCAGACGCGTCGATCCGTCACCGCGTTGCCAGTCAACCAGTTTACTCTGCTGATACGATGAAAACGAACGAACTGCGAGAAGCTTACCTCTCCTTCTTTGAATCCAAGGGCTGCATCCGCCGTCCCAGCGATGTGCTGGTCCCCAAGGATGACCCCACCGTGCTGTTCACCCCCGCCGGGATGAACCAGTTCAAGAATCAGTTTCTCGGCATCGGACCGATCGACTTCACTCGCGCGACGACCTCGCAAAAGTGTCTGCGGACGGGTGACATTGGCAATGTGGGGGTCACGGCTTACCACCACACCTTCTTCGAAATGCTGGGCAACTTCTCGTTCGGCGACTACTTCAAGAAGGAAGCCATCCACTGGGCCTGGGAATTCCTGACCGAAAAGAAATGGCTCGGCCTCTCTCCGGACCGCCTGAAAGTGACCGTCTACCTCGACGACGACGAAGCCTACGACATCTGGCACAAAGAAGTGGGACTTCGTGCCGACCAGATCCGCCGCGACGACGAGCACGAGAACTTCTGGCCCGCCGGCGCTCCCAGCAATGGCCCCGATGGCGTGTGCGGACCGTGCAGTGAGATCTACTACTATCCCCCCAGCGGCGGCAAAGAAGTGGAAATCTGGAACCTCGTGTTCACACAGTTCAATCGCGTGGGCGATCCACCGGACAACCTCCGCCCGCTCCCGAAGAAGAACATCGATACCGGCATGGGACTGGAGCGCTGTGCTGCGGTCATGCAGGGAGTCGAAAGCAACTACGAAATCGACATCCTGCGACCTCTCTGTGAAGCCGCCGGGGAGGCCGTTGGAAAGAAGTACGCCTTCACCGCTCCCGAAGGCCGGGCTCTGCGACGCATTGCCGACCACGTGCGCGCCTGTTCGTTCGCCATTCACGAAGGAGTTGCTCCCGGCAGCAAGGATGCCGCATACATCGTCCGGCTGCTGCTGCGTCGCGCATTCCTGGAAGGCTACCTGCTTGGCATGCGGGAACCGTTCCTGCACTCCATTGTCCCCACGGTCATCAACCTGATGTCTGTCCCCTACCCCGAACTGTCGCAAACCCGGCAAACCGTCATGGGAACCGTGAAGGAAGAAGAAGAGCACTTCCTCGGTACCATCGAGCGGGGACTCAGCAAGTTCGACAAGCTGGTCGACAAGTGCAAAGCCAGCGGCAGCAAGATCCTCCCCGGCAAGGAAGTGTTCGACCTGCACCAGACGGACGGCTTCATCCTCGACCTGACCACCGCCATTGCAGCCGACCGTGGCCTGTCGATCGACAAGAAGGGCTTTCAACTCGCCGAAGACGACCACAAGAAGAAGAGCGGTCAAGGTTCATGGGGAGTGATGGCTGCCGGTCCACTCGATGCCATTCAACAGGCTTCAGGTGACACCCAGTTCCTGGCCTACGAAACGACCACGACCACAGCACAGGTCGTCGGCATGGTCGTCGCTGGTGAACAGGTGGATTCCTGTGACATCGCCGATGCTCATGTCGACCTGATCCTCAACCGCAGCCCGTTCTACGGCGAATCCGGCGGACAGGTGGGCGACACTGGAACCATCACCGGACAGGGAATGCTGTTCGAAGTCGATGACACCCAGAAGCACGCAGGGCTGATTGTCCATCGCGGTCGTCTGATCTCCGGAGCATTGCGTGTTGGCGAGACCGTGCAGGCCACCGTCGCCAATGAACGCCGGGCCGGCATCCGCCGGGCTCACTCGGCCACCCACCTGCTGCATCACGCCCTGCACCAGGTGCTGGGCGAGCACGCCATGCAGCGGGGCTCCAAGGTTGAAGACGATGTCCTGCGATTCGACTTCTCCCACGGGGCCGCAGTAACTCCCGATGAACTGCTGGAGATTGAAAACATTGTCAACGCCCGCATCTCGGAAGGGGCTCCCGTCGAGATTGCGTACATGGACATCAAGGAAGCGAAAGCCGCCGGAGCCATGGCCCTGTTCGGCGAAAAATATCCCGACCGCGTGCGTCTGGTCTCCATGGGAGACTTCAGCAAGGAACTGTGCGGGGGCACTCACCTCGACAACACCGGGCAGGTTGGTCTGTGCAAGATCGACCACGAAGAAAACGTCGCGGCAGGAGTCCGACGTATCGTCGCCGCCACCGGCAAGAAGGCCCTGGAACGCATCCGCGAAACCGAGAACCTGCTCAAGGAAGTCGGCATTGCGATGAAGGTTCCCCAACTCCAGGAACTTCCCCGCCGAGCCCAGCAACTGCAGGAGGAACTCAAGCAGCTCAAGCAGGAACTGGCCCAGTACACCAGAGCCTCAGTTGCCGATGCCACTGCCAAACTACTGGCCGAAGCAACAACCGTGGGCCAAGCCAAGATTGTCTGCGTGCAGCTCAGCGGCATCGACCGCGATACACTACGTGAATACGCCGACCAGCTCCGTCAACAGGGAGGCAGCGTGGCTGCGTTGCTCGCCACCGAAATCGACGGCAAAGTGGCCCTGCTGGCCGCCGTGTCGAAAGACCTCGTCAAGCAAGGGGTCAAAGCGGGTGACTGCGTCCGCGAAGCCGCCAAAGCCGTCGGAGGAGGAGGAGGAGGCCGCCCCGACCTCGCCGAAGCAGGCGGCAAAGATCCGGCCAAAATCGGCGACGCACTGGCAGTGGCGCAGGAGTTTTATGCGAAGGCACTGGGTGGGTGAGATGCAAGTGGAACCGCGGCCTCGGCTCGTGGTCCGCACAGTTGGCGTAGGGCCGGTTCTACCGGCCTTTCGCTGGGTGAACATGTTGCCCAATCAGCAATCGGCCGGTGGAACCGGCCCTACCAATACTGATTAGACATCACCCATAACACTCGCTCTATGCGAGTTCTCTGGGGGCAAATTGCCGTTCATCTCACAGCGGACCCTACCGGCTCGCGGCGACGATGGCTTCCAACTCCGTCACGCAGCCTTTGATGGAAATCACGGCCATGGCGAAGTTGGTGTGTGATGATGCCTTGGGGGCATCGGTGGCGAATTGTTCGACGGCGAGGCGGAACTTGGCGAGCTTTTTGCTGAGCATGCGCAGGTAGCCCGGCGGATCATCCACACGGGTTTCCAGTGCGCGGGCCAGATCGAAGACGGCCCGACCGATCTCGTGCAGTTCGGGGAAGTCTTCGACTTCGTTTGAGTGGCGAACGAAAGCCCGCACCATCCAGGCATGGGCGAGGGTCATTTGCGCACGGGCGACGAGTTGTCGCCGGGCATCGTCCGAGGTGGTCGCGTCAGAAGACATGGCTGCCATCGACAAGTTCTCTCCCAGCCTCGTTGCAATGTCCTGCCCAATGCAACAGCGGCGTCGAGTGTCAAAGCAATCTCCCTCTCCCCCGCAATCGAGCTCAAACGGAATCGATGCTCGGCTGTGGGGGAGAGGGAGAGGAGTTTCTCAAATGACTGGTGACTAGACTTCCAGGACCAGCCGCGTGGGGTCTTCGATCGTTTCCTTGATGCGAACGAGGAAGGAGACCGCTTCGCGACCATCGACCACGCGGTGATCGTAGGTCAGGGCGAGATACATCATCGGGCGAATCTCGACCTGTCCGTTCACGGCGACGGGACGATCGACAATGCCGTGCATGCCGAGGACGCCGCTCTGTGGAGGATTCACAATCGGTGTCGACAGCAGCGAGCCGTACACGCCACCGTTGGTGATCGTGAAAATGCCCCCTTCGAGGTCTTCCAGACCGAGCTTGTTCTCCTTCGCCCGCTGGGCAAAGTTCGAAATGGCCTTTTCGATTTCCGCGAAGCTCAATCGCTCTGAATTGCGGAGCACGGGAACCACGAGTCCCTTACCAGCTCCGATGGCGATGCCGATGTCCATGTAGTTCGTGTAGATGAGTTCGTGCCCATCCACACGGGCTCCCACCTGGGGATACACATTCAGAGCTTCGACCACGGCCTTCACGAAGAAGGACATGAACCCAAGCTTCACGCCGTGACGAGCGACGAACGAATCCTGATACTGAGCCCGCAGCCGCTTCACTGCGGACATGTCGACTTCGTTGAAAGTCGTCAGCAATGCTGCGTTCTGCTGAGCTTCGACGAGTCGTCGGGCGATGGTCTGCCGCATCGGCGACATCGGGACGCGTCGCTTTTCGCGAGCGGTGCCTGCACTGCCGTTGCTGCCAGACTGCAGCTGTCGTTCGACATCTTCTTTCAGGATGCGACCGCCAGGACCGGTTCCGGGAACCTGTCGGGCATCGAGTCCCTGCTGTCCCGCGACGCGAGCCGCAGCGGGCATGACCGCAGGTTCAGAACTGCTGCTGCCTGACTTTGCCGCAGCCGCTGCTGCGGGGACCGGCGACGCTGAGGTCTTGCCTTTGCCTGCCGGCGCAGAGCCCGGTTCCAGAAGGGCAATAGGCTCACCAATTTGCGCGGTGGAGCCAGCCTCCTTGAGGATTTTCTTGATGATGCCAGCCTGAGGGGCGGGAACGTCGAAGGTCGCCTTATCGGTTTCCAGTCCGACGATGTTGCCGTCCATATCAACCCAGTCGCCAGCCTTCAGATACCATTCCCCGATAAACACCTCGGTAATGGACTCCCCGACTGAGGGGACCTTAATCTCCACTGCCATGATGACGCCTTGTGACGACCAGTTAGACCGCGACTTTGAAAGCCTGATGATGAGTTTCTACCAACCATTGCTGGCAGCCTAGTGATACCGGCGTGCCAGACAACAGTGCAACCCATTGAGGATTGCGGAGATCGAGGAAAGACGCAAGAGACCCTGTTCCGGATTTCCGCCGATTTCTGCAACAGGTGCCGACCATAGTCAGCGACCAACAGCCGGAGTGTGCGAATTCAGCGATTCCAGAGCCAATCGGAGGTCTCGCAGCTGAATCGGTGGTGCCAACGCTTTGCCGCGACTGTGAACGGTGTTGAGCGAGGGCAATTGCTCGGTCTGGCTGCGACTAACCACCACAATAGCCCCCATATTGCGCCGATGACCAAGTTTAAGGGCCTGCCGAAAATC
>JAGQPW010000091.1:0-9079 GCA_020426515.1 Planctomycetaceae bacterium | reverse complement strand
CGATACGCGTAAGGGCCCGATCAGGATCGCTGAGCAGCAGGACCCGGTATCCGTGCTTGCTGAAGTAGTCCCGCAACAGGTTCTGCATCTTCGGGCGATCTTCAACACACAAAATGGTTTGCGCCGCGGGGCGAGCGGACTGCTGTGTCTGGGGATGTGGATCCCCCCCCAGCTCACGCAGCGCGGATTCCAGTTCGTCCACCACCTCTTCAGCTGACTGATGGCGACGATTGGGGTTCACCTCCAACAGCCGGTCAACAATCTGAGTGACTCGAAAATCGAGTTGCGGCAATTCACTCGTGATGGGACGGATATCGCGGTATCGGGAAAACCGCTTGCGTTCTTCCCGATCGCTCGTCGGCGGATAGGGCCCCTCGCCTGCCAGCAACTCGTACAGGATGGCTCCCAGGAAGTAGAGGTCGCTGCGCGGGTCATTGGGTGGTGCGCCACTGCCCCGTTCGAGCGTGGAATACTCCAGTGCAACCGCAAGGTCGGGACCATCGGAGCGAAGCAGCATCGCTTCATCGGCGGCCAGACCGAAGTCAATCAGCTTCGCGACCCCCTGACTGCTCATCAGCACGTTGGTCAGCTTGAGATCGCGATGCGTGATCCCCTGCCGAATGGCGTAATCCAGGCCGCGAGCCATATCCAGACCGAAGCGACAGGCTTCGACAGGGCTGAGTTTGTGTCGAATCTTCAGGAAGTCCCGCAGGTTTCCCCCTTCGACGAACTCCATTGTAATGAAGTGGAACTTCCCTTTGGTTCCGGTCTCAAAGATCGGCACGATGTTGGGATGCTTCAGCCGCTTGCCGATCTCGCCTTCCCGATGAAACAGCCGAACCGTTTCCGGATCGCTCACCCAGCGTTCACGGAGGACCTTGATGCCGATCATGCGTCCATCGTCGACCCGGGCACCACGATACACTCGGGCAAAGCTGCCCGCGGCATTTCGATACATCAATTTGCAGCCGCCCAACACCAGCCCGTCGACTTCGCCTTTGCGAATTCGCTGGGACTGCAGTGGCGAAATGAGCTGTCGGCGTTCCAGCACTGCGAGCAATTCGCTCGCGGAATTGGCGGACAATTCCCGTCGGCAGGCAGCGACCTCCTCAGGGAAGACGAGCTGTGCCTGTATCAACAGCCTTTCCAGATCGTCTGCCGATTGAGGGACCATGCAGGTGAGAATCGAAGTGGTAGAGGAACACTCAAGACAGCTGCAGCAAGCTCCTCGACGGCATTTTTCATGCCCGAACTTTGCGAAGCGGCCCAATTTCAGTAACGCAGAGACTTACCAAGCTACCCTAGTAATCGTAACAACAGGCCGATTGCGGTCAATTCAGAGCAGGTTTTCTTTGAAACCGCCGAATAATTTCAGAGGCTCACACGATCACTTGAACGGTGCATACGCGTTTTGCTCGCCAGAGATCTGCAGGATCGTCGCCTTTGATTCGGTTCGCTGCTCGAAGCCCGACAGTGCCGATGCCGCTGGCAAGAGAGGCTGCAGCAAGTCGCGATGCTGGACAATCACCCCCAGGTTCGCCTCCGGGACTGCGGCGCACATGCGGGCCAACTGCAGACAGGCCAGCGTCTCGCTGATCGCCTCCAACTGCTGCTCCCGCTGCCACTGGGTCAATGGCCTTTCAAAGAGAACCTGGGCCAACTCCAATTGCCGCCCCAGGCACAGCTCCAGATAACTCACCCGGGAGAGTCGCGTTGCCTCCTGGCCCTCGTGAGTGCCTGAAGATTCGAGCAGCATGGCCGTCCAGGCGCTGCTGACCCGCAGCATGCTTGTGGCCAGATTGACGGGATCGACCCCTAATTCGTCCAGCCTGCGGGACAACTCCGGGTCCTGCCCCCATTGTGCCGCCTGCCACTGCGGATCGAGCGAAGCGGCCAGCCGCTCCCGTTCAGCCTCGACGAACTCCGGGAGAGCACAATACAGGCTGTGTGATGCTGGTACTGTCGCGAACGGCGGCAAGTCTGCACCGGGAAGTTGCTCGGCAATGTGGACCAGCGCCGTGATTTCCTCTGCCGTCAGGGGCGACAGAAGCCGAACTGAGGGCAGTCTGACATCCAATCTGGACGACTCGGCCAGCGAGCCTTCAGAGCGTTGCTTTGCACACCCCATGGCCCCGCAGACTACGAGCAGGACCAGTCCCCAGATTTGCATCCCCCGGCACATCAACATCAACATCGCCCCCTCGTCACCTGGATTGCTCAGTCGCATGATGTCATGAGCAACCGCAGTTTCATCCCCCCTCACAAGCCGCATCCCAGGGAGGCAGCACACGGAGAAACGTCTACTAGAACTGCCAGTCGATGGCTGCAGTCAGCTGATGAGCCCACCAATTCTCATGAGACAGCGAGATGAAGGAGTACTGTGGAAAGCCTCGCCATTCGATCGATTCCATGGGGCGAGCCACTTGTCCCGCATACATCAGTGTGTAACCGAGTCGGAAACGCGTGTCTTCCAGCAGCGGCATCTTCTTGAAGTGCGGCATACCACCGAACAGGTCGAAGTCGGCGAAGACGGACTGATGGAACACAGGCGACACGTGGGCACTGTCCTTCTGGTCCTGGAATCGTGCATCCACTCCGTCTGCCAGCATTCGAGGTTCAGCCAGGTCATTGAAGCTGGGATTGATGTCCACCAGCGGATCACCAATGTTGTTCCCTCGCATCTCGCCCTTTTCGTAGTTCACGGCAATCGCAAGGTTGGTCTCGGCATACACATGGAACGCGCCCCGTGGAGATCCCAGATCGACTCGGAATCCGACTTCAGGCCCGGCCAGATGGCTCGAGATGCGATTGAACATGGTGGCTTCGTACATCGAGTAGTCGGCGGACGCTCCCGTGGGATTGATGTCGTCATCCAGGTCGTAGGTGAAACCGCTGTCGATACCGCGAAACCCAAAGGCTTCGTCAATGAACAGGTAGCGAGCTCCCCACATCGGTCGAACCGTCACGGCCCCCGTGTCATAGACTCGTGGCAGGTAGAAGCTCAGGTTTGCCCCGGATGCCTGCGTCGAGAACTGTGTCTGATACAGCACGTCGAACTTGGCTGTGCTGCCGGGACCAAAGTCCGGAAGCGGATACTCACCATTGTTCAAAGGCAGTGACCCGTATGGCTCCAGATTCTGAGCACCGAATGCCTGAATCAGAGCCTGAGTGACCGGCACTCCATTGTAGTTGTCAGTTCCCAGCTGCATCACTTCGCGTGCTTCCGCAGCCCACCAGCCCCCGAGACTCACACCCGATCCATCTTCGGTTTCGTAGCCAGCCGACAATCGAATACCGCCTGCGGCCGAAGGATCACCAAGATCTGATCCGGAGTGAGGTCGGAACCGCCACGAGTTGTCGTCGTACTGTGCGTTCCCGGCGTCCAGGAAAGGAATCGGGAACACCAGCGTACTTGTCGAGAAGAACCCGGTATTGCTGGGAATGGTGTTCGGAACCGTTGGAAACGCACCGAACTGAGGATCAGTGTTCGCAGGCACGCCCACGGGCAGGTTGGTCTCCGGATCGAGCGGTGCCGCGGGGGAACCAATGGCGGCCCCACCGGCACTGCGATACCAGATAGCGATGGCTTCAGCCGAGACGGTCCAGTCCGTTCGCTTTGGAAGGACTTCGCGATACCACAACCCATTCTGGTTGTAGGTGGAATCGCGGCCCACATTCGCAGCCTGAAACGGGCTCATCATCGGCCAGGGCTGCATTTGTGTGGGGTCCAGTCCCGGAGGATATATCGCTCCGGGCTGGTTGTTCGAAAATGGGGCTTGAAAGCCGGGGGCATACCCGCCGCCATAGTAGGGCGTACCGTACCCCGGCGGTCCACCAGGACCTGCTGGGTAAGGCGTTTGTGCCATCGACAGTGAAGCCATAGAAACAGTGATCAGTGCTGTCGCACCAAAGACCGCTTTGTACCAGGGCTGAATCCGCATCAGAACATCCTTGGACTGGGGGGGTCAGCAAGAGAACCAGGGTCCCCTCACGCCCAAACTGTGAGCCCCACATCACGGGCGCACGGAATGGACTTGTCCGTAAGTATCGGTTTCCCTGTTTGGCAAACTCTAACGATTATGCGTGAGATGCCAGATTTTCCGGGTTCACCGATTCTGCAGCCCAAACGAATTACCTCCTTATTTACAAGCAGTTACAACCAAGGAGCCATCGCGGGACAGCGGTCAACAGACGGGCCCTGGCCTTGAACAGGCTCCGCAGGCCAAGCCTGTCAGGGTCTGTTTGCGTCACTCCAGTCCGAATGCCAGGCGCGCAAAAAGAGAGTCCCCAACTGGCACTTGCCAGTCGAGGACTCTCATCGATTTGCGAATCAGTTTGTCTGATTACCCACTTCGCTGGGGTGTCCCACCGAAGCTAGACAGGGCGAACGACCGAAGCGCGTGCACCCTTAGGCCCCTGCTCCGATTCGAACTCCACATCCTGACCTTCATACAGAGATTCGAAGGTTGTGTCCTTCAATGCAGAGACGTGGAAGAACAAGTCCTTCCCGCGATCTCCACCGGCGATGAAGCCGAACCCCTTGTCTGCCACCAACTTCTTGATCGTACCGCGCTGCATAGCAGCCCTTCCTCAAAACAGAAACATCGAAACGTTCTCGGAGTGCATCCCCACTTCTACGCCCGCGTGAAGATTGCAAGCAATCTTCCAATCCTTCCATCCTCAACTTCTACAAGCAGGGCGAGCCGTAAGTTCTGCGGTTCGAGATCTGTTTCGACGTGGGGAGGTTGGTACGAACGTGGCTGACCGAGTTTGCCAGCCAACAGATGTGCGTTCTAGGGCTTGAACATCCTCGGTCGTTACCGTTGAAGATGTGGACGCCCTCCACTGCCCCGTAGTCTACCGACGACATTTCCCGAACGCCATACTGACCTGACAATTTATTTCAGCAAATTTTGATGAGTCCATTTGGTCCGCAAACTCACATTCCTGACAATTGTCCTCAAGAATCTGATCTCGACGGTTGCATCGAGTCTGGCGGAAGCGCGAAAATAGGCAATCCACTCGACGTCGACTCGGGGCGAGTGATCGCCGGCCGGAATGATCCCGGACACATCTCGACAGAATTGTGGAATTAATCCCATGGAGTTGCACATGTCGCGACCTGCTTTCACACGTCCACTACTGCTCATGGCCCTGGTGCCATTCTTCTTCGTCTCGGAGGCTTCCGCAGGCATCATCCCTTGGACCTACAATGCCGTGTTCGGCTACGGGTCTCCCTGGAGTGGAGCATATGGCTATCAGGGATACGGGTACCCCGGCTACAGCGTCGGATACGCACCAGACTACATGGCCGGTCGCACCTACACGGCTGGCTACGCCCCCTACTACTCCGCCGGATACGCCCCGGTCTACTCCGCTGGATATCCTCAGGCCGGGTGTGCAGGCGGATGTGGTGTCTCCACTTCTTACGCACCATCTGGCTGCGGCTGTTCTCCGTGCCAGAGCGGCTGCTCCCCTTGCTCTGGAGGCTGCGCGAACGGCGACTGCGGTGTTTCCAACTACGCACCATCGGCAACCCAGGAGCCCAGCCCCGCCTCGACAGATGCTGGAACAAAAGGAACCCCCGACAGCAGCACGCAAACATTCCGCAAGAAGGAATTACCCGCCGATGAGTTCAAGCCGGTGGTGCCTGGTTCCGATTTCCGTTCCACACCACCATCAGAACGTGATTCTGTCGTGGTGCCTTCACGCGACAACTGGAGTGGAACACGCGGTACGACCGATGCCCCGCCCGCCGGACTGACTCCGGCAACTCCTGCCGCTGAACCGAACGAAGTCGTGCCCGGTGGATTGATTCGTCCGGCTCCGGCCGAACCTCGCAACGACTTCTTCAACGAATCGAACGAAGTGATCCCCGGCTCGACCGAAACTCGACACCTTCCGGCCCCACCGGTCGCCAATACCAGCTTCACCCCCGCTCGACAGCGATTGGCCATCCACACCAGCTACGCCCTGCCAACCGTATCACGTGTCCCAGTTCTGCACGAACAGGCCCCCGTTACGGCCAGCATTGCCCACAAGTAACAGCAACCTGATCGACATCCTGGACGAACCTCGCAGCATCCCGTGTTGCGAGGTTCGTTTCGTCTCCACTTCGGCTGAATTCAGGAAGCGTGCACAGTATTATCAGTCGGAGTTGATATTCACCCACTGACCAACAAAGGATCTCACGAGATGAACCGCCGCTCTCTACTCTGGGCACTTGTCGCCGCGTGCAGTGTTAGCATGTCGACTGTCGCCATGGCTGCCGACAAGCCATCCAAAGTTCTGTTCGTGACGCAAAGCAAGGGCTTCACTCACGGCTCCGTTCGTCGTCCCAGCGAAAACCTCGCCCCTGCCGAAGTCGCTTTGATCCAGCTCGGCGAACAGACCGGACTGTTTGAGGTTCACTGCACCCAGGAGTGCGACGCCGACTTCACCAAAGAGAACCTGCAGAACTACGACATCGTCGCCTTCTACACGACAGGCAACCTCCCGATTGCCGAAGCAGATCTCGACTACTTCTTCAAAGAATGGCTCCCCGCCAAGGGACACGGTGTGCTTGGCTTTCACTCGGCTGGCGACACCTACCACAACTACGAACCGTACTGGGACATGATGGGCGGCACGTTCATCGGCCACCCCTGGGGGGCAGGCAGCAAAATCGTGCTCAGCAACCACGAACCGACCAATCCACTCGTGGCTTCCTTCGGCGCAGAATTTCCCTACCAGGACGAAATCTACATGTATCGCCACTGGCAGCCCGAAAAGTGCCGGGTGCTGCTGAGCCTGGACTACGCCAAGAGCCCCACCGGCAGTGCCGTGAATGTGCAGCATGGCTACCACGTCCCCGTCTGCTGGATCAAGAACTACGGCGAAGGCAAAGTCTACTTCAACAACCTCGGCCACCGCGAAGAAACCTGGACCAACAAGCCCTTCCTCGATTCCATCACGCAGGCCGTCAAGTGGATGCGGGGTGAAATCGAAGTGGATGCCACGCCGAACCCCAAGGTCTCTGCCGAACAGGAAGCCAAAGCCCAGGCCGACTTCGTCGCTGGTGGCTTCAAGAAGAAAGAGTAATCGTCGGGTGGCGGGGGTGCCCTGCGAAGCAGAAGCCCTCGTTGCGTCGGCCAGTCATGCACCCACACCGGAGTTTGCCTGTGCGAACTCCGGTGTTCTCTTTCCATCAACAGCACAAGTTCGAACATGGATCTGCAACTCAACGGGCACGTCGCGGTCATTGTGGGAGGAGCCTCTGGCATTGGCCGGGCCATCGCTCAAGCCTTCGCCGCCGAAGGAGCCAACGTCGCAATTCTCGACCGCAGTTCCGCCGCTACCGAAGTTGCGGCCGACCTATCGCAGACGTACGGAATCCAAACGTGGAGCCGCATCGTCGATGTCACGCAGTTTGCAGACCTCGAAGCCGCAGCGGCGACACTTGTGCAGGAATGCAGCCGCTGCGATCACGTCGTGTACGCCGCGGGCATCGGCTCCGGCAAGTTCGGCTTTCCCTTCTGGAACCTCTCGCCCGCTGACTGGCCGAAGAACATCGAAGTCAATCTCTTGGGCGCCGTTCATGCCGCCCACGCATTCCGCGAAGCGATCTGCCAGTCACCACACGGCACGCTGCTGTTCCTCAGTTCCGTCGCCGGACAGATCGGCTCACAAACCGATCCCCCTTACAGTGCTGCAAAAGCGGGGGTCATTAACTTCGCTCAATGTGCAGCTAAGGATCTCGCTCCGTACGGCGTCCGTGTGAACACCATCTGCCCCGGCATGATCAAGACGCCGCTCAATCAATCGGTCTACGAAGCCTGGGCAACC
Source organism: Planctomycetaceae bacterium (assembly GCA_020426515.1). Classification (GTDB taxonomy): domain Bacteria; phylum Planctomycetota; class Planctomycetia; order Planctomycetales; family Planctomycetaceae; genus JACKHO01. Next base: position 1,255 of record JAGQPW010000091.1, on the reverse strand, counting down.
CAACAACCCGCCGACCAGCGTCTCGACTACGACACCTGGGCCACCCGGAAGATCGAACAGATCGTCCCGCTCAAACGCTGGCAACAGCCCGAAGACATCGCCGCCATGTCGGTCTTCCTGGCGTCCCCGAGATGCAAAAACGTCACCGGGCAGACGATCAATGTGGATGGCGGATTTGTGATGCACTGGTAGTGGGCAATCCGTAGTATCAGGCTGTGCCTGGCACGAATTTGACGGACCAACGTGCCCAGTCAGGTTACTCGATCAGAGCTGTAACACGAGCAGCCTTAGTAATCGTAACCCAATGAGGCCGATGATCGTATATATGAAGTACCGATCGTAACGTGTCGAACGCCTCCCAACGGCAGATGACGCCTTGCCGCATTTCGGGCACAACAACGTGCCATCGGGAATACTCGTTCCACACTTTGGACAGGGTTGTGACTCTTGCTCAAGGCGATCCCAATCGAAGGAGAGTGAGTCATTGCCCGTTAAATTATCTTCTTCGTTCACAGTTGCCTCTGATTTGGCTCAACCCAGAGAAAAGACGCCCTGTGCTGTCGAATCATATATGTGCCAACATTCCAACAGTTTTACCCCCAACGCTACAATCTGCAACTCGGCCCATCGTCACGCGGCCGAAGCGATCTGCAAATCGGGCGGGTGACGGAGACGGTCTGCAAAGCAGAAGCCATGGAGGTGATCGCAAGGCCCTTGCGATCACCTCCGGAATCTCTCGCGAAGGCGCGGAATTTGTTCAATTCCCGGCTTGCGAGAGGCGTTTCCAGAATGCACATGCCCCTGAATCGAACCAGCCAGTCCACTCATCAAGACCTTGAGAACAAGCGATCGGCAACTTCATCGGGCGTGTTACCAAAGTGATTCGCGACGACCGAGAGAATCGACCTCAAAGTTCCCAGTCGAAGCGAATCGTGGCAGGGAATCGTGACGTGATGTTCCCCACCTTGAGTTGTCGTCAGCCGCATATGAGAGCCCTTCTGGCGGGTCACAACGTAACCATAGATTTCGAGTCGTTTAGCCAACTCACGCCCTGACACATCACGCGGCAACCTCATCGGGTCAACACCTCATCTCGCACAATGTGCAGCCGAATCAGTCGGGGGGCTTGTGCTTCGTCAAAGTGGCACTCCACCGCCTCGCGAATATTGTCTCGCAATTCCTCCAGCGTGTCCGCTTCCGTAAAGATGTCGTGCCCCACGGCCTGAGCCACAAAACCACCTTCCGGAGCTTCTGT
>JAGQPW010000090.1 GCA_020426515.1 Planctomycetaceae bacterium | reverse complement strand
CAGATTGTGCGTCTTCTGGGTGATTACGCCGTTGTCGCTGCAGTTGCCTGGCTGTCCGGATTGGTGATCATAGCCTGTACAGGAGGTGTCCCTGTTTCCCGGCTGTGGACTTCCATCGTTTCGGGCCTCCTTTTGGAGCCGCATGGAGTCTGCTGGGATTCGTGGAATGTCTTCGGCGGTTCGATGTGGTTTCTCCGGACGTATCTCGCCGTGATACCGATTGGACTGTGCCTGCTATCTGTAACTCCGAAGCGGGCCGCATTCATCCCTTGTCTCTCAGCATTGCTGCTCTTCGCGGCGATGCGTCAACCGATGAGTCCACAACCGCTGTTTCTGTCACTATCGCTCGTGTTTCATTTCGGTGTATTCATGGCTGGTGCCGCATTTCGTACGGTCCGGCGCCGATTCTCCGCGAAAAAACTCTGCATGGCCCTGGCTGGACTCGTGCTTTTGTCGGTTCTGATCATTCTGGTCTACCCTGAGCGACACAATCTCCAAGCCGAGAAATTTCCACCAACACTCATCCACCTTCTGGTATCCAGTTATTCCATTCTTGCGTTTTGCATCCTCCTTGAAATTGAGGATGAGAGAGGAGTGATACCGTTGCCCGAACGTATCCGGTCCGCTCTCTGCTGGTGTGGACAAAACAGCTATCGAATCTATCTTTGGCAGGGGCTGATCACATCAGTGCCATTTCTGTTCATCCCTGTATTGATTCAATCCGGCATACCATCCGTGGCGATCTATATTATCTGTCTCACATGGAACGTAGCGGCAACGTTGTCATTGGTTGTCCTTCATCAGCGAGTCGAGGAGACGCTGATTGCCTGGGGCCGACAACGCTCTTGGCGCAGTCGCGATTTGAGCCATCATGGCACTGCTGCAACTAATCAGTTGCCGTGACTGCATTGTGCCAGCGGGACAAGCAGGAAAGGACACCCAGCGGTACCAGTAGCCCCCCGGTATTGGATTCGGGCGATTGGCCTGCAACCACAGGTTCAGGTCGTGATCAGCTTTCGTCCGCCCCCATTACCTGCAACTGCACCACGGGCAGTGATGCATTCATGCTCCCTGAGCGAAAGCCTTCCAGGTCGAGAGTAATGAAGCGGAAGCCGAGTTCTCGCAGTTCTTGAGCGACTTCGGTGCGGATGGGCTCAGAGGTCAGTTTGCCAAGCGCCGAGAGCGGGACTTCAATGCGAGCCAGCTCGTTGGCTTCCAGACGCACCCGCAGTTCCCGTTCGCCGAGGCATTGACGCAGAAACTGCTCTGCCGCATCAACACGCTGCACTCGTTCCTCCGTCACTTCCTGCCCGTAAGCGATGCGACTGGAGAGGCAAGGAGCAGCTGGTTTATCCCAGATGGGAAGTCCCCATGTTCGAGCCAGTTCACGGACTTCGGCCTTGTTCAGCCTCGCTTCGACCAGCGGACTGCGAACGTCTCGCTCTCTGGCCGCCTGCATTCCCGGACGATGATCTCCCAGGTCATCGAGATTGGCTCCATTGCAGATGACATCCACCTGTAGCTCGTCCAGTCGCTCGAGAATTCGTTTGTACAGTTCGCTCTTGCAGAAATAGCAGCGGTTGCCGGCGTTAGCGATGTAGCCCGGTTCGGAGAACTCATCGGTCTTGAGCACGATGTGCCGAATGCCAATGTGCGCTGCGAGTTCTGCCGCCTGCTCCAGCTCACCACTCGCCAGGCTGGGACTGGCTGCTGTCACCGCGACCGCCTTATCGCCGCACGCCAACATGGCCGCCTTGGCGACGACGGTACTATCGACCCCGGCGGAGAACGCCACAGCCACGCGTCCCCAACTGGCCAGCTGCTTCAGCAACTGATCACGTTTTTCAGCCAGTTCCGGGGAGATTTCCATGGACATCGCAATCCGTGCTCACAATTCAGGTCAACAGCCTGTTCAGGTCAACGACCATTGTAATGGCTGTCGCCTGGCAGACACTCCATTTGAGATCAGATTCCTGCGGAGAGTCGCGACACGCAACCATGTCGCCGGCTCAATACGGAACTGGACTTCAACCGGTGGGACCGTTCGCAGTGTTGGACAAGCTCATCGCGGCCCGCAATCCGTCAATTCGCCTCCGAGGCTCCAGCCTCAGCCGTGGGCTTTCAGAACACGTTGTCGCCTCGCAGCGTCGGTAATGCACCCTCAACATCCCCCCAGTTTGCCCAATCGATGCAGCCGTACCCCGACCGCCGGCCATCCACGTTTGACGGGATCAGCTGGTTCGGATTGCATGGATTATGGGAAATCATACGCGTACTTCGATCGGTGGTGGTTGCCTCCAAGGGGGCGTGCTATCCTTGTTTCAGAGAATTGCCAACCAATCGGCGAACTTTGGTGCGTCTTTGTTGCCCGTTTGATACAACCGTTGCGGGTGACCCAGCTGTTGCCGTAAGGCTGCATATTCAGGGAAACCGACTGTTTCGGAGAAATTTGATTGTCCACTCACATCCTTCACGTCATTTTTCAATGATCGAAAATCCGTTCATGGCCGTTCGGTTCGCGATTCCGGTTCCTTGCGAATCGATGGTCGTACCTCATCCCGGTCGAAACGTCATTTTGATTTTGAGGAGACTGTGACAGCCAGCTTTCAATACTTGAGAACCGGCTCCTGACTGCGATGAGTGCGTCTTTCGAATCATTTGTGTCTATCCTCAAGCGAAGCAGCCTGCTCGCGGCGGAGAGATTGCAGACTGCCACCCGCGAGTTCCAGGGCAATAACGCTGATCCAGATGCCCGCTCGTTTGCAGATGCCCTCATCAGTTCGGGCGATTTGACGGACTGGCAGGTTGAGAAGTTGCTCAAGGGCCGCCACAAGGGATTCTTCCTCGGCAAGTACAAGCTGCTCAAAATGATCGGCAAGGGGGGCATGAGCTCCGTCTACCTTGCCGAACATGTGATGATGAAACGGCGATGCGCGATTAAGGTGCTGCCGTGGAAACTAGTCACCAACAGTTCCTTCCTGCAGCGTTTCTATCGTGAGGCTCAGCTGGTCGCCCAGCTCGACCATCCGCACATCGTGCGTGCCTACGATGTGGACCACGAAAAGGAAGGCGAAATCGACATCCACTTCCTGGTGATGGAGTATGTCGATGGCCGCAACTTCTTTGAAATTGTGTCCGATCAGGGTCCCCAGGATTGCCGCCGGGCGGTGGACCTCATTGAACAAGGCTGCGAGGGGCTCGCCTACGCCCATCGTGCGGGACTCGTGCACCGCGATATCAAGCCGGGCAACTTCATTCTGGATGAGCACGGTCGCGTACGGCTGATGGATCTTGGGCTGGCACGCGTGACCGACGCCAGCGAAGAAGCATCGCTGACCGTAGCCCACGACGAGAAAGTTCTGGGAACAGCCGACTACCTCGCTCCCGAGCAAGCGGTCGACAGCCACACCGTCGACCCGCGTGCCGACCTATACAGTCTGGGTTGCACGTTGTATTTTCTGCTGACCGGTCACCCCCCCTTCAACCAGGGAACCTTGACCCAGCGGCTGCTCGCCCACCAGACGAAAGAGCCGCCTCCAGTTGAAGAAGAGCGGCCGGACGTCCCGCAGTCGCTGGTGCTGATCATCAGAAAATTGATGGCAAAAAAGCCGGAGGATCGGTATCAGTCGGCCGACGAGGTCGTCACGGTCCTCAAGGAATGGTTGGCGTCACTGGATTCGACCGATGCCGAGCTGGCCATTCCCAATGCGATGATTCCGCCATCAACCGAACGGCCTGCACCGCCACCTGGGAGCACGCGGGTCCAGAGTCCCAGTTCAAAGAAGACGTCATCTTCGGGAAAGTCGGTCGCGAAAAAGTCTGCGCGTGAGAGCGGTAAGCTGGCCTTTGACGATGCCCCCTCGTCGACAACCTCTTCCGGAAAGGACTCGTCAAGCGAGATCCTGGAAGCAGAGCCCCTTTCGGCAATTACCATTGATCTTCCTGCCGATTTCTCCCTCCACGACAGCGAGACTCTGGATCTCTCTCTGGATTCCCAGCCAACGAGAGTTGAAGGCAAGTCCGGCACAAGCCGGTCGGGAGCGCGAAAAGCGAGCAAGTCGGCCGTCCAGGCCAAACGGTCGAACGTCTCCCTCCCGAAACTGCCATCCTTCTCGCAGTACTCCGAACTGCCCCGCTGGGTGAGTTATGCCGCAGGCGGAGTCGCTGTGCTCGTTGCCGTGGTTGTCGCGTGGGTTCTGTTCGCCCCCAACGGCCAACCCGCCCCGGCTCCCGGCCCAGGCAATGCGGTCACTGGCCCTCCCAAAGTGGAACGCCCGGAAGTGACCGGCACGACAGTCACCGTTGGGCCAGAAGGCAACTTCGGGACAATCTCTGAAGCGCTGACTTATGTTCGCGGCAGTTGGGACTCCGGATCCACAGCGATCAACGAAGTCCGCATCGCACCGGGCTTCACCCCTCCCGACGCGCTCGACCTCGACAACAGTTTTGGTGTCTCGCGGGCGCTACGAATTGTTGGTGACGCCGCCAATCCACCAGTCCTCAACCCCGCCGGCGATGGCCCTGCAATCCGCTTGAAAGGTTGTGAGAAGCTGTTGCTGGAGAACCTGAAGGTGAACAGCAAAGGGCGCAGTGTCGCTGTTGAACTGAATGGCTACCTGACCGAATCGCGTCTGAATCACGTCACGATCGAGGACGTGAGCGGTATCGCCGTATTGTGCCGGGGTGTCAAGGGCCTCGGATCGTCCCCGGCGAAAATCGAAAACTGCACCATCCGATTCTCGTCCGATAAGGCCGCGGGTGTGGAGTTCCAGTCGGGCTCTCTGCAAGACACCTCCTCGGTCCAGGTCGTCGGCTGTCGCTTCATTGGCCCTGGCGCTCAAGCCATCGTACTCCAGGAAGCATTTACGGATGTCCTGCTGCGATCGAACATTTTCTACAAGACAGGCACGGCGGTCCTTGTGAAAGGGAATGACAACCGCCTCGGCCTGAATGTTTCGAACAACACATTCTTCGGCTGCCAGCGGGGAGTTGAATTCACCGGCAGTCTGGAGAGCCGTGTGGAGCGAATTACGTTCTCCCAGAACCTGTTCCTCGATCAATCTGGCCCGGAAGTCGCCTTCGGTTCCGGGAATGCGGACCTGAATCGTCTGACGGCCAACACATCTCCGATCAAATACAACTGGTCACAGCGGGCCAGTGGAGGCTCCGGCGAACTGGACATCTTCGCCAGTGAAGGGCGACGAGCTGCCCCGGCAGTGACATTCGTCTCCGAGGATCCCACCTCCGCCGATTTCCTGAAGCCAAAACTTCAAGAGCTCAAGTCAGCCGTCAAACAGCCTGTTGGTCCACACAACTACATCGGCGCGGTCTCTCCGTAGCGTTCCGATCGATGCATCGGCAGTCATTCCCCGGTTGCATCTGCAGTGAGTTCGTACAACACGATTCCTGCGGCCAGCGCCACGTTCAATGAATCGGTAGTCCCTTGCATTGGGATCGTCACCCTGTGCTCACACTGCTGCACAACCTCAAGTGACAGACCATCCGCTTCGTTCCCCAGCAGCACGACCCCTTTCTGCGGGCACGCGAACTGTCGCAACGGTGTCGCGGTCGCGTCAAGAACGGTCGCCACGCTTGCCCATCCCCATTTGGCCAGCAGTTGCAACTCCTGTTGAAAATCCGGGGATTCGCGTAGCGAGAGTGACAGCAGATTCCCCATCGACACTCGCAGTGTCCGCCGCGAATAGGGATCACAGCAGCCGGGACTGAGCAATAGTCCCAAGGCACCAAAGCCAGTCGCCAGCCGAACAATCGTCCCCAGATTGTCCGGGTCCGTCAGTCGCTCGCACGCCACAATCAATCCCGACGATTTCGCACACAGCTGAGCAAGCTCAGCATTCGCCGGTCGAATTCCGCAGCCCAGAATCCCGGCGTGAAAGTTGTATCCCACCAATTCGCAGGCCAGCTCGTCGTGAAGGACATACACATTGAGCGTGTCCAACCGCGGCGAGTCCGGCAGGTAATGTAGCTGACGTTCGCTTACCAGAACCGAGCGGACCTCCAGCGAACTCTCCAGCAGACGTTCAACGACCTTCCGGCCTTCCGCAATGAACTCCCCCGACCAGCGAGTGCGATTCGTCTTCTTCAAATCGCGAAAGGACTGAACACGAGGATCTTCCAGGGACTCAATGTGTTGGAGAGCCATGACTGCAGAGGTTGATTTGCCACTGGTGAACGAGCCGAGGCAGCTTCTTATTTTTCGCCGGACTCCGGCACTGAATTATACCGTCGAAGAACTTGATGCAGCATGTTGGCGACATCCCGGCCGACGCGTCCCGAAAAGACATTGTCGTGCAGGAACACAAAGCTCAGCAGACACAGCCCGCCGGCACAAAGCAGCCAGCGGGTTCTCAAAGCCGTTGGTTGCGACAGGTCCGCCAGCCAGGACTCATACCACGCTTCAGCCAGCGGGGCCCCTGCCCCCGTCCCCTGCGTCGCGGTCATCTGTCGCTCACGCGGGTCAAATCCCAGCGAAGCCTCCACCTCAAACAGCTGGCCTCGCATTGAACTGAGATTCAATTCGTCCCGCGCGACTCTCGACGCGAACTCGGGATCGTTCTGCATGGAATCTTTCAGCAACTGGAGATGCTGAATATCGGCCTTCAGCTCCCGAACCTGTTCGCTGGATCGCAGCCAGCGGCGCTCCAGCCGCTTCCACTCCGTCACTCGGGGAGCTGCGACCACCGTCGCAAACAGGACAGCACTCGTCCCCAGGCATAGCCAGAACGTCATCGAAATCCCTCCTCCCAGGAGAGGATGGACGCTGGATTCCGGTGATGCTTGATTTGCGGTCATGCCCAGGTCGACAGAGGTGCGTCATCTCCTCCCGTCGTATCCGATCGCAGGCAAACTTCAACATTTCGGTTCCCGGCCTCGGAATCGCTACAGCCCACGGCACTCCACGCGAACACCAGCGTTTCCCGTCCTGGAATTCCTGCGCAACCAGTCAGGCACCAGTTGAAACCTCCCCACATGTCCCGCGTCTGGCGCACGCGAGGATGTCCCTCTCGGGAACTCGACCTCGGGTGAATTTTCCTTCAACAGGAGCGAACTCTGTTCATGTCCACAACACAACTGACGGAACGCGTTGCCGACTGGAATCAGCAGCTGCAAGTCGAGGAAGGCTCTCGACTGGTCAAAAACATCGCGCTCACCGGACTCGCCTCCCGCAACGGATACGAGTACACCAGCGAGGCCCTTTCCGCCGCAGTCCCGCTGTACAACGGCAAACCAGTCTTTCTGGATCATGCGCAAGCCGGACAGCGGCCCACGTCCCGCAGCACACGGGACCTCGTCGGCTCGATCATCAATCCTCGTTTTGAAGACGGCCGACTTCGCGGCGACATTCGCGTCGTCGACACATCCTCGGGCCGCACATTTCTGGCACTCGTTGAAGCGGAAACTCCAGGCGTGGGCATGTCTCATGTTGTGCTCGCTGAACGCTCCACCGATGGCCGCAAAGTCCACCGCATCGAAGAAGTAATTTCGGTTGATGTCGTCGTGAACCCGGCAACAACGTCCACCTTTCAGGAGTCGTCAATCTCTCCCGTCGACGAGCAATCGTCACAGGTGGAGCACGACGAGGTCGGCACGATTCAGCACTTGCAGTCCGAACTGACTCGCATCACCACCGAGCGAGATCAACTGCGGCAACAACTGCAGTCGCTGCACGGCGAACAGCGGGCACGCGAACTGGACCGACTGCTGCAGGAAGCTGGACTGCCGGAGATCGCCCTCGACAGCGACTTCCGCGAACGCCTCGCCCAGGCCTCGCTGCCCGCACGCCAAGCCCTCATTCAGGAACGTCAGCAACTCGTACGCCGTCTCACGGCACTCGCTCCTCGCAGTCATCCCCGCAGCAGCGTCGTGACCGGCACCGACAAGGCCCAGCTCATTTCGGCGATCAAACACCGCCGCTAGTCCACGTTTCCACACGGCCATTGCAGGAACCCGGAACTGCTCTGCAGTTGTCCTGTCCTCTCACCCAAAGGAACTCAATGCACGGAACAGATCTGAAGACACTCATCGAATCGCATGGTGCCGCCGGCTTCTATCAGAAAGTCGTCGAGCTGCTCAATGAGCAGCAACTCACTCCGGACGACTTCTCCTACTACGAACTGGCCGATGCCTGTGGCATTCTGCCGCGACTCCGCTCCCTGCGGGAGTCGTTACTCCCAGTCGACAACCGCCTGGATTCTCCAGCGGCCATTCGCCACCTGCTTTCGGAAACATCCAGTGTCGGCACCAGCCTGTTTCAGGTGATCACCGGCGAACTGATTGCCCGCAAAGTCAACGAAGGTTACGAAGACGAAACAGGCTTCATTGGCGACAAGCTGGTCACCGTTCTTCCCAGCCGACTCCGCAGTTCCAAGATTGCCGGCTTCCGCGCTCTCGCCGGTCCCACCGAGGTCGCCGAAGGAGAGTCCTACCAGGAATCGACCTTCGAAGAGAAGTACGTCACCACGCTGGAATCGAAACAGGGGCGGATTCTCAGCATCAACGAAGAACTGATCGCCTTTGACCAGACCGGAGAAATCCATCGTCGGGCCATGGCACTGGGATACTACCTCCGCCAGGAACGCGAGCGGACCATCGTTCGGGCTGTCACCGATGCCGATTCCGGAAGCGGAACCTATGTTTACCGCCCCTCGGGAACCGGCGCCAGCCTGTACGCCGCCGACGGCTCCAATCGCAACTACGTCGGTCCGACAAATACCACGTCGCCGGACTTCGACGCGGCTGTCCCACTGGCCGATTGGACCGACATCGAAGAAGTTCTGCACTACCGGGCCACTCAGGTTCGCGATGACCGCGTTGACGGGGATCAGCGTCCCATCGTCGTTCCGGCCCGACAGCTGCTCGTTTCGGAGCGGCTGCGTGGTACGGCCCGCAGCATCGTTCATTCCACCGAAGTCAGCGTCAACTCAGCTTCGGGCGAAGTCCGGGCCGCAAACCCTGTCCACAACATGGTGGAAGTGCTCAGCTCACCCTTCATCGACGAGCAAGGGGGCAGCGCCACCACTGACTGGTACCTGGGCGATTTCCGTCGGCAGTTCGTCTGGACGGAAATCTGGCCGGTCCAGACATTCCTGCAACGGGCCGAAAGTGAAGCAGCGTTTGATCGTGATGTCGTGCTGCGAGTGAAGGCCCGGTACTACGGCGGCATCAGTGCCGTGGATACGGTCTTCGTCACCCGCGTTGCCGGGGCGTAGTCCACCACTACGAAGTTTGGCCCAACGTCCCTCCGACGTAAATTTTCCCTGGGGCACCCGCGATTCGTCACCTCGCGAGCGCGCGGTGCCCATTGCTCCTCTCGCTCCCATCCTCGTCGAGTCGGAATACTCTCTCCGCCACGTTCCGATCGGTTCGCATTCGCTTCAGGAAATGCTCCGACTTCCGGTCTATCTGCCGGAACGCTGGACGGGTGATGGGAGTCCTGGCGGCCTCTCTAGCCACGAACGAATGGTTTGCTGGCCTTTGGCGACCGGCGGTAACTCCTTCGACCGTCGCCCTTCAATGCAGGTCACAATCCTCGCAACGGCCGCGCAGCCGTCCCCATGTTCAATGACAAGAGCCTCTCTTGTCGACTTCTCCGGCAGTCCTCACTAACATGATGGGAATGACGGCCCGCCCCCCCGCTGGCTGGCCGTCTCCCACCGCCCTAACTGCAATGACTCGCCCCCCTTGGAGCACGGCATGCCCGCTGGCAACAAGATTCTGCTGATCGAAGACGATCGTGACATTTCCAGTACCCTGGTCTCCGTGCTGGAAGGCGCCGGGTATCGTGTTTCCACAGCCCCCAATGGCGTCGATGGGCAGCGGATGATTCAGTCCGACCGCCCCGACCTCATCATCACCGACATGATGATGCCCCGCATGGGGGGATTTCCGGTTCTCGAATACCTCCGCACGATCGACAATCCTCCGAAGGTCATCATGGTGACCGCTAACGAAGGGGGAAGGCACAAGGCCTACGCCGAAATGCTGGGTGTGTCCGACTACCTGCGCAAGCCCTTCGCCATGGATGTGCTGCTGGAGGCTGTCCGAAATGCACTGGAAAGTGCAGACGATGAGAGCGGTGGCGACTCCGAAGAAGAAAAGAAGGGCCCACTCCGACGCCGGACCACGCGGAAGAAGAGCACCGAATAAAAGTGTCTCCGGGCACACGCTGGACGGGGCCGCGGATGTGAAGGATGCTTCCTCTCCGCTGCTGACCAGCCAGAACGAAATTTCACAGTCCTACCCAATACAATCGTCATGCTGACAGTCGATACTGGTTCACACACATCCCGCTGGCACGCTCTGGCCACCCGCATTCTCGAGGGCGGAAAGCTCACTCGCGATGAAGGGGCGGCCATCCTGCAGTCGGGAGACCACGAGATCCTCGATCTGCTGGCCGCCAGCTACCGCATCCGCCAGCAACACTTTGGGAATCAGGTGCTGCTGTACTACCTAAAGAACGCCAAGAGCGGACTCTGCCCCGAGGATTGCGGCTACTGTTCACAATCCATCGTCTCGGATGCCCCCATTGAAAAGTACACCATCGCCAATGAACGGGTGCTGATGGAAGGTGCCCGCAAAGCCGCGGAGAGTCAGGCACGCACGTACTGCATCGTGGCCAGCGGTCGTGGTCCCACCGACCGCGAAGTCGACCACGTCTGCAAGGTGGTCGGTCAGATCAAGGACGAACTCGGGCTGCACATCTGCGCCTGTCTTGGCCTGCTCAAGCCCCATCAGGCCGAAAAGCTCGCCGAAGCGGGTGTTGATCGCATCAACCACAATCTCAACACCAGCCGCCGCTACTACGCCGAAATCTGCACCACGCACACCTATCAGGATCGCATCGAAACTCTGCAGGTCGTGCGACAGTCCGGCATGGAAATCTGCAGCGGCCTGATCGTCGGCATGGGTGAAACCGAATCCGACATTCTCGATGCCGTGTTCGAGTTGCAGGAGTTGAACGTGGAATCGATCCCCGTCAACTTCCTGAACTCCATTGACGGCACACCGCTGGAAAAGCGGGACGACCTGAACCCTCGCGAATGTCTCCGAGTGCTGTGCCTGTTGCGAATGGCCCACCCCACCGTGGAAATTCGGATTGCCGGAGGTCGCGAAATCAATCTGCGATCGATGCAGGCCATGGGACTCTATCCCGCGAATTCAATGTTCGTGAGTGATTACCTGACCACTAAAGGCCAGACTCCGGAAGAAGACTACGCCATGGTCCGCGATCTCGGCTTCGAGATTCGGACTGGCGGTCACGAAATGAATTCCGGCATGTGACATGCGGTGCCGGCTGGAACCATTGGCATTCGCGAACCTCGCATCGTTCAATCCATCCCAGGGAGGCGATCGTTGAACCGTTCGATACTCTACGCTGCGTCAATGTTTTGCGGACTGCTCATGATGCAAACGTCATGTGCGCGGGCCCAACCCCAACCAACCATTCAAGCGGTCCAATCCGCGGGCCAGGCGTCACTGGCCCCGGAGCGGCCTGGCACCGACTGGCCCATCTTCCTCGGTCCGCAGGAAACCGGAATTTCCTCGGAGACAGGACTCCTCAAGAAGTGGCCCGAATCCGGTCCGCCGCTCGTCTGGCAAATGAACGTCGGAACCGGCTACAGCGCTCCTTCGGTAATAGGAAATCAACTCGTCCTGCACCACCGGTTGAAGGATGAAGAAATCATTGCCTGCGTTCAGGCTCACGACGGGCAGCCGCTGTGGGACTACCGTTACCCCAGCAACTTCTCTGATCCGTACGGCTACAACAACGGCCCGCGCTGCACGCCGCTGTTGACGCAGGAGAAGTGCTATACCCTGGGAGCGGAAGGCAAATTGACCTGTCTGCAGCTGAGCGATGGAAAACTGCTCTGGCAACGCGACCTCTTGAAAGACTTCGTCGTTCCGGAAGGATTCTTTGGAGTCGGCTCGACCCCAGTCCTCGAGGGGGACAAGTTGATCGTCTGCGTCGGCGGACAGCCGAACTCCGGTGTCGTCGCATTTGATGCCGCCACGGGAAAAACTCTCTGGGAAAACGTCGGCAAATCGACCTGGGATCAGGCAGAAACAGGCTGGGCCAACGATCCCATTCACACGTGGACCGACGAGGACATGGTCGTCAGTTACTCATCCCCCATTGTTGCCACAATTCACAATCGGCGCCACGTGCTGTGCCTGATGCGGCATGGACTGGTGTCACTCGACCCCGAAACGGGCAAGGAACACTTCCATTTCTGGTTCCGGTCCCGCACACACGAATCCGTCAATGCCGCCCGTCCCGTGGTCGTCGATGACACCATTATGCTCTCGGCCGCGTACCGTGTCGGCTCCGCTCAAATCAAAGTGCAGCCGGATGGAAACTCGTACGATGTGACCTGGAGCGATCCTCGCAATCTGCTGACCCACTGGTCCACAGCCATCTACCACGATGGCCACTACTTTGGCTTCAGCGGCCGGCACGAGAACGAAGGGACGCTCCGCTGCATTGAAGCGGCAACGGGCGAAGTAAAATGGGAAACCAGTGGCTGGGAACTCCCCACAACATCGCTCAAACAGCGGGCCGACGGCGCGATCATTGACACCACGACCGAACAGGAAGTCCCGTTTCCATTTTATGGCCGGGGATCAGCAATTCTGGTGGACGGCCAGTTCATTGTGCTCGCCGAGCGTGGCACATTGGCGCTCGTCACCGCGCGGACGGACAAGTGGGAAGAAATCTCTCGCTGCAAGGCACCCCGCATGCACTACCCGAGCTGGACAGCTCCCGTCCTTTCGCGAGGCTACCTGTTTCTTCGCTGCGAAGATGCGCTCGTATGCCTCGACCTCAAAACGCCGAGCAACTAGCCACGCCGGCATCGCGAACTCTCGATTACGCAAAACACCTGCATCAGTTCGCGGCAGCGGCTTCTCGCATCGCACAACCCGGCGAGTTGTGTTGTAACGCGCCTGTCGATTGTGTTCGCACCGTAGAAATTTGCCGCACCACAATCGGCCAGCAGAGCAGAATTTTCAAAAGCGGCGGAAGCGCCGTGGACGATCTTGACAGACATCGATCCATGAGCGATCGTTCCGCTCCCTTCGCAAGAGGGGACGAACCTTCCGCAACACGTTCGCCAGAGGACCAACCCATCGCGTGAGCCGCGAGCACTTATGGGTGCATGTTCACATGACCCGCTCGTCGCTCTTTTCGCAGCCGCTCCTGACTGCGCAACCGGCGGAAGGTTTATTTCGCTCATCAAGAAGCCGTGCCCGGTGAAAACGGGGCACGGCTTTTTTTGTTGTTGACGCACAAGCGGCATCGCTGGACACTCACCTGCGAAGACAGCAATTCCTTCTGGCCGCCGCGCGGCTCAGCCCACCGTGTCGACATGGATGACGATCTGACGGTCGATGAAATCGAACAGGCCTACCTGCGAGCCTTGGAGGTCGCTGAAGCAGCGGAGGCGTTTTTCCCCACGGAAGAGCAGATCGCACTGTCCGTAGAACTTCACACAGCCTCTCCCGAAGACGACCCGCTGCCGACGAAGCCTGCGCCAACTCAGGCCAGTCCGGCCCCCGAGGCCCAACGCCCGAACCGTGCGCAACGGCTTGAATCCTGGCAGGTCATCGAGGCGTTGCTGTTCGTGGGCGGGCAACCACTGACAGGTCGCCACCTGGCCGAACTGCTCGGCGGTTCACACACGCACGAGCAGGTGGACGAGCTGATTGCCAATCTCAATCACACCTACCTGTCGGAAGCCCGTCCGTATGAACTGAAACTGGGCGAAGGAGGCTACCGCATGGTGCTCCGCCCGGAATTCGAAGCCGTCCGCAGTCGCGTGTATGGACAGGGGCCACGTGAGGTCAAACTCACCCAGGATGCGGTCGAATTACTGGCCTTTGTGGCCTATCGCCAGCCCGTCACCAAACAGGATGTCGACGACACCGGCAAGCCCAACGCTCAAGCCCTGCTGAGACAACTCCTGCGGCGCGAACTGATCGCGCTGCATCGTGGCGAAGAGGCCGACACGTACGTCACCACGAAGCGATTCCTCGAAGTCTTTGGCCTGGCCTCGATTGACGATCTGCCGCAGGCGATGGACTTTAACTTCAAATAAATTCAGCCCCTTGCGTCAAAATCAGTCTGGCATCACCTTGCCCGCTCGTGCTATACGATGCCTTTGACATCCTTGTCCGGAGCGTGCGTGACAGCGCATGCTCCTTCGACGAACGCAAAGGAGTGCGTAATGATCCGTCCGATCGGGAAGGCCATCTGGTTGACCGGTGTCCTTGCCCTTATGCTGGGGTGTGAGAAGGCCGAACAACCCAGCGCCAGTCGAACGCGGCAACTTCCAGACTGGATGGTCGAGGAAACCGCTGGCCCCGACGATCTCCCTGGCGACCTCTTCCGTGATGCCCCCACTGCAAAGTTGGATCTGCAGTTGAAGTCGGGCGATCGCTTTCCGCTGCGCAAAGTCGTTCGACAGGAACTGACTCAGAGCACACTGACCGGAACTCCCAGTGTCAGTCAGTCAGAACTGGAGGTCATGTTTGCCATCACAGTGCAGGAAGTGCAGGCCGAACGCGTCAAACTGTCCGTGCGATACGATCGGGTCCGCTACAGCCACGACATCGCTGGCGAGCGAGTCTCCTTCGATTCCATTTCCGCCCCACAGGAAGTCCCAGTGGCCGTGCGAGCCTACCGCGACATGGTGGGCGATGGATTTTCATTCTGGCTGGGCGAGAACAATCAGATCGCCTCAGTTGAAGGATTCACCGACTTCCTGCGACGCTGCATGCGAAACGTTCCCGAAGAATTGCGGTCGTCCGTCATGCTGGGCATTGAGGCCACGTCCGGCGAAGATGGCATCGCGAACTTCGTTGACAACTCGATCGGACTGCTGCCCCCGGGAGCCGCCCGCCGCCCCGGAGACACCTGGTCCCAGCCTCGATTCGTCTCCCGCCCCATTCCGATGCAGATCGAAAACGACTACACGCTCAAGAATGTGACCGACAGCGAAGCCGTTGTTGAAATTCGCGGAGCCATTTCTCCAGCGAATGTCGGGTCCGCCCAGTCCGAAGGCGTCAAAGTCCGTGTCGTCGGAGGATCTACTCAAGGAACCTGCACGATCTACCGCCAGACGGGACTCCCGCGTGAAAGCCACGTGGAGCGTGTTGTGGACATGATTGTCACCATGGCCCCCGTCGAATTCCGCCAGCAAAAGCGGATCGTCACCACCATCGAGTCATTCCCGGTCGTCTCTGGCGGGCAGGTGATGCAGGTCGGCTTCGAACGCTAGCCCGATTGGCGGCTGACGATTGCAGTTGACCTCAACCATCACCGTTCAACGCCCCCGCCATAAACCTCGATCGTTCGGGCAGACTTCCTTGCCTCAAACGTTGCGGACATCGATAATCCGCTCCGTCATTCATCTGTGAGAGCTCGGGAGTCTGCAGCGTTGTCGAATGTGCTGGAAAAAATTGTCACCACCAAGCAGGCGGAAGTCGCCGCGGCAGTGGCCCGTCGTCCCCTCGCCACCGTGCAGCGCGAAGCAGAAACAGCTCCTCCAGTCCGGGATTTCCTGGCGGCATTGAAGTCGCATCATCCCATGGGGCTGATTGCGGAAGTCAAACGCGCTTCGCCATCCGCGGGTCTGATCCGGGAGGACTTCTCCCCGGTTGAAATCGCCAGGTCGTACGCCGCTTCGGGCGCAGCCTGCATCAGCGTGCTTACGGATGAGCCCTACTTTCAGGGGCGGCTGGAGTACCTCGAACAGATCCGTCAGGAGGTCTCAATTCCGCTCCTGCGAAAAGATTTCATCATCGCCCCGTACCAGGTCTACGAAGCCCGCGCTGCCGGTGCCGACTGCATCCTCCTGATTGCGGAGTGCCTGAACGACGCTCAGCTCACGGAGCTCTACTCCCTCGCGGGACAACTGGGGATGCATGCGCTGGTGGAGTTGTATGAGCCAGAGAATCTCCCGCGAGTCATGCGGTTGAATCCTCCCTTTCTCGGCATCAACAACCGTGATTTGAGAAGCTTCACCACCCGACTCGAACACACCATCGACCTCCGCGCGGAAATTCCTTCAGACGTCCTCGTCGTAGGCGAAAGTGGCATCCATACCCGTGAGCATGTCCTGCAGTTGCAGTCCGCTGGTGTGCATGCGATTCTGGTTGGAGAGTCGTTGATGCGCGCGGACGATATTGAGTCTCGCGTGCGTGAGATTCTGGGCCTCGATGCCGCCAAACCTGGTTGCTGAACCATTCATTTGAACTGAGACTTTCATGCGTGGACCTGGACTCCGAGTGCTGTGCGATGTCCGCCGGACATGGGAATGCCCCGTGTGCGGCTACCAGCGACATGTCGCACAGACGGAAACAAGCGTCCGGTGCCAGTGCACGAAGGACCAGCCGTTCATGAAATTGGTCGAAGGTCTTCGCAAAGTGCGGGCCGAGCGGACTCCGCTCGATGCGTACATGGAGTTCGATCTCGAAGAGGTCGAAGCCGCTGCACCGGAGGATGCCGGCACCGAGACGACGGATTCCGTCGCCGCCACTGGTTCTCTCCCCGCCCCGGCCCCGGAGCAGTCGCTCACCGAAATCCCGGAGGAGGCAGCGGAGAATCTCTCTGCGGGTGCCTTACCGGAAGCAGACGGTGTCGATGACAATTCAGACGACGACACCGCTGCTGCAACGGCCGGGGAAGACAACGCCCAATCGGACGGTGAGGCGTCGAAGCCCAAACGTCGCAAACGTGGTCGACGACGGCGGAAGAAGGGGAGCGGCGGGAACGCTGATGCCGGGACACCGCCACCAACGGCGTAACGACGCACTTCCATCGCTGCTCCCGAACTACATGTTCGTCTTGGCGTCCATGGCTTCCCCCAGCACGGCATGCAGTGCGGCATTCAGTTCTGCATCGTGTTCGTGCGTCTGGCAATAGATGCGGAAAATCAAGAAGCTTGCCGGGAGTGCCCGAAACAGTTCGTCGTCGTGAAGTTCTTGAATCGTCTCGGTTCCTGGATCGTACAGGTGGTTCTGCCCGCCGGTCGGGAGTCGTCCACTGGGGCGATGGTAGTGACGGGCCACATCGATGTTCAGCGGAATATCGCGAACCGGCCGAGGCAGGCGCTCCCGGACCCGCTGCAACACAAGCTGCGGCTCGGAAAAAATCGTCATCCGCTCAGCCGCCGTTGTATGGAAATTCACGGTCCGTTCGACGGCCATTTTCCAGCCGACTTCGCGACACAAAATGCGCTGCCAGCGTTTCCCCAGTTCCTGAAGCTCGGGATCTGCGGCTGTGGCCCAACGCTGAACATCTACCAGAAACGAGGACTCGGTGAACTGCTGATACGCATCGAGATGTTCCAGCGGGTTTCCCGGGAACAATCGCTCCATTGTCGGCTTGAAGATTTCTTCCAACGAAAGATCGAGCGCCCGTACGGTCCGATGGAAATAGATCATGCGAAACAGGTTGGCGCGCGTTTCGATAAAGTGAATCAGGGTGGGCAGACCTCGCAGATGAATGGTCAGCCCTTCCTTCGTGAAGAAGCTGTAGTGGACCAGTCGCGACAGGTCGAACGCTTTGGTGTTGAATCCCGTCATGTAGGCATCACGCAGGACAAAATCCATATTGTCCACCGTGTAGATGCCGCTGAAGAGCGACCGTAATTTCCGCAGCCAGTCCGGATGCCCTTCGTCTCCCGATTTCGACTTGGGTCGGCGAATCAGGAAGGCAATCTGTCGCGGGTCCAGTTCCTCCAGGGGTTGAAGCTTTCCGGCAGGATTCCGACGAATCCCCCGCAGGAGCTCTCCCAGCTCCTGTTCAATGATGACCGCTCCAAGGTCTTCGTGAGTGATATCGAACTGGTCGAGATACTGATCGTCAAAAAAATGTCCAAATGGACCATGTCCGACATCATGCAACAGCCCGGCCATGCGAACCAGGCTTTCCACGTAGGCCCTCGACGGGACGTTTACGCAGGCCGAACACAGCGAGTCGTACCATTCAGTGATGGCCCGCGATGCGAGATGCATGACCCCCAGCACATGCTGGAACCGCATGTGCTCCGCCGATGGGAATACCCACCAGGCGGTCTGCAGCTGGTGAATATGCCGCATCCGCTGAACCCACGGGTGATCGATGATCTCCTGCTCAGAGACTTCATTTGCAGGAAGGCCCCCGCGCGAAACGAACGGGATGTAGCCGTGGATCGGGTCGTGAGCCAAGCTTTCGAGAGCGTAGTCCCGAGTCATGAGCAGCCTCTGTCAGTTGCAAATGTCAGAATAATCATGCCAGTCGAGTGGGATCGTACCGGCTGAGCGGCTTCCAGGCGAGCGGCGTTTCTCCCGAGACGGCAGTACGTTGTGCGAATTTGTGATTCAGAATTCAAATTTCTCGCGAGTGGCAATGTTGGAAACTTGCGTAACAAATGATTGACTGATGGTGAGACCAGCGCAATAATCGCCCAAGGACAAGCCCATCTTGATTTGATGTCCGCTTTTCCGCTAAAGATGGCTATGGAAGTGTGAGACGCCTTGTTTCCCGCGACGTTTTTTTTCCCGTCATTCCAGAGTGGTCCCATTGGGACGTGCTCGACAAATTGGAATGATTGGCCTGACCCCAAAATCAGGGCACTTACCTAGCAGGCATGTCGCCGTTTCGGGTTCCGAAACAGTTCTTGAAAGAAGTCGTTTTGACCACTGAACCACAGCATCCCGCAGGTGATCGGGATGCAGAACCACCGGATTCCCCCGAGGAATCCAAACCAACACAGGAAGAAGATATGTTGACTCAGTTGCCGGAGCCTCGTGTGAGCCGCCAGGCTGCTCCACGTTTTCCAGAGCTCCCAATTCGTCTGGAGAAGGATCTCGTTCAGGTCTTCAAGCTCCTGGCCGACGAAACTCGGCTGAAGGTTTTGTTGTACTTGATGCGAGAAGGTGAACTGAACGTGACCTCCCTCTGCGAGCGTCTCGGACAGAGCCAGCCTGCCGTCAGCCACCACCTCGCCCTGCTGCGAGTGGCCGGACTGATCGAGCCTCGCCGTGATGGCAAGCACAATTTCTACTCGGTCCAGAGCACTCGGTTCCACGGCATCGTGGCTGAACTGTTCTCAAGCATCACATCGGAAGTCGATCAGCCTGAGCTGCGAATTGACGACCTTGTGATCCGCCAGGAGTTTGAAGACAAGGATCAGGAATAATCCTGATCGCAGCTTCAGCGAACTGAGACATTCGGCAGGGGAGACAATTGTCTCCCCTGCCTTTTTTTACGCGCCAAGTCAGTTCCGGAATTGGAACGCAAATTCAGTTTGAGCTCCACAAAAAAAGAGGCAGCCGACCAGCGGCTGCCTCTTGTCATACATCCGACGTGCGGCTCCAGGAGCCCATCGCGAGCTACTTCAGGAATTCGCCAGCTTCATCCAGGAATTCTGGATACAGCGTCCGCATGGTCCCCACGGCTTCGGCCAGCGGGACGGAAACGATGTGCAGCCCACGCAGGGCGACCATCTTGCCGAAGTCCTTCTTGATCGCCAGACGAGCGGCGTGAATTCCGAGCCGGGTGCCAAGCACGCGGTCGTATGCGCTGGGTGAGCCGCCTCGCTGCAGGTGACCGAGAGTCACATCGCGAGTCTCGATTCCCGTTTGCTGCTGAATGATCTTTGCCACCCGGGCGCCGATGCCGCCCAACTTCACGTGACCGAAGTCATCGATTTCAGCGTCCTTGGTGATCAGGTTCTGGCCTTTCAGCTCAGCACCTTCGGACACCATGATGATTCCGTACTTCTTGCCTTCTGCCCGGCGACGCTTCAGACGCTCGCACACTTCGCCGAGATCGGCTTCCGTTTCCGGAACCAGAATCGCATCAGCCGAACAGGCAATGCCCGAGAAGCAGGTGATCCAGCCAGCGTGACGACCCATCACTTCCACCACGATAACGCGGCGGTGAGATTCCGCCGTGGTCCGCAGCTTGTCGACGGCGTCCATCACGGTGTTCAGGCACGTATCGAAGCCGAACGTGAAATCCGTGGCGCTCAAGTCGTTGTCGATGGTCTTGGGGCAACCAATGGTCGGCAGCTTGTAATCGGAGTATAGCTTGCTGGCCACACCCAGAGTGTCGTCGCCGCCAATGGCGACAAGTGCATCGAGTTCCAGTTTGTGGAACGTCTCGACGACCTGCTTCACAAGGTTTTCGTCCTTGTAGGGATTCGTACGTGACGAACCCAGAATGGTTCCGCCCAGTGGCAGAATCTCGTCCGTATTCAGCGGATCCAGCGGCGTGAAGTTTCCTTCAATCGCCCCGCGCCAGCCTTCCAGCAGGCCAATCGTTTCGCCCCCGTTGTTGGCAATGGTCCGCACCACTCCACGAATCACGGCATTCAGACCGGGGCAGTCGCCTCCCCCAGTTAACAGGGCAACTTTCATGACTCACTCCTGGCATTTGTTCAGTATTGTGGGTTGCGAGATAGCGCGAATCGTAGATGTGCCTGATTCACGGTTCAAGCGAACACGCTTACCTCAGGGAATCTTGATGTGATCAGGGCCTGCCCACTACCCTGCAGGCCAGCATTGAGTCCCTCCTGACATGCCCACTACTGTGTCGTGGCGAGCGTACTGCTTTCACTCAATAATCCGGAGTTCTTCACTTGTCCGCCGAGCAGACCGTGACCGACGTAACATGCTCCCAGTGCGGCTGCACCTGCGACGACCTTTCCATTACGAAAAATGGGAATGCAATCACGTCGATTTCCCCCAACTGCCCCTTGGCCGATGCCTTCTTTCTGGAGCACGGAGGTCGCACACCTCCACGCTCCGTTTCGACGGCGGAATCGCTGGACTGCTTGCTCGACAAGGCCACGCAGGTTCTGGCAGGCGCTCGACATCCGCTCATCTACGGACTGGCCCACAGTTCCACCGAGAGTCAGCGTGAGGCGGTGGCGCTGGCCGACCAGCTGGGAGCCTGCCTCGACACCACAAACGCGCCCGGCCACGCAGCTGCTATGGTCGCCCT
>JAGQPW010000008.1:31436-71439 GCA_020426515.1 Planctomycetaceae bacterium | reverse complement strand
TGCCTCCTTTCGGAGACACTACGATGCAACTGCTTTGCCAATCACCAACGATCTGAGGGTTTTGCAATTGCCTCTAGTGTGATGCAGGCACAGTTGGGTGAGTGTTTCGCAGGGCTGCGGTGAAGATGGTTTCCCATTCGGCGACCATCCGTTGGGTGGTGTGGAATTTGAGGATGTGATCTCGGATGGCTGGGAGCCGGCTTTGGTGTCGATCGCTCAATGCTTCCTGGACGGCGGCGGCCAGTTGCTCGCCGGTGGGGTGCTTTGGGACGAAGATCAGGCTGCCGGGGAACTCGCGTTCTAACTCAGGCATGGAGCCGACGGGAGTTGTGACAACGGGACATCCGCAGGCCATTGCCTCCAGGGCAACGAGCGGGGCTCCTTCGTGTCGACTGGAGACAATCAGGCAATCGAGAGCCCGATAGACTCCGCCGGGGTCATCGGTGTAATCCCACACGATTCGACCACACGTCAATTCCTCGGCCTGGCGTTTGTGGTCGGCAGGGACACCAGCTGCATTGTTTCGCATTTGCGGGCCACAATAGATGGCCGTGAACTCCGGTCCCAGCGCGTTCACTGCGTGAGCTGTTGCCATCGGGTTCTTCTCGTCCGACCAACGGGCAACCATGCCAATGGCCCTGGAATCTCCGATGCCCCAGCGCTGGCGAACTTCCTCGCGAGTCGTGGGCGTCCCGAGTCGTGGCAGGTCGACCCCGTTTGTGATGACATGCAGTTTGTTGCCGAGACCAGCGTCCCTGGCAGCGATGCCGCATTGGTCGCAGACGGCGATAATCTCAGCTGCGTGAATAGCGATGCGTCGCTGGGTGTGGCTGATTCCCATGCCGTGCTT
The DNA here is from genome assembly GCA_020426515.1 of Planctomycetaceae bacterium. GTDB lineage: Bacteria > Planctomycetota > Planctomycetia > Planctomycetales > Planctomycetaceae > JACKHO01. The sequence continues at coordinate 70,589 of JAGQPW010000008.1, read as the reverse complement.
TGCACCGGTGACATTCGTGCCGGTCGACGGGCAACGGATTGCGATTGAGCGTTCGTCCCTCTGCGTCGTGCAGGTCGGTGGCTGTTCGGGCGTGCTGGTGGGCGATCGCATCATTCTGACGGCCAAGCATTGCACGTTGCCCGATGAACTGACGGTTCGCATTGAGGGCAGCGATCAGGTGATGCGGAAAGTCTTCACTTCTCCGGAGGTCGATGGTCCGGTTGCTTTTGTTGTGGCGACAGAAAGTCGGCTGCCGGCTCTGCCATTGGCGGCGGGTCCACCTGATGCTGCCTCAGAAAATCCATTCCAACAATAGGCACGATGCAAATCGTGGCACATAGCTAAAAAAAACATGCCTCCGACCACCCCGAAACAGGGCGGCCGGAGACATGGCGTTACGACAGTGCCTGAAGCTTGGGGGTGTTGGCATGAGGGCAGCCAGCGTCCCGTCTGCTGCGGGGCCCCACAGCAGACGGGACACAAGTCACATCAAGCCCCTGAACGGTTTCGGAGACGAATTTCGCGGCGGCGGGCACGACCATCGGGAACTGGCAAACCCCGGGACGCGAACCAGAACTTGATGGCCGCCGTCACGCGGCTGATGTCGACATCCAGGCGTTGCGCAATCTCCTGCATCGGGAGGTCCTGGTCCCACAGGTCTTTGGCCTGTTGAGACAACCGTTCCGCTGGGCTGGGCAGGTTGACTACACGATTCAGCTGATGACGTCGACGCCTGCCATCTTCGGGAGTCTTCCCGTCACGAACCAAGGAACGGGTCAGGAGGGTCGTAACCCAGCTTCTGGAGATTCCCAGTATCTGACCGATCTCGACGCCGAGGTATTCCTCTTCGTGAAGCTGGCGAATCGTATGCATCAACTCTTCTTGGGAATCGCGGGCCACGAAGTCCAACACTTGAACGTCTCCCGAAGACTCCGGAATTGAACACCCTTCGACGTTGGCCTTCACTCCCATCGCCTGGCAAACGTTGTCCATTTCCAGGCGAAACGTGCCGCGCCAGAAGTAAGATGTCAGTCCAGATTTCTGGACTTCTTCGACGACAATTTTTCCGCCGACCAGCGACCGAAGGGCATGTGCCGCAGCTGGCGTTCCGTCTCGCAGTGTTTCCCCCAGTTGCGTGAGTTGGGTTCGCAGCCAGTCTTCCGTGGGTTCCTCTGGATGTTGCTGCGCATCCTGCTGCAGTTGCCTCAGTCGCTGCGTGAGGTCGACACGCTGAGCTCGCCGTTGCGCACACCGCTGTGCGATCTCAGGAGAATCGTCCCCGTCTTCCAGTCGATCGACGAGACGCTGCAGTTTGCGGTCAACCTCGGCCAGTTCCCGTTCCACTTCCTGGATTTCTGCGGGAACGGAATTGCAATAGCCTTCCCATTCTTGCTGACAGGCCACCCAGACCGCTTCGAACCACATCTCATTGGTCAAGACTCTCTTTCCAACGACGTCGAGGATCATGGCTTGCGCCAGTTGCAACGGCAGTTGGGTCTTGCAATTGCAGATCCCCTTTTTGTGGCTGGGACAGAACAAGAATTTTGACTTCGATCCGCCAATCACCAAGCGATGGCCGCAAGCGGAACACTCGAATAGTCCGGAGACCAGGTAGGTGGGATTTCCGAACTTGTTGCCGGACGAGGAACCTCTCAGTCTCCCATCACGAGTTCGATGACTCGCATACTTGTCCGCGTTCTCCTGTAGCAACTTCTGCGTTTTTTCGAATGTCTCATCATCAATGATTTGCAGATCAGGACGATGACGGGTCCATTGAGCACACTCTTCGTCGGCGCGAGGCAATTGACGAATGTCCCCCGTTTCGGGATCACGCTCGTTGTAGTTTTGCCCCCAGTGCCAAACCCCGACGTACTTCAGGTTCTGCAGCAGACCGACGACCAGTGAGTGGTTCCAGTGCGGAGTTGTTGATCGATGGTCTTTCGGTGCTTTCTGCCGATTCAACTCGCGGACGATCCATCCTATGGCCTGCCGATCCTTCTCAAACCATTTGAAAATTCGGAGCACCCAGGCTGCCGTTTCCAGGTCAATCTTGTAGGCCATCCGAGGTTTGCTTTCGCGGCCTTGCCGTTTGACCTCCGTTCCAGGAACAGGTTCAGAACCATACCCGAGGCACCAGTCCCCCACTGAGAAACCATTCAACAGAATCCCTTCTTGGCCACGGAGGACATCATTGCTCAACGCTTTGATGTAGTGCTCGTGGACTAAGGACATGAATGAGGCGATGAACTCCCAGCCATCACGTTCGGAATCAATTCCTTCCGTGATGCTGATGAATCGCACATGATGGACGTGCACCAGTCTCTTGAGCAGCGGCATCGTGATGATCGACTCACGAGCCAGACGGCTGAGACTGAACACGTAGAGAACATTGAATTCTCCACGAGCCGCGGATTCCATCATCGCGGTGAGGCCGCCACGATTTCGTTTTGTCCCGGAAATCCGTTCATCAGAATATTCCATGTCCGGGAGAATCGTGTGGCCATTGCCCTCTGCAGCTTCACGGCAACGATGTTGCTGTGTAACAATGCTATCCTCGCGTTGATGTCCCGAGCTGAACCGCGAGTAACTTGCAGCACGTTCTTGGGGGCGTTGTTGCTCCTGCTTGCGAAGTTGCCGCCGGCGGCGACGGCTCGCCGGAGCATCAAGTGCGACAGCAGGAACATGTGAAGCAGGAGACGCGGGGACAGGAGTTGCGGGGGCAGCAGTTGCGTGTGCTGAATTTGTGCTGAGAACGATGCTCAACACTGCCAAGTAACCACAAGTGACGAGGACCAACTGGACGGCGGCAAACAACTGCGCCATCAGTCGTTGCGTCACAAGTGCCGTTCATGCAATACTTAAGGGAGTCGAGGGGCTGATAATCCCCCCCTCTCCGCTTGTTAATCGGTCTCAATGAGCCGCAATTCCGCATGATTCTTGCGGTTTGCGGCTCATCGGCTCTTGGGGCTTCATCGGGTTCGCCGCTCTCAATCAGTCTCACGGAATCGCATATCTTGGCGTTGAGACCGGCAACCATTCCGGCAACCAATTTCAGCGTGGTTGCATCGGGGCGGTTGGCGTCGGTTCCCGTTGCCTGGAGAACTCACTGTTCTTCCGGCTTGCTGACTGCCGGGGGGATGGAAAGGCTTGGCCGGTGGCATGTCTGTCCTCCATGTCTGGAAAGTTCGTGGATCGTGCCGCCCCAGCCGCTGCGTCGACTGAGTGATGTTCGAACCGTCGCTGGCAGTGCCGTGGGGTGGTCTTCTGCAGAGAAGTAATGGTGTTTCGGCGTCCGGTTCTTGGGGGAGACGGAGTCCGATGCAGACATCCGTCACACACACCGAATCCGGCCTGTCAAACATCGCTTGGACATTTTTGGGGGGATTGGGGTAGAATCTGGCCGCGTCAACGACGTGTTCTTTAGAATTCTCCTCAGGCCAAAGGATGGCTCGATGATGTTTCGGCAATGGTATTGGCCGCAGTCTGCTGTCGCGGGACTGGTTGTTGGACTGGCCTTGTGCGTCAGCGAAGGATTGGCGGTTGCTCAGGATGCGGCACCGGCGGCTGAGGCAGAGGCTCCAGCTGAGTCCGCGCAGGAAACGCCGTCTTCCGAGGCGGAAACGTATGAGCTGATGCGGGTCTTTGTTGACACGTTTCAGGAGATCGACCGCAACTACGTGACGGACGTGGATCGTCGCGAACTGATCGAAGCGGCCATTCGCGGCATGCTGGCCGAACTCGATCCCTATTCCGACTACATCAGCCCGGATGACCTCGACAACTTCAACGAAGCGGTCGAACAGGAGTTCGGCGGAGTTGGAATTCGTGTGAACTTCAACCGCGATGAGCGGGCCATTGAGGTGATGACCCCCATTCCGGGCAGCCCGGCGTACAAGGCGGGAATTCAGGCTGGTGACCGCGTCGTGGGGATTGAAGGGAAGGCCGTAAAGGACTTCGAGCACGATCGCGAAATTGACACCGCGGTCAAGATGCTGCGTGGAGCTCCCGGTGAAGCAGTGACCATTACGGTCCAGCGCAAGGGGCAGGAAGCGACTGAAGAAGTCAAACTCGTGCGCGAACTGATCCAGCTCGATACGGTTCTGGGGTACTCCCACAAGGAAGACGGCACCTGGAACTTCATGTATGACGACAAGTCCAAAATCGGCTATCTGCGGCTGACTCACTTTACCCGCCGCAGCGCCGATGAAGTTCGCGACGCAGTGAAGCAACTTCTGCGGGAAGGCATGAAGGGACTGGTGCTCGACCTGCGATTTAATCCGGGCGGGTTGCTGCAGGCGGCGGTCGAGATCTGCGATATGTTCCTCGAAGACGGGGTCATCGTCAGCACGGAAGGACGCAACAGTCGTCCCCGCAACTGGACGGCCAAGCGTTTTGGAACCTTCGAGAAATTCCCGATGGCGGTGCTGGTCAATCGCTACAGTGCCTCGGCCAGCGAAATCGTGAGTGCCTGCCTGCAGGACCACGATCGTGCAATCGTGGTTGGCGAACGCTCGTGGGGGAAGGGGAGTGTTCAGAATGTCATGGAACTGGAAGACGGCAAGAGCGCTCTGAAGTTGACGACGGCCGCCTATCATCGTCCCAGCGGCAAAAACATTCACCGCAGTCCGAAGGCCAAGGAGACTGATGAGTGGGGCGTCTCCCCCAGCGAAGGGTACAAGGTCGAATTCTCGTTCGATCAGATCCGCGAATTCCAGCGGGACCGCCGCGATCGCGATGTTCCTGGCGAGAAGAAGACCACCACCTTCGAGGACACGCAACTGCTGAAAGCCATCGAGTATGTGGAAGAACAACTGAAGTCCGAGCCAAAAGACGAGGCCAAACCAAAGGCTGTTGAGGAAGAAGCCAAGCCCAAGGCCAAGCCGGAAGAAACCAAGAAGGCGGCGTTCCGGCTGCCTCTGATTCCTGTTCCGCGACGTCATGTAGGCTGAGTGAAAAATGCAGCCTGTTTTACTGGCCATTGAGTCCTCATGTGATGAGACTGCGGCCGCAATCATTGATGATCAACTGCAGGTACTCAGCAGTGTGATCGCGTCGCAGGATGATCTGCATCAGCAGTTTGGTGGCGTCGTTCCGGAGATTGCGTCGCGGGCGCATGTGCGAAACATTTTGCCCGTCATTGATGAAGCCCTGAAGCGAGCCGGGAAATCGCTTGAAGATTTGACGGCCATCGCGGTGATGACGCAGCCCGGTCTGGTCGGATCGCTGCTGGTGGGGCTGACGGCCGCAAAGACGCTGTCGCTGCTGCTCGATATCCCGCTATTAGCTGTGAACCACATTGAGGCTCACCTGTATGCCTGCCGCATGGCGGCGGGAAGTGAGGTCTTTCCGGCTATTGGACTGGTCGTCAGCGGCGGACACACCAATCTGTATGATTGCCGAGGTGCAACGGATTTCGAATTGCTCGGCTCTACGATCGATGATGCGGCCGGGGAAGCCTTCGATAAGGTGGCCGCCCTGCTGGGCCTGCCGTATCCCGGCGGGCCAGAGATTCAAAAGATTGCGGAGACCGGCAATCCGCAGGCGTTCAACTTTCCACGATCATTCATCAAGGATGATCGCCTCGCCTTCAGCTTCAGTGGCATCAAGACTTCAGTTCGCTACACCGCCCTGGGCCAGCCGGGCTCGCGCGAACCGGCTCCGGAATTGACGCCACAACGCGTCGCCGATATCGCCGCGAGCTTTCAGGAAGCAGTGGCCGAAGTTCTGGTCGCCAAGTGTCGGCAGGCACTGAAGCAGCGGGGACGAACCTCGTTGTGCATTGGCGGCGGCGTCGCGGCCAACCGTCGATTCCGCGAAGAACTGGAGCAGCTCACGGCATCCGGAATCGAGGTTCATACCGCACCAATGAATCTCTGCACCGACAATGCCGCCATGGGCGCGATCGCCTGGGAGCTCTATCGAGCCGGAACGTTTTCTGAACTCGATATCGATGTCGTTCCCGGACTGGTGCGTGCGTAGCTGGTCGTTGGAAGCCAGCGGACTATGGCTTCTTGTTCCAGTAGACCTTGAGGTTCAGCGTGGCCCGTCCCCCGGCGATGATGTCCGGGCGACCATCCCCGTTGAGATCTTCACACAACATATCCTCGACGGCGATGCCCCCATTGTCGAGAACATGCTTCACCCAGCGTTTCCCGCCATCCTGGGGATCGTAAATGTAGATTCCGGGGCCTTTCACTTCGCCCGTTCCTGCTTCGCGGTGACCAACCACCAGTTCGTCGTCGCCATCGCCATCGAGGTCAGCGGTCCACACGGCATGTCCCTGTTTGAGGGTGTCGTCCAGCACGAGACGATCGGCGAGTTGGCCAGGTGGCAGCTTGGGTGGAGCGAAGTACACGGCGACGGAGGTGCCATGCATGGGCTCGATGGTGGCCATGTAAGGACGCCCATCTTTGAGCCGACCGACCTTCACTTCGCCTGCTCCCTGGTCAGCGGGCTTTTCACCAGCGATCCCACTGCCGACGAGTTGCCGCGAGAAGGTGCCGTCGTCCTGCCGCTTGATCAGATTCAGTCCTTCCTGGCTGGCGGTCAGGGTGGCGTCGATTCCATCGTTATTGAAGTCGATGTGCCAGTGGTTGTGCATCCGGTTGAGGGATTCATCGATGGCTACGGACGTCCAGCGATCGGTTCGTGGGTTGGCCGGGATCTCAAAGGCGAGCAACCGAACACCAGGGCGATCGACGGCATTGAGCGGCGAGACGACCAGTTGGGGGCGGTCCTTGCCCAGTACGTTGGCCCACCGCATGCGGTGCGTCCAGATCTCGGTGTCGATGGCATGGACGTGCCACTTGTCTTCCAGTGATTCGCCACGCGAGAGCCACTGAATGGTGCCGGTTTTGGTCCAGCCCGCCCCGAGGGCGAAATCGACTTTGCCGTCGCCATCAATGTCGTATGGGGCGATGCAGACATTGTCGAGTTCCGTCTGGTTCTCGATGATGATGTGCTTCTTCCAGTCCGGGTTGTGGTACCACAGCACCTGGTTCTCGCTCACTGCCACAATGTCCTGCTTGCCATCACCATCCACATCGGCAGTGCAGACTGCATAGCAGGCTTTTTGAGCAACCGCCGGATCGATGGTTTCGGCCGTGAACTGAGGCCAATCCGCTTGCGCCCACTGTGGTGCAGCAGCGACAAACAGCAGAACGCAGAAGTGACGGAGCGTGGTCATGCGTTTCCAGTGCAGTGTGTGAGTTGAGTCAGGTGATTATCCGTTGAGTGTGGCCAGTTGATGGCCTGTAATCTTTTCGTAGGCGTGTCCCTCATTCTGAGTGGCCCGCTCAGGACGGCCCTTGTGAATGTAGGTGAGCCCCATGTGGTCGATGCCCAGCAGGTACAGCATTGTGGCGTGCAGGTCGTGGACGTGCAGTCGGTCTTCGACAGCGTGAAATCCCAGCTCATCCGTGGAGCCTAGAGTTTGGCCCCCTTTGACGCCTCCACCGGCCATCCACATGGTGAAGCCGGTCGGGTTGTGATCGCGACCATCCCCCTTTTCGCTCATCGGAGTCCGTCCGAATTCGCCCCCCCACACGACCAGTGTCTGGTCCAACAGTCCGCGCTGTTTGAGATCCTTCAACAGACCGGCGACGGGGCGGTCCATCTTCTTGCAGTTCTCGCTGTGGTTGCGTTCGATGCCGCTGTGAGCATCCCACTTGCTGCCTGCACCATGATACAGCTGAACGAACCGCACGCCGCGCTCGACCAGTCGCCGGGCGAGCAGGCAGTTGCGTCCGAACACTTCGGTCGGCTTGTCGTCCATGCCGTACAACTGCTGGGTCTCAGCAGTCTCCTCGGACAGGTCGATCGCTTCGGGGGCATGGGCCTGCATGCGGAAGGCGAGTTCGTAGCTGCGAATGCGGGCTTCGAGTTCCGTCTGGAACGAGCGAGGCTCCATGTGATGGCGATTCAGGGTCGTCAGCAGATCGAGCTTGGAAGATTGTCGTGCTGCGGTGATTCCCTTGGGATTGTTCAGGTTGGCGATTGACTCGTTTCCGGAGCTGAGCTGTGTTCCCTGATAGACGGCAGGCATGAATCCTGCGCTCCAGTTGCGAGGTCCATTCGTGACCTGCGACGTGGAGTCGGTCAGCACGACGAAGCCGGGCAGGTTCTGATTTTCGGTTCCCAGCCCATAGTTCACCCAGGCGCCCAGCGAAGGCCGACCAGCACGCGGTGTTCCCGTATTCATCTGGCAGACGCCGCCGGAATGGTTGATACCGTTGGTCCAGCAGGAGCGGATGACGGCAATGTCGTCCACGCATTCGGCGGTATAGGGAAGCCAGTCGGAAACCCACGTTCCGCTCTCGCCATGCTGTTTCCATGTCCGTTTCGAGGCGAGCAGTGGTGAGTTGATCTCGCCCATGGCCGTTACCACCCGCTTGAAGCCGGGGGGCAATGGCTGACCAGCCAGTCGGTTGAGTTCCGGCTTGGGGTCGAAGGTGTCCATCTGGCTGGGCCCACCTTCCATGAACAGAAAGATGATGCTCTTCGCTCGCGGCACGAAATGCGCCAGCGGACGATCCTGAGGCTGTGCCGCCAGCAATCCCTGCTCAGACAGCATGGCTGAGAGCGCAAGTGCGCCGAACCCGGTCCCGGAATTGAGCAGCATTTCGCGACGAGACCATCGCGGTGCGGGAAACTGTGGTGGGAATGCGGGCATGACGTTCAACTCCGGGGCGAATTCTCAAACCGTCAATTATGAATGCTGCTTCAGTCGATGTCTATGCGTTCGCAGCGGCGGTTCCACTGCCTCACTCACCCGGAATCGAACTGGCGGGTCGTTCGCGTTGCAAACGTTCTGCGAGCTGCCGTAAACGCGGATCGGTGTGGTGCAGCAGTTGCTGAAATTCTGCATCGGCAGGCGACCATGCCGAGGGATGTTGACGCAAGGCCATGTAGGCTGTTCGCTGTTGCCGCGGTGGAGCGACTGTCATCCCCAGCAGCAGGACCGTGGCCGCCCGTCGGCTGGTTTCGTCGCGGCTGATCAGCTGATCGGCGGCCCGGATTCGCAATTCAAGATCGGCGTCATCCAGCAGGAATTTCAGGACAGGGACACCGACCGGACCAATGGCAATTGCCCCGATCAGTGCGCGCTCCCGGACCTCCGGATCGCGAACACTGGCAAGCTGTGTCAAGGTCGGCACGGCAGCAGTGCCAATGGCTCCGAGGGATACTGCGGCGGCATCCCGGACTTCGGGTGCATCGTCAAACAGAATGACATCGGCCAGCGCCGGAATGGCAATTTCGCTTTGAGGGCCAATGTGCCCGAGGGTGGTGACGGCGGAGAGTCGCAGCAGATCCCAGTCGGATTCGGCAGCGCGAATCAGGTCGGGCAGGGCGGGAGCGGCATCTGCTCCGAGGAGTCCCAGGACTTCTGCTGCAGCCATTTGCAGTTCGCGGCGAGACACGGCGTTGCGGGTGTCCAGGTTCCCGCGGACACCGTCGAGCAGCGTTTGCATCACCTGAGGATGTTGTGGACCCATACGGCAGAGTGCCTCGATGGCGGCGACGCGAATCAGATGCGTCTGGTCGGCGTCCCGAACGAATTGAGCAACTTCCGACGAGGCGGCACCGGCGGTGCCGCCGAAGAGCGTGAATGCTTTCAAAATCCAGAGGCGGGTGGAGTCGGAATCCGTCTCGGCGAGAAGTTGACGGAGCACGGGAACGGCATCGGCGGCCGGTTTGCCAATGCGTCCCAGTGTGATTGCGGCCTGGCGCCGCGTGAACTCTGGGATGGACTCGGACTGGATCAGTTCAATCAACGGCGGGACATTCTCTGCGGCCTGCGGACCACTGGGATCGAGCCCCTTCATCCGTTCTCGCCACTCGGAGACAGGGCGTCCCTGAAATCGAAGCTCCTCAGTGGGGGCAGGCTGTTCACTGAGCGCCGCCGTGGCCAGTATCGCCAGCAGACCACCGATGAAGACCATGGTGTTCCGAAAGATTGGGGACAGGTGATGGAGGCGGATTGGCATCGGGGGCAGGGGCCAGGAAGGAACGGAGTCCTTTATTATACACAACGAGCTTCACCCCTTTCGGGGTTTCCACGGCAGTTCGTCGAATGCGCCACGATTCCGTGCTGTGAGGGGCTTTTTGGTGTTGCTGGCGGTCGGGAATGCTAAACTGGTGCGGGACGGATGCTCCCAATCAGACGACTTCGAGACCACTTGGCGGATTGACTGGACATGATCGCGAACCCATCTTCTCGGCCTGAGGCCATGCTTCCACGACTGCTGTTGGCGGTGCTAGTGACTTCGGTTGTCGGCTGGCTGGGTTGTGGAGGAGGACAGCAACCTGCTCCCGAACCGCAGGCGGCCGCTCCGGCTCCTGCGGGCCAACCGTCTGCTGCTGGCACCGCTCCTGCTGCAGCACCCGCGGTCACACCGGCAGCAGCCGCAGCTGTAGACCCGGATCGGAAAGAGACTAAGTGGATCGGGAAGATTCCCTATGACGTCTTCTATGATCAGCCGTTGTCCATTGCAGCCAACACGACCAGCATTGGCGGAACGCAGGAAACGTCGGTGACTCCCAATCAGCCGAATCCCGTGGCTGAGGCTGGGACCGCTAACATGCCCACGCCTGCCACTGGCGGATCTCCGGCCCCGGCAGCGGGAGCCGGAATTGACTGGGCCAAGACGATGCCCATGGAAATGCTGATGACAGAAATCAAGACCCTGCGGTCCCAGTTGCAGACGAATCTGCAGACGGTCGCGACGTACAACCGGGGCGTGAATGAGATCTCCAACGATGCTGCAATTCTGGCCGGGCTGATTGGGATCGTCGAGCGCCATCCGGAAGAAACGAACTGGAAGCCCAATGCTCATATTGTGCGCGAGCTGGCCTATCAGGTCTATTCGAATGCGGAAGGGAGTGGTCGTTCGGCCTACGAGAAAACGCAGCTCCCTTTTGAGCAGCTGTGTACGATCATGGATGGCGGCAGTGCACCGGAAGTGGATGCTGAGCCCAACGCCCCGTTTGCCGACTACGCATATCTCAGCGAGATCATGAAGTGGTTCGAAAAGCGATTCACCGACTTGAAGTCTAATGTGAATACCGAAGCGAGACTCAAGGAAGATCCGCTGGCCATCGAACGTCGCTTGCGAATGCTGGTGGCCTTTGGCCGCATGATGGGGACGGAAGGCTACAGTTCATCAGACGAAAAGAAATATCAGGGATTCGTGACCATGTTCGTCGATGGAGGTATGTCGGCGGTGGATGCGGCCAAGGCTGGTGATTTCGATGCCTATCAGGCGGCACTCAATCAGGTTCAAACTTCCTGTGGCGAATGCCATCAGCAGTACCGCGGCAGCGACAGCGGTTTCTAGTAGTGAGTTTAGAATCGGCTGCCCCAGCGAATGACCGCCGTTCCGCCGAGATCCTGATCGCCTGCTGACCGGCGGAACTCCAGGCGGCGGTTGAACACGTAGCCCGCTTCAAAGACGCTGCGACTGCCGTCGATCTTGCGAGATTCAAACCCGACCACGCAGCGCAGGTCGCGGTAGGCCAGTTGATCATTCAGGCCGGACGTGTGGTCAATTGCCCACGATGCCCCGCCCAGCTGACCGCCAATGTACATCCAGTGTTCTGCGTTGTCCTCGCAGCTGTAACGCCAGGAAAGTCGTGGACTGGGGAAGAACGCCTCGACCTCAATCCACGGCTGCGGCCGCCAGCGGACACCTCCCAGTGGCAGGACTGGAAGATCAAATCGGTCCAGGTACATCGCTCCGCCGATGAGGGTCCATTGTTCATTCAGACGGGCCGTCAGCATGCCACCGGCAATGAGCCGAAACGCATCCTCAGAGCGATTGTCCCAGTCCGTGGCCCATGTCGGCGTCAACTGCAGGTGGAGTCCCCAGACGTCGTTGAGCGGCTGAGCGAAGTTCAGTTCCAGTCTCAGGTCGTACATCTGGGCAGCGACATCGGGCTGAGTGGGACCGCTGGCGAACGACCAGTTGAACCGTGGCACAACCCAGATGCCCGGAGCTTCTTCGAGCTTCCATTCACTGGCGAATCCGAGTGTCGTCAGGCCGAATCCGTTGCGGTCACGTGGCAGGATGAGCATGTCATCATGATACTCCCGCCACATCAGGGCGTTGTCGTCAATCACGTCGTTCAGCCAGCTCCACTCAACGGGGCCGGTAATGGCCTGTTCGATGGCTTTGCCCACCTCTGTCGGAGCACGCAGGTCAATGGCTCCCGAGGGGGCGTGTGCCGGGAGTTGCGTGGGAGCAACCTCGCCGGAGGGGAGTAACAGCGGCGGCAGGTCTTCCTTCGGATCGAGTGGCTCCGGGGACTCCGCGGGTAACGCTGTGTCTGGCGGACGGGTATCCGGTTGTTCCGCAGTGGCTGCGCAGGCAACGATGCAGAATGACACGATCGCGACAAGTCCTGTGTACAAGTGAGTTGTGAGGCGGGACATGCTGAACTCCGGGGGCGATCGAAGCGGGACGTCATACGCGAAGTGCCAATTTCTGGTCAACGGGACTCGGCAGTGAGGAACTCACCATTCAGCGGCAAAGGCACTTTCCGCCACGTAGATGACCAGCCAGCGGCTGTGTTCTGGTGCCAGTTCGCACCTCAGTTGCGGTGAGGAGAGCCTTGGGGGACGAGGTGCAAGTGGAGGACCTGTAACGGTTTGTCGGACGTGATTGGAATGAGGATGCGGGCGATGTTCTGATCTCCGGTTGACTCCGCCGGGACAGGGGTTATCTTTATCGCACCATGTACTCTCAACTCTCAGGTCCGGAAATCGCGAATGCCCCGCTGGGCATCAGCATTTCCATTATCGCGATTATTCGCCAGAACCTGAGGTGACTTGAGGTACAGATCAACGCGTACTTCACAGCCCTCAGGTGACTCCCACCTGAGGGTTTTTTCGTTGGCCTTTCGCGGCCTCCACCTGAATCGACAGTTCCATGAGTCAGTCCACCAAGAAGTCCATCCAGCTCTATGACACCACCCTCCGCGACGGCAGCCAGGGGGAAGGGGTCAATTTTTCGCTGCAGGACAAGCTGCTGATTACCCGCAAACTGGACGAACTTGGTTTCGATTTCGTCGAAGGAGGGTATCCGCTCTCGAACGAGAAGGACTTTGAATACTTTCAGCGGGTGCAGGAACTGGAGCTGAAGCACGCTCTGGTGTGTGCCTTCGGAATGACGCGACGTAAGGGAATCGGAGCCGATGAGGATACGGGGATGCTCGCCCTGCGGGACTCGAAGGCCCCGGTTTGTACGGTCGTTGGCAAGACCTGGGATCTGCATGTGACCGAAGTGCTGCGGGTCGATCTCGCAGAGAATCTGGCCATGATTCGTGATTCCGTAGCCTATCTGGTCAGCGAAGGCCGCCGCGTGTTTTACGATGCGGAGCACTTCTTCGATGGTTTCGCCGCGAATCCCGAGTACGCCTTGCAAACCGTTCAGGCGGCTCAGGACGCTGGGGCAGAGATCATTGTCTGCTGCGATACCAACGGGGGCAGCCTCCCAGAACGCGTGGTGGAGACGCTCACTCGTGTACGCCGCGAACTCACAATCCCGGTTGGCATCCACTGTCACAACGACTGTGATCTGGCCACCGCCAATTCGCTGGCTGCAGTGGACAATGGTGCGGTTCAAGTGCAGGGGACGATCAACGGCATTGGTGAGCGGTGTGGAAACGCCGACCTCGTCAGCGTGGCTGCGAACCTGGCATTGAAGAAGTCTGGTTACGAGGTGTTGCAGCACGGTACGGGTCTGCCTCATCTGACGGAGTTGTCCCGCTACGTGTATGAACTGGCCAACATGAATTTTCAGTCGAATCAGGCCTACGTGGGACGCAGTGCGTTTGCTCACAAGGGGGGCATGCATGTGCACGCGGTCAATCGCATCGCCCACAGCTACGAGCACATCAATCCGGAACTTGTGGGCAACGAACGCCGCATTCTCGTGAGCGAACTGTCCGGTCGTTCAAACATCGTGGCCAAGACCACGAAGTTCAAACTGGATCAGGATCCGGAACTGATGGGCAGTATCCTCGCTCGCGTGCAGGAACTTGAAAGCGAGGGCTACCAGTTTGAAGCGGCGGAAGCTTCGTTCGATCTGCTGGTGAAGAAGTTGGCGGGCACGTATGAACCGAAGTTCCGCCGGGTTCACTATCGTGTGAATGTGGATACCCATGGTTCCGATGAGCATGCAACCCCGCTCACGGAAGCGACGGTGAAGCTACAGATCGATGGTTCGGGGCCCGTTCGCTATGAGGTTGGCGAAGGGGATGGACCAGTGAACGCGCTCGACAATGCCTTGCGCAAGGCCCTGATCCCGACGTACCCCAATCTGCAGCAAATGCATCTCGTGGACTACAAGGTTCGCGTCATCAATTCCGCCGAAGGAACTGCCGCCAAAGTGCGGGTCGTGATCGAGTCGGCCGACGAGCACGCCGTCTGGAGTACAGTGGGTGTGAGCGAAAACATCATCGAGGCCAGCTGGCTGGCACTCGTTGATGCGATTGAATTCAAGCTCTTCAAGGATGAAGGGGAGTTGCACTCGTAGGGTATTGCCAACGCTGCTCGCCCCTAAACCTCGTCTGTCCACACTCGAAACGACCGCAGCTCGTTCTTGCCAAATGTCGTCGTGAGCGCGACATCGGCAGCATCGCGGCCGCGGGCCATCAGCACACGCCCGATGCGCGGAGTATTGTTGCGCGCATCAAAGGCATACCACTGGCCGCCGAGATAGGCTTCAAACCACGCGCTGAAGTCCATTGGGCTGTCGGCTGCCGGGACGCCAATGTCGCCCAGGTACCCGGTACAGTAACGCGCGGGGATGTTGCAGTTCCTGCAGAACGTAATCGCCAGATGCATGAAGTCGCGGCAGACGCCGACCCGTTCACGGTAGACGTCCAGTGCCGTTCGATTGGCGCGGGCCTGCATGTAGTCGAAGCGAATGTGCCGATGCACGAAATCGCAGATGGCCTGAACTCGAGGCCAGCCGGGAGGAGACTGCCCAAAGAGTTTCCAGGCGATATCTTTCAGTTCGCTGTCCACTTCGCAGTAGCGGCTGGCGAGTAAGTACAAGAGTGTTTCGTGCGGCAGATCCTGGACCGCCAACTGAGGCGCCTTCGGGACTTGCAGGTCTGGCAGACCGCAGTCTTCTACCAGTGCTTCGTTGCGAAATGTGACGAGGCCGGCCGGAGCGATGAGGCGACCACAGCGATTCCCGTACAGATCGTAGTGTTCGATGATCGGGAGTCGCGGGGTCACGGTCAGCCTGTCGGGTTGGCGAGTGGTCTGCTCTCGTGAGGGATGCAGATACAACATCACCACCATAGGGGCGGGTTGTGGAGTTTCGAACGAAATCTCGTAGCCGACTTTAATAAGCATTCTTCGCAATCCCTGGTGTTGGATCAGGCGGGCTTTCAAGCCACATGTTGCGAGCGCTGGTCGCGGGTCAGGTGACCGACAATAAATCCGAACCTGACCGGACATTGTGTCCGGTCAGGTTTTGGTTCCGCTTGGTCTGCATGTCCTTAATCTGGGGAGCACAACAGCGGCAGGCAAACGATCAGCCCGCCACCGGCAAGTCTCTCGCACGGTGTTTCGAACTGCGGACGGACAACTGCGGGACTCGCAGTTGGCCAACCTTGTATGCCTCGGCGATGGCGAGGGGAAGTTCAGCCTCAGCCAGAATCAGTTTGGCTTCGTTCTCTCGTGTGAGGGCCATCATTTCCTGTTGGTGTGCGACTGCCATGGCACGTTTCTTCTCTGCTTCGGCGCGAGCCACGCGAATGTTGGCATTGGCCTGATCGATCTGCAGTCTTGCACCGATGTTCTCGCCAATATTGATGTTGGCAATGTCGATTGAAACGATGGCAAAAGCCGTTTGCGCATCCAGTCCACGTTCAAGAACGCGGCGAGTGATGACCATGGGATCGGAAAGTGCATCGCGATAGCTTTTGCACGAACCGATGGCGGTGACGATGCCTTGTCCAATACGTGCGATGACGGTTGATTCGGTCGCCCCGCCAATCAACTGGGAAATATTGGTGCGGACGGTGACCCGCACGCGAACTTTCAGCTCAATCCCATCCTGTGCCACGCCATCCAGTGTTTTTCCCGGTCCGGCAGCAGGATCGGGGCAGTCGATGATTTTGGGGTTCACGCTCACCTGAACGGCTTCGAGAACGTCACGGCCGGCGAGATCAATGGCCGCTGCAGTGTCCCAGTCGAGATCGATTGAAGCGCAGTGGGCTGCGATCAGTGCGAGGGTGACACGTTCCACATCGCCGCCCGCGAGATACTGGGCTTCGAGCGAGCGTGTCGGGAAGTCGGGCAGTCCCGCCTGAACGGCCATGACCTTGCACTGCACGATCACTTTGGGATCGACCTTGCGGAGCGACATCAGAATCAGGGACAGCATCCCGATTCGAGTTCCCGTGACATAGGCCGTGAGCCACAGCGAGAAGTAGTGGTGGAACACCAGCAGGATGCCGCCGAATACAATCGCAACAGCGCCAAAGATCCAGGGTGAGAACATGTCTGTCTGCCTTCGCAGTATGTGGAAACCGTCTGATTGGACAGCGAAATGCTTGTGAGGCAGACAGCGGTCGTCAGCTTGTGGAACCTTGTGGCAATGCCGCGTCGGCACTCTTGGCCCGTTCCCTTACCGACTGAAACGGCATGCCTGATTCGCGGACATAGCGTTCTGCCCGCACGAACCAGAATGCCAGTCCACCGGAGTTGTGATTGGGCTCGGATCGATTTCGGGTCGCTCGGACGCCCAGTGAACCCTTGCGGCCGGTCTTCTTCCAGCCGCGCGCTTCCATGATCATGCGGACGAGTACACCGACGGCCTGACGCAGCCGCTTGCTCTTTGTGTGGTGCAGTTCCTGCAGGAAGACCTCGATGTCCGGTTGCGATTCCAGTTCCCGGACAACACCTGCCAGGGCCGGACGGTCGTGATGAATCTCCGATTCTTCCATGCGACGTTGTCGATCGCTGTCGCTGAAAAAATCGAGGACCGCTGCGAACGGACATTCCGGGTCGTTGACAACATCAGAAAATGATCGCCCCTGGCGATCGTCGAGAAATTTCTTTTCATTGATCACGGCACGAGACATTACCGACTCCATTTTGTCCGGGATTTCCGACGGTTCATTTATTGCACGTACAAATATTGTATCTTCAAGTGCGTGCAATGGGAAGGACAGTTGTCCGCGAGGCTCAGGCCTGGAGCATTCAATACGGTTCCGAGATGAGTTGCCTGCAGCGTCAGAGATTGCGGTTTCGGGGATGCACGTCTAATCTTCCTGTCAGTCTCGGCAACTTGAGTGTTGCTTGATCCACATTGGAATGAATGGAGTCTCTTCGATGAAGAATGTGCTGTTGCTGACGGCGGCGGTTCTGGTTGCCGCAAGCTCAACTTGCCTCGCAGATAATGATCCAGACCTGAAACTCTTTGCCGGGAAGTGGGAGGTCGTTGAACTCGTAGAAGACGGTCGTGTGGTCCCTCCGGAGGCGTTCCGCGAATGGCTGCCATCGGGTGGTCGCATCGAAATTGCCGACAACGCGATCATCTTTACCTCCCCTCACGATGGCACCAAACAGGTAAAGCTGTTCAGTATCGACGCCACGCAATATCCCAAGGGGATTGATATTGTTTCTCGCGAGAAGAAGGACGCGACAGGGATTTACCGCTTCGATGAGGGGCGGCTCATTCTTTGCCTGTGCCATCCCACAGACGGGCCTCGACCAACGGAATTCTCAGCGAAGGATGGCTCAAAGCGAATGCTGATGGTGCTGAAACAGACCAATTCGCAAACTGCGTCTCAGGAGCCGGCGGTGGACCAGAGTCGGCAACCATCGTCCGGAGATGCTGGCGTTGCCGCTAAAGTGCTCACCGATGCGGAAGTCGCCAAGAGTCTGGCAGGTACCTGGCGATACAAAGATGAAATTGGCGCACTGCTTGTGACCTTTACCAGCGATGGCAACTGGTCATCCATTCGTGAAGTGCAGGAACTGCGTTTGTTTCAGAAGGTGTTTGTGCGGACCCCGGTTTCCAGTGGAAAGTGGACCGTCCAGAACGGAACTCTGACATTCACTTGTACTGCATCGGTGGATCCCAACCGGGTGAATCGGCAACTCCCTTTCACGGTGAGGTCGATTACGCAAGGAGACTTCATCTTCGTTGACTATATGGGGCGGCTGGGTAAAGCCGTCAGAGTGCAGTAGCACTGGACAGTGGAGCGCTATTGCAGCCAGTGTGTCTGCGTCTCGTGGGACGAAAACGAAAAAGCCTCGCCGTCGACAGTCCGACAGCGAGGCTTGTTCAGAGCGGGTGATGGGGTTCGAACCCACGGCCTTCAGCTTGGGAAGCTAACGCTCTGCCAACTGAGCTACACCCGCGACGGTGGCGATTATTGTGACGCCACGACGGAATCGCAAGTCGGCCACGATTGAAAAGCGACGGCCTCCAGTGACGGTCGACATGCAGTCAGATTGAGCAGCCTTGCGCAACCAATGGGCGAAATTGTCAATGCCTTGGACGCGGCTCGAGGCGTGAGTAAGTTTTTCTTCGCGGAAAGTTCACGCCGTGATTGCGAAACGGATCGAACCACGCGCATACTAGACGCATCGTCCAAGGAGAGTCTGGGGGGCGTTCGCTTCGATGGTCATATCCACCCCAAAATCTCCCCATTCAATCAGGAGTTTTCCCAGATGCTTCATCGTTCAGGCTCGGACTCTGATGCACCTTCCGGGGTATCGCGTCGACATTTTGTGAAATCCACGGCTGCCGGGCTGGCGGCCGCATCACTCGTCACCCCGGTCGCACGCGCGGTGGCCGAAGTGGCTGCAAAGCCTGAACCGGAGCAATTGGTAGCCAAGCTGTACGAGTCACTGACTCCGCAGCAGAAGGCTAAGGTCTGTTTCGCCTGGGACCACACCGATGATCGTGGCTTGCTGCGAACACATGTGTCCAATAACTGGAGTATCACCGATCGTCAGCGGCTGAACGTGGCGAGTGACTTCTTCACAAAGGATCAGCAGGAACTCATCGAGGCCCTGTTCTTTGGGCTGTACGACCCGGAATGGCACGATCGAATTCGCAAGCAGTTGCAGGACGATGCTGGTGGATATGGACGTCAGCAGACGATTGCGATTTTCGGTGAGCCGGGGACCAGTCAGTTTGAATTCGTGATGACGGGACGCCATCTGACGATCCGTTGTGATGGCAACAGCTCCGAGCATGTGGCATTTGGCGGACCGATCTTTTACGGTCACGCATCCAAAGGGTCTCCGGATGCGTTCAATGAACTCCCGGAGCATCCGGGAAATGTATTCTGGCATCAGGCCGTGAAAGCGAACCAGTTGCTGGGGATGCTGGATGGAAAGCAACGCCAGCAGGCCATTTTGAAAACGGCACCCTACGAGGATGAAGTGGGGTTCCGCGGAGCAAAGGGGATGTTTCCTGGCATCCCAGTTGCTGAGCTGTCTGCCGATCAGCGGGAACACGCGCAGTCGGTGCTCAAGACACTCTTGGAACCGTACCGCGTGTCTGACAAGGATGAGGTGATGCAATGCCTCAAAGCTCAAGGAGGACTCGACAAATGCTCTCTGTCGTTCTACGAAAGCGACGATGTGGGGAAGGATGGTGTCTACGATACGTGGCGTCTGGAGGGCCCATCGTTCGTGTGGCATTTCCGCGGAGACCCTCACGTACACGTCTGGGTGAATGTTGCCGATGATCCGTCGGTCAAGTTGAACGCCCAGGGCTGATTCGTCTTTGTTGCGAAATCTGCTCTGCTCTGTTCCGCCGAACGCACTCAACTCGCAAGGCGGAGTGATTCACTGACCCTCTGGTGATGTCCATCGTCAGTTTCATCTGGTTGCCCCTGGCGTTGAATCAATGCAGCTCAGCGGCAATTTCCCGCGATTCTTCGAGGAGTGAGCGTGTTCTCATCCAGTTCGTTTTCGGCGTCTCCCTACGATGCCATTCAAAGTCAACGTTCAACGCGAACCCAGCACGACTACCTGCAACGTATTTCCGTGAATCAGCTCACGACGCTGCGGACGACATTTGAAGAAGATCTCCAGAACTATCAGCAACTGGGAGTGCCAGCCATCGGGCTGAGCTGCCGCAAGCTGCATGACTATGGACCGCATCAGGTCGGTCGACTCATGCGAAAGTCCGGGTTGCGAGTGTCCAGTCTGGGTTGGATTGGGTCATTCCTGGGATACAACGGGCATGCCCGACGCGAGTCAATCTGCGAAGCCCGCAAGGCCATCCGCATGGCGGCCCGGGTCAAGGCGGATACGGTGGTCGTTTACAGCGGCCCGCAGGCAGGGCATATCGACTCGCACGCGCGACGGCTCGTGGTCGATTCGCTCCGGGAACTGGTTCCGCTGGCACAGAGCAGCCACGTAACGCTGGCGCTGATGCCGGTGCATCCTCAGTTTCGCAAGGACTGGTCCTTCCTGACACAGGTTGATCAGGCTTTGAGTATTATTGATGCAGTTAACCATCCTCGCGTGCGACTTGGGTTGTCGACCTATCATTCCTGGCACGAGGAAGACCTGCTGGAACGTCTTGTCAAATGCGCTCCCCTGACCGCACTTGTGCAGGTGGCCGACTGGGGCCGGGAAGCGCGCTGCGACAACGATCGCGCCATGCCCGGACGAGGGACGTTGCCTCTGCGGGAAATGATTGCGGCACTCGAATCGGGCGGCTATCGAGGGTGGTACGAGCTTGATGTCTGGTCCCGTCGTTTATGGTGCCGCAAGCCATTCGAGGTATTGCAAGCGGGGCTGGAGTCGATGCAGGCACTCGCTCCCCAACGGCATGAGTCGTCCGACGAAGAGTAGAAATTACTTTGCGGCCAGCCAGCCTCAGTGCGTGGGAAGCTTCCTGCTTTGCGGTGAATCCTCCGGGCCTTGCGGGCGTCGCGACGGACAGGGGACGCGATCCGGCCCACCTCCGCATTGTCACCGAGCCTGCGGGGCTCGCTGAGTACGGCGATTCTGGATTTCGCCCGATTATGAGCTGGCGAACGCCGCTCAATCGCCTCCGATGGGACGTCTTTGTTGTGATGGGCTCTGCTGACAGGATATGATGAAGGACTGATGTGTTCGCACTCCTTCCGTGATCCTGAAAGGTCGCACCAGATGCGGTATTCCTGGCTGCTTACCCTTGTCTGTCTGTTCTATGTTGTCCCTGCATATGGGGACGACAACTACGGTGAGCTCTTGCACGCTGATCGTCCTGTGGGCTGGTGGCGGTTTGAGGGAACAGGCGAAGAACAGTGGCGAGATCATTCTGGAAGTGAGCATCACGCTCAGTTGCGTGGAATCGTCACTGCTGGCGTCGCAGGTCCTCGGCCTTCGGAGTATCCCGACTTCGCACCTGAAAACATCGGGGCGGCGTTTCCCAAGGGACCGAACTTTCTCGTAGTGAGTGACGCCGGAGATGCCAGTGACCTGGATTTTGGTGCTGGTGATGCGATTACGCTGGAGGCTTGGGTCCAGATGGAAGGCCGATTGCCCAGCCGCTATCCGTACATCATCGGTAAAGGCCGCACCGGGAACCGTGGTGTTGCGGCCAACAACCAGAATTACGCCTTGCGACTCGCCGATGAGACAGCCGGGGCGGTGTTGAGTTTCTTTTATGTGGATGCCGATGGTACGGAAGGAGGCCCCGATGTTCATGGACATCGCTGGACATCAACCACCGCGATCCCCGACGACGGGGCGTGGCATCATGTGGCTGTGACGTTTGAATTCGGCAAAGGTGATTCGATTCGAGGCTACATCGATGGCGAACCTGTCAAAGGCAAATGGGACATGGGGGGAGCGAGCGACTCGCAACCCATTGTTGACAATGATGAATTATGGATCGGGTCGGCGATGGGAGGCGGGGCAACGCTTGGTGGTAACCTCGATGAAGTCGCGATCTACCGAACGGCATTATCTCCCGAACGAATGAAAGCGCGTGCGAATATTCGACTGGAAGAATCGAAGTTCGCCATTGGCAAGGTCGATCCGGCGCTCGTTCCCGATGATCGCGTGCGTGTTGAAATTGTCGAGCGGGTTCCAAAGGCACGTACCTGGTCGTTTCGGATGCAGGAACCAAAACTGCTGATGGAATCAGACGTCTTTGCGCTGAAGACAATTCCCCGCGCGTATAACGAGCAGGGATTGATTGTCGATCGTCCGGTTCCCATGCTGCTGCATCTGGTCAGCAACATCGAATTCGAAGCGGCGGAGTATGAGTTCATTCTGCGATCGCTTGATGCCTCTCGGCTGTACATCGATGGCAAACTGGTGGCGGAGACGGGCTTCAAGAATCTGAATGGAAGTGCGCACGGCCCCTACTACGAGCTTCCTGATCTCGGTCCGGACCTGTTGTCCATTGCCGCAGCGCATCAGGAGCAACGAATTAAGGTGACACTGGAGGCCGGACGGCACATCGTTTCGTTGTACCGGCTGCTGGGCAACAAGGGGCACGGACAGCATCTGGGGGAGATGGTTGTTGGTGTGTCCAGGAATGGCGAACCGTTTGAGTTTCTCGCACCACAGCGGCACCTGCCCTTCACGGATGCAGGCTGGTTGCAGTTTCTGGACGAAGCCCGAGAGCGGCAGCGGGAAATCAATCAGTCGCATCGACTGGCCGCGTCCGAGGCCGAGCGTGCGTACTGGGATCGTCGTCATGACTACGCCCGCGAACACGGAGCCATTGTGGCACCTCCCGTTCCTCCGGGAGCGGCAGCTAGTCCGATCGACAGGATTCTGCTGCAGCGTTTGAGCGAAGAAGGATTGTCGCCCACAGAGGTGATCAGTGATTTTGCGTTTCTGCGGCGGGCCAGTCTCGACACCATTGGCACCATCCCGACGCCAGCGATGATTGATCAGTACTTTGCCGACCCGGCGGATCGACGAAGGGAATTGCTCGTGGATCGTCTGCTGGCCAATCCGGCATGGGCGGACCGCTGGGTGGGTTACTGGCAGGATGTACTGGGGGAAAATCCAGGACTGACAAAGCCGGAGTTGAATAACACTGGGCCATTCCGCTGGTTCCTGTACGAAGCCTTGTTGGACAATATGCCGCTTGATCGGTTTGTGACCGAACTCGTGATGATGCGTGGCAGTGCCCATCAGGGGGGCCCCGCGGGATTTGCCATTGCGACGCAGAACGATGTTCCTTTGGCGGCGAAAGCACACATCCTGGGAACTGCGTTTCTGGCCGTGGAGATGAAGTGTGCCCGCTGTCACGATGCTCCCTATCACGATGTTCAGCAGGGAGACCTGTTCGGGCTCGCGGCGATGCTCAAACGCGGGCCAGAAAAGGTTCCGGGTTCCAGCAGCATTTCTGCCGACCCCGAAGTCCTCGCGAGAATGGCTGTGAAAGTGACCCTGCCTCGCGGCGCCAGTGTGAAACCGAACTGGCCGTTCGGGGAATTCGTCTCGGTGGAAACCGAAGCGGAAGCGCCTGAGTTAACCGAAGTCCTCTCTGAGGATTTGTGGCGCAATGCGCAGGATAGCCGCGAGCAGCTGGCCGCCATGTTGACGTCGCCTCGCAATTCGCGGTTCCCGCGCGTGATGGTCAATCGCATCTGGCAGCAGTTCCTGGGGCGGGCACTGATTGAACCAGTTGAAGACTGGGAAGAAGCGGAGTGTCAGCAGCCCGAACTGCTGGACTACCTCGCACATGAACTCGTCACCCATAACTACGATCTGAAGTACATCAGTCGGTTGATTCTGCTCTCGGATGTGTACCAGCGGGAGCCCGTTCCCGGCCTCAGCATCGACAGTCGAGAGGCGGGCTGGTTTCGTGGTCCCATCCGCCGCAAGCTGACAGGGGATCAGCTGGTCGACTCATTGTTTCTCGCTGTGGGCAAGTCGTTCCGGACTGAAGAATTGACGATGGACGGGGACGGTAAGCAGGATGAAAGCCGGTTCGGTCATCTGGGACTGCCGCAGCGCAGTTGGGAACTGGCGACCGTGAGCAACGAGCGCGATCGTCCCAGCATGTCGTTGCCCGTCGCGCAGAGCGTCATCGACTTGATGGCGGCCTATGGCTGGCGTCAGAACCGACAAACGCCCGTCAGCGTGCGGGAAGATCCGCTGACGGCGCTGCAACCCATGGCACTTGCTCACGGCACGGCCCCAAACAGGGCGATCGATTTCTCTGACCGCTCTGCCTTGACTGACCTGGCGCTGCGCGATCAGCCATTGGAAGATTTTGTGGATGGGCTCTACCTCAGGCTGCTCACGCGTTCTCCTGTGACAGAAGAACGTGAAATGGTCTTGTCCTTGCTGCGCGACGGATACGATCAGCGCGTTGTCGCCGGACCGGAGGTCCTGCGACCGGTTCGCATCTTCCGCAGCGGGATTACGTGGTCTAATCACTTTGCTCCCGAGTCGGACGTCGAGGCGATGGAGCGCGAGCGGACTGTGATTCAGGGGGACCCACCGACGGCCCGACTGGATGCTGACTGGCGTTCCCGTGCCGAAGATGTGGCGTGGATGCTGGTCAATTCGCCGGAGTTTGTGTTTATTCCGTAGTGAAAATCATTCCGCCTTTCGGGCCGTGGCTAACGAGGCTGAGCGTCGGACCAGATGCCCCGTTGTTCATCACGAGCCTCCTGTTCGGCCTTGCGGAACTGGCGTTGTCGATCACTTCGGAACGGAAACCTCGTTTCCGCCCGACTGTAGCCTTGTCGGATGAGTTCCTCGTTGAGGAACCAATCGTCACGAAAGACGTAAGCCAGCCAGCGTCCGTAACGGTCCTGGCGTTCGCGATCAAATTCCAGTCTCACGGGATGCCCTTCCACATGCGTACGGGTGAATTCAGAGGCCTCGTGCCCCCAGGGTTCCGCAGGACGGTCCGGGTGTTTCGTTTCCGGAGTGTCAACGCCCAGCAGACGAATGCGTTCGCCCGATTCAATAATCAATGTGTCCCCATCGACTACGCGTGTAATGACCGTTTCAATTCCTTCAGCGGGCAGCGCAGGTGGAGTCTCTGATGTGGTCGACAATCGCCAGGCAACAAGTGCCAGTACGATGATGCACGTTGTCAGGCCAGCAGTCGGGTAGCGACGAACGCCACGCATGGGAGAAATGCCTTGTCGCTCAGGATTCGCAGATCAGTTGGGCAGCCCTGTTGCCGCTGAGTACGGCGCTTTCCATCGTGGCGGGCCAGTCGGTTTGCGTCCAGTCGCCCGCCAGAAACAGGTTTGCAACCGCCGTCTTCTGGGAAGGTCGATACGCATCGACCCCGGGAAGTGGCGAATAGACGGCGCGGTGTTCAGTCACCACGCGGGCGTGTTGCAATGTAGCGTTCGCGGCCTCCGGGAAGATATCTCGCAACTCATGCCAGACGCGAGCAACGGTTTCCTCACGCGAAACGCCCTTCAGCATGCGGCTGGCGCTGATCACGACCTGATACCGCCAGACTTGCTGTGCTGCACCTGATTGTCCTGGCTGTTCCGGATGCAGGAACACCCACTGGCAGAGACGCTCGACCAGCACGACACTACGCTGCGGCATCAGCGGCTGATCGAGCCACAGGTGTACGCTGGTGATGGGAGCCGATTGGAGCTGAGTGGAGTCGGGAATCTGACAGGAGTGAAGCAGTTCCGGTCCAAGGAGCTGGCCCAGTCGATGCCAGGGCACCGTTACGATGACCTGGTCGGCGTTGATCAGGCGGCCATCACGGAGTTGAACTCCGAGTACCCGGTTGCCATCAAACTCCAGCCGTTCGACCGCGGTTCCCATTTCGATGTGGGCACCCCGCTCGCTGAGCCATGGAAGGACTCGGTCGGTAAACAGGGCGTCCAGCGGAATGCGCGGGACATACACTTCCCAGCCGGTACGATTCGTCAGGAATCCGTCGACCAGGACTTTGCGGGCGTACGATGCATCGATCCGGTCCATCGATTCGCTCAAGGCGCTCACGAGCAGCACCTCCCACACACGGCGAATCAGTCGCTCGGTTTGTCCGTGGTCCTGCAGCCACGTCAGAAAGTTGCGGCCTTGCAACGTTTTGGGATGGGACCAGGCCAACGCCGCGGCGGCTCGGCCGAATGCGAACTTCTCTGACCAGCTCAGGTAGGGGATTCGGGCAAAGGCAGGTGCGAGGTGAAAGGGGGCCGGAAGAGGGGCCGATGTGAATGTGCAGGGGCGATGTCTGGGCGCGAGGAAAGTGAGCTGGCGTTCGCGTCGCAACTGGTCGGAAAGTCCTGTTGTTCGACAGAACTCGAGAAAGGCTGTGCAGCAGCCCATGGCGACGTGCTGGCAATTGTCGACGGTTTCGCCACTCTCCTGGTCGACGAATGAACTGGCTCGCCCGCCGAGGCGTTTTCGGGACTCAATGAGCGTCACCGATTGGCCTGCCGAGACCAGTGTGACGGCAGCGGCCATTCCGGCCAGACCTCCGCCGACAATGATGGTTGAGCTGAGTCTCGATCGAGCCTCGCCCTTCGAAGGTGTCGACGGCGTTTCTGTCATTCGTCGTCGACAGGTTCCGCTTCGAGGAAGCGGGTGTTCCGTTCAAAGGCCATCAGTACGCGCTGGCGACCGAGTGGAGCGGTCACTTCAATGGGAAGCACGAGGCGGCCATCGGGGGCGGAGACAAAGCACTGAAACGTTCCGTCCTGTTCCACATCCACCGCATCTTCATCGATGAGGACGCGTGAACCGGGCACCGTCGCCCCGCGGATGGCGAGTTCGACGTTGAGTCGCACGGAAATACGGCCGTCTTCGTCGCGTGAGCGGCTCAAGTTCTCGTCTTCGCGAGTATCGACTTTGCGTGAATGGGCACGCGCCGTCTCTGGCAACTCCACCGGCAGCGAATGCATCAGGGGGTAGAATTTGCCGGGCTTGGTCAGGTAGCCCAGTTCGGCAGTCCACGTGCCACCCGGGGAGGGGGTGGAGATAAACCACTGCCGCACATCGGCGGGCAGTGTGAAGTCCTGGACCGTGGTCTTGGCTCGGGGGCCCGCTTCATCGCAGGAGACTCGGTACAATCTCAGGATGGGGGTGGCCAGATGCCAGTCAACCCCCATGGCCGCCACGACGCGTTCAAGTGTGCGGCTGGACAGTACCCAGGCGGCCCGCATCCAGCGACTGTCCAGTGCTTCCAGCAGCAAGGAGTCGCCGTCAACATCGTCGCCCGTGGCGAGGCGTCGCTGTCTCCAGCCGGAGCGCGATGCCGAAGCCGCAAACAATGCTGCAGAGGAGAGTTCGCGCCCCGCCGGAACATCTGGTGCGGGGACAGTCGTCGCTTCATTCGAAGGGGCTTGCGGATCGCAGAGAGCACGCACCAGCTCGGTTTTCCGCATGGAGCCGAAACCCTTGACGCCCGCACCGCGAGCAAGCTCGCGTAACTCATCTCGTGTGAGTTGGCGAAGTTGATCGCGAGTGTGATGGCCACGCTGCGTCATCCGTCGCCTGCCACCTCTATTCGAAAGGCATTCCCAGTGCTAGGAATCATCATTCCATCGGCCCACCACCGTGGTGAACGCTGGGCAACCTGGAACCGTTCTATCATACCGGACAGTGATTCTGCAAACGGATAGGCCCTCCCCGTGTCCACTGGAAACCTGACCGATTTGTCATTTCTCAGCCGTTGACAAAATGCTTGGCTTCGATTTGAGAATTGCGATATTCAGCCACGCCGGAAGCTTTGACTTGGCCTCTGGGCACCACTAGACTCCGGGCCGACTCTCGGCGGCACAGCTTCTGAAGGAGGCTTCGCCATGCGTAATCAAGAGCGAAAGAATCGCACTGACGACCCAACCGCCCTCATGTGGGCGCAGCAGTTGTCGACCGCCGCGATTCAAGTTCCTCTGATTTCGCTTGGGGGGTACTGGCTCGACACTCAGTTTGGAACCAAACCCTGGTTCCTCCTGCTGGGGGTCACGTTGGGGCTGGTCTCTGGAGGCTGGTCGTTGTATCGCACGGTGCGGTTCTTCGATCGTCGAGATCAACGTGATCCAGGTGAGCAGGATCAGTGAACGTGTTTCTTCGAAGGCTTGGTGGTCTCGGCCTGGTGATTGGGGCGAGCTTCCTCGTCAGTCTCGGGGGGGCCTATCTGATCTTGGGGATACTGGACCTGACTTCGGTGGGCGCGGCTCACGTGGTCGGTCTGGTCGTGGGGGTTGTCGCGTTAAAGCTGGTTCATGGAGCTG
This sequence comes from Planctomycetaceae bacterium, assembly GCA_020426515.1. Lineage (GTDB taxonomy): Bacteria > Planctomycetota > Planctomycetia > Planctomycetales > Planctomycetaceae > JACKHO01. Next base: position 42,425 of record JAGQPW010000008.1, on the reverse strand, counting down.
ACGTCAGTGTCAACACCATGCTGGCTGCAACCGGAACTCGCGTCGCGGGAGCCTGCCTGGCGGGTGGGTTACTGTTCCTGGCAGTTCCTGGCCTGCAGTTGAATACGTACGTGATTTCGATCGCGGCGAGCTACTTCGCCGTGTTGATATACGAAACCCGCTTGCTGTCGCTTCAGTTGAAGAGTCAGTTGCGGGTGGAGAAGGAAGATTTGGCCAAGGATCGTCCCGTAATGGATGGTCCGGCCCCCAGCGTTGGGTAATTCGCGGAACATAGTCTCAGGGAACTCCCTGGTATGCTTGCCGAGCACGGGACATTTCATCACGTCTACGACTTCTACAGTCTCGAACTGCCGTTCGGGATTGAGGTGCCGCTGCCGTATATCGGCGGGGACTCACTCCACGATGCGCAGTTTGCGTTCTCGAAGTTTATGGTCCTGCAACTCGTCGCGTTTGCGATTGCCTTCTGGATCTTCCGGGGGCTTGCAAAGCGAATGCAGGGCGGTCGGCCGGTGAATGGCTGGTTCTGGAACTTCTGGGAAATGCTGGCGGTTTACATTCGCGATGAAGTCGTCCGTCCGGTGATTGGTGATCCTCACGCCCATGGGCATGGAGATCATCACGATGACCATGAGCCTTCCGAGTACGAGCTGCAGCACGGCCCGGCAATTTCCGGACACCCTGCCGACAAGTATCTGCCGTTTATCTGGTCTTGCTTCTTCTACATCCTGTTTTGCAATCTGTTGGGGGCAGTCCCCTGGCTCGGTTCCGCAACAGGAAGTTTGAGCGTCACGATTGCCCTGGCTCTCGTGGCCTTTGGAGCCACCTATATCTACGGCTCCCAGATGCACGGCCCCGTCGGCTTCTGGACGCACATGATCCCGCATATCGATGCACCGATCGCGATGAAGCTGGTGCTGATCCCGCTGATCTTCGGAATTGAAATCATCGGGCTGTTTATCAAACATGCGGTGTTGGCTGTTCGTCTGTTTGCCAACATCATGGGGGGGCACACCGTGCTGGGAGTGATCCTCGGCTTTATCGCCGCGGTTGCTCACCACGGGGCCTGGTCGATCGTCGCCCCTGCCAGCCTGGCTGGTCAGGTTGGGGTCGGCCTGCTGGAGTTGCTGGTGGCCTTTATTCAAGCGTACGTGTTTTCGTTCCTGTCAACGATCTTCATTGCAATGTCGTTGCACGAACACTAAGCCAATTTCCAATGAATCACTTGTCGGCTCTTTAGGCCGACCAGACCAAACTTAAGTCCGGCTTGGCCCCAACAGGTGGCAAGCATCCTTTTGGAGACCATCTGAGGAGATGAACGTGTTGCGAGTGTTCCAAATCTGTGCTGTGTTCATGGTTGCCATGCTGTTCATGGCTGCCCCCGCAATGGCGGCTGAAGGAGCTCTCATTGAGTTCTCCCCATCTGCAGGCGCTGGTATCGTCATGTTGGGTGCCGCTTTCGGTATCGCACGCATCGGTGCTGCTGCCGTCGAAAGCATGGCTCGCCAGCCTGAAGCTTCCGGCGACATCCGCGGCGGTATGCTGCTGTCGGCAGCTCTGATCGAAGGGGCAACGTTCTTTGCCCTCGTCGTGTGCCTGCTGGCTGCCCTGAAGTAATTCCTGCGACTCCAAGTCGAACGTTTGCGTTGACTGTTGTCAGGTTCTCCCATGGTTGCACGAATCTTTCTCTGTACATTCCTCGTCTCCCTTGTGTCGTTCGCGGCATGGGCGGAGGACGCGCACACTCCAGCTGCACATGCCGCAGCTCCGGGGGCGAGTGAGGAACATCCCGCGGCAGCACACGATGCTGCTACCACCGATTCGGCACATCCGCCGGAATCCACGGCAGACGGCGGGGGACTGCAGAGTTTGTTTGGTCAACCCTGGGCCGGTCATCCAGATACCAATCAGCCACCGCTGAAACTGGATTTCTACCTGCTGATTTTTACGTTCGTTCTGTTTCTGTTGTTCATCCGCATCATGAAGGGGGCCGCTTGGGGCCCGATGATCGCGGGGCTGAATGAGCGCGAAGCACGTGTTGTGCGTGCCGAGCAAGCTGCTCATCAGGCCCGGCATGAAGCCGAACGACTGCGAACCGAAACGGAAGCACGCATGGCCAAAGTGCATGCTGAAGTGAAGGCTTTGCTGGCCCAGGCCCGAAGTGAGGCGGAAGCCAAGGCCCTGGAGATTATCTCCAAGGCTGAACAGAACGCTCAGCAGGTGAAGGAATCGGCATTGGCAGAAATCGCCGAGGCACAGCAACGTGCCCTGGCGGAACTGGATGCACAAGTCGAGAGTCAGGTTGCACTGGCGACCACGCAGTTGCTTGGTCGATAGTTTTCCGTTTGTTATCTCCGCAGGAGAGGATGGCCGTTTGCCATGATCCGTCGGTTGCTTATCACTGTTCCGGCACTCCTTTGTGTGTTCGCACTGGCCCAGCCCGTGCGGGCCGCAGATGAAGCACATGCTGCACCGGAACACGCAGCGGCCCCGGCCGAATTGACGGTACACGGTGACCATGTTTCGACTGCTGAAGGCGAACATGCGCAGGGTGATGCACATCACGGTGACGGTGGCCATGCAGCCACAGGTCAGCATGATGAGCATGCCTATTCGATTTGGGGAGACCTTTCTCTCTGGTCGTTTGTGGCCTTCATTGGCTTTTGCGTCGTGATTCAAAAGCTCGGATTGTGGGACCTGTTGCTGTCCAGTATGGCAGATCGTGAGAAGGCCGAATGGGCGACTCTCGACGAGGCCGACAAACTGCTGACTCAGGCCGAAGGGACTCTGAGAAAGTTTCGTGGTCAGTTCGAAGCTCTGGATGACATGGCCCGCGAAGCAGTGGCCGAAGGCCATCGCGATGCGGACTATACCCGGACGGACCTGCTGCAACGGGCAGACAAGGAAGCGGCTGCCGCCGTGGCCCGGGCATCGTTTGAAATTGAACGAGTCAAGGATCAAACCTTGAGTTCGTTGTTCGCCACATTGGCGGATCGAGTAGTCGTAGCGACCGAAGGTGTTCTGAAATCGCGCATTCAGGCCGAAGATGAAGACCGTTTGATCGACGCGACGTTAAGCGAGTTGTCTCGCTAAGTAATCAGTGTTCCGCAGGTCTCCATCGGGAGGCAGGCGGGCAGTTCGCGACCCTATCGATTTTCGTTGAGATTCGTCACCCATGGCAGAGCCTCAAACCAGACCGACTCACGTGCTGGAAGATCCCAGCGCGAAAGCCGTTGCCCGGGTGTACGCCTCGGCGTATCTGGATGCTGCTGCAGCAGGGAACGTGGCTGATCCGCTGGAAGAACTCACCTCCTTTTTGGAGGATGTCCTGGACAGGAATCCCGAGTTCGCAGCGATCATGGTTAGCCCCGCCACGAGTCGTGACGGGAAACTGCAGTTGATTGATCGGGTCGTTCAGCCAGTCGCTTCGGAGTTCTTTACGAACTTTTTGAAGGTGTTGGTCCATAAGGATCGGTTGGATTTGCTGCCAGTCATTCGGTCACTCTGCTCATCGGAGCTGGAGCGACGATCGGGCAAGCAGCGAATTTTGGTACGCAGTGCGACGCCGTTGTCGGAAGAGCAACTGCAAAAGATAAAAGATCGTCTCCAGGCTGCGTTGTCGATCGAGCCTATCCTCACTCCGGAAGTGGATGAGGAACTCGTCGGCGGTCTGGTGGTTCAAGTCGGTGACACAATTTACGACGGTTCGCTACGCACCCGGCTGCAGGGTTTGAAACTGAAGCTGCGTGAAAGGTACCTCCATGAAATTCAAAGCGGACGAGATCGCTTCGGTTATTCAGAAGGAAATTGAAGACTTCAAAGGTCAGGTTCAGACCGCCGAAGTTGGACGAGTAATCGAAGTTGGTGACGGTATTGCCCGAGTGGTCGGTCTTTCCTCTGCAATGTCAGGGGAGATGGTCGAGTTCGAGGGAGGCACGACTGGATTGTGCTTCAACCTTGAAGAGAACTCCGTTGGGGTGATCATCCTGGGTGATTACCTGGGCATCAAAGAAGGTGACGAAGTCAAAACGACCGGGCAGTTGCTGTCCGTGCCGGTTGGCGACGCCATGATCGGTCGTGTTGTGGACCCACTGGGGAACCCACTCGACGGCAAAGGCCCGATCGTCACCAGCGAACGACGACCTGTGGAAACGCCCGCTCCAGGTGTGGCCGCTCGACAGCCCGTGAAGCAGCCTCTGCAGACCGGGATCAAAGCTGTTGATGCGATGACCCCCATTGGACGTGGTCAGCGTGAGTTGATCATCGGCGACCGCAAGACCGGTAAGACCGCAGTTGCGATCGACACGATCATCAACCAGAAGGGCGGCGACGTAATTTGCGTCTACGTCGCTTGTGGTCAGCGAGCCTCGACCGTTGCTGCGATCGTTGAAGCACTGACGGCGAACGGTGCAATGGACTACAGCATTGTGGTCGCCGCTTCCGCCTCTGATCCGGCTCCGCTGCAGTACATCGCTCCTTATGCTGGAGCCGCTCTGGCTGAGCACTTCATGTACCAGGGTAAGCACACGTTGTGTGTGTACGACGACCTGACCAAACAGGCCCAGGCCTATCGCCAGCTGTCGCTGCTGATGCGTCGTCCGCCAGGACGTGAAGCGTATCCCGGGGACGTGTTCTACTGTCACAGCCGTCTGCTCGAACGTGCCGCGAAACTGAGTGATGAACTCGGCGGCGGATCGATGACGGCTCTGCCGATCATTGAAACGCTCGAAGGGGAAGTCTCCGCGTACATTCCGACGAACGTGATTTCGATTACGGACGGTCAGATTTACCTGGAGCCAGATCTGTTCTTCGCCGGGGTTCGTCCCGCGATTAACGTTGGTATTTCGGTCTCCCGCGTGGGTGGTAACGCCCAGACGAAGGCCATGAAAAAGATCGCCGGTTCGTTGCGACTCGACCTTGCTGCCTTCCGTGAACTGGAAGCGTTCGCCCAGCTGGGTACCGAACTGGATGCGGCTACGCAGAAGCAGCTCGACCGCGGTTACCGCATGGTCGAACTGCTCAAACAGCCTCAGTACGGTCCTCTGCACTTCGCGGATCAGGTGATTTCGATTTACGCTGGTACCCGTGGGTATATGGACAAGGTTCCGGTCCCCAAGGTTGCCGAGGCGGAAGTGGAACTGCTCACCTTCATGAAGGAAGAAAAGAGCGAAGTTCGTAACGCCATCATCAACACGAAAGAGCTGAGTAACGAGACCGAGGAGAAGCTGAAGGCAGCTTTGTCCGAGTTCGCGACACGTTACGCAGCCACGAGTGCCAAGCAGACGGCTTCCGCAACTGCTTAGCCTTGGGTTTGGAATGCCTGACCCGCGTCACGATACCTGAGTTTGAAGTTCCATGGGTAAAGCACGAGCACTAGTCAAACGCCGCAAGGCGGTCCGCAACATCCGCAAGATTACGCGGACGATGGAATTGATCGCCACCGCTCGCTTCAAGAAAGCGATGGACCGGGCGACAGAGGCCGCTGCGTACACCCGGAAGATCAACGAAATTGTCGCAGATCTCGCTTCGGCTGATCTGAAGTTCTCTCACCCACTGCTGCAGCAGCGTGCGGAAACGAAGCACATTACGGTCATCGTGCTGACGTCCAACCGCGGCTTGTGTGGTGGATACAACGGGGGAATTATTCGGCAGGCTTTGGCACGGATTCGCGAGATTCGCGATGCTGGACAAGCCTGTCGGCTGGAAGTCTCCGGAAAGCGGGGGCTGGGCGTGATGAAGTTCGAACGCATTGCGGTCGATCAGGCGTACACTCAGTTCGAGGACAAACCCGGCTTTGACGAGGTCAACGAAATCGCATCGCGGTTGGTGGCGGACTTCATCGCAGGTCGGACGGATCGTGTTGAAATCGTTTACCAGAAGTTCCAGTCGGCTGCACGACAGGTTCCGGCGGTGGATACATTGCTGCCGATTGGTGACCTGGCGGGTGCCAGCGGAGCAGGTGGTTCCGGAGTGGAGTACGAGTTCCTGCCCAGTGCCGAGGAGATTCTCGAAGAGATCGTCCCGGCGGCCTTTAAGGCCCGGTTCTTCAAGTGCTTCCTGGATGCGGCTGTCGGTGAGCAGATTGCTCGTCGAGTGGCCATGAAGGCTGCAACTGAGAACGCCGGAGAGATGATTCGTGATATCTCGATGGAATACAACCGGGCTCGACAGTCGCAGATTACTAGCGAGCTGGCGGAAATCATTGGTGGTGCTGCGGCACTGGAGTAAGGTCGATGCATGATTCGTCGGCCTGCATCTCGTTTCAACTGAACAAGATTAATTACGCGAAGTCATTGAGCTGCTAGAGGAATCAGATCGCACCTGGTGCGAATTCAAGACCGCTTCTGACGAAGCTGGATCAACCTGAATACTGTTTTCTCTCGCGATAGCGAGGATACCATGAGCACTGCAACTGCTACCCACATCGGTCACGTGACACAGGTCATCGGCTCCACGTTTGACGTTGAGTTCCAGAACGATCACCTGCCGAAGATCTACAACGCGGTTATCGTTGACCAGGAGATCAAGGGAATTCATCTGAAGGTGACTGGCGAAGTCCAGCAGCACCTTGGTGGCAGCCGCGTGCGATGCGTCGCCCTGGCCTCTACGGACGGCATGGTTCGTGGAATGGAAGTGACCGACACCGGGTTGCCGGTCACGGTTCCAGTGGGGAAGGAAACGCTTGGTCGTGTGTTCAACGTTCTGGGTGAAGAGATCGATGGACGTGGCTCCTGCAACTCGGTCGAACGCTGGCCAATTCACCGCGATCCTCCGGCGCTGGTCGATCTTTCCTCAAAGACCGAAGTGTTCGAAACCGGCATTAAGGTGGTGGACCTGCTGACACCGTTCGTGCGTGGGGGTAAGGCGGGGCTGTTCGGGGGAGCCGGTCTGGGCAAGACCGTCATTCTGACCGAGCTCATCGCTCGTATCGCCAGCCAGCACGGGGGATACTCAGTCTTCGCCGGGGTGGGTGAGCGAACTCGCGAAGGTAACGACCTGTGGCTGGAAATGCAGGAAGCACAGATCGGTGACACCGGTCGGTCCGTGATTGAACAAACCTGCATGGTGTTCGGCCAGATGAACGAGCCACCAGGTGCTCGTCTGCGTGTCGCCCTGACGGGGTTGACCATGGCAGAGTGGTTCCGTGATGCAACCGGTGCCGACACCCTGCTGTTCGTGGACAACATCTTCCGTTTCTCGCAGGCGGGTTCGGAAGTCTCCGCACTGCTGGGACGTATGCCATCAGCCGTGGGTTACCAGCCAACACTGGGAACCGAACTGGGGCAGCTTCAGGAACGCATCACGTCGACCAAGAAGGGGGCGATCACCTCCGTGCAGGCTGTGTACGTGCCCGCCGACGATCCGACCGACCCTGCACCAGCGGCAGCGTTCAGTCACCTGGATGCGTTCATCTATCTGGAACGAAAGATCGCGGAAAAGGGGATTTACCCCGCCATCGATCCGCTCGCTTCGTCCTCCCGAATTCTCGACCCGCAGGTCGTGGGCGAACGGCACTACGCCATTGCCCGTCGCGTGCAGCAGATTCTGCAGCGTTACCGCGAACTGCAGGACATCATTGCGATTCTCGGTGTGGAAGAACTCAGTGCCGAAGATAAGCAGGTCGTGACTCGCGCTCGCCGAATTGAGCGATTCCTGTCGCAGCCGTTTTATGTGGCTCAGGTGTTCACCGGTAAGGAAGGCAAGTTCACCTCGATCGAGGAAACGATCCAGTCCTTCGAAGAACTGTGCGACGGCAAGTGGGATCACCTGCCCGAAGCTGCGTTCATGTACGTTGGTGGAATTGAAGAAGCCGCTGCTCAGGCGGAACGGATGGCGAAGCAGAGCTAATTCTCTGTGACGCTCAACCCGATGCATGACATGCAGGTGGAATGACCATGATTGCCGCAACCCAACTTCGACTCGTCCTCGTGACTCCCGAAACGACACTGCTCGATGAGCCAGTGAAGTCGTTGCAGTTTCCGCTGTTCGACGGTCAGATTGGAGTCCTTCCCGGTCGTACGCCAATGGTGGGACGACTGGGGGCAGGCGAGTTGCGTTTGCAGACGGAACGTGGTGAGTCGCACTATTTCATTGATGGTGGCTTCGCTCAGATTAAGGGCTCCGTGGTTACTCTGCTGACCAACCGTGCGATTCCCGCCAAGGACATTAATCTGGCTGCCGCTGAAAAATCCTTGCAGGATGTCATGGCTCAGAAGCCGACAACCGACGAAGGATTTGCCGCAAAGCAGGCCGATCTGGAGCGGGTGCGTGGGCAGATTACTCTGCGAAAGCGCCTGCACTAACTGCCCGAGCGGTGAGGAATGCACTGGAGTTGCGACTCACATTCCGTTGAGCAGACCCGCGAACTTGGAATGCGGCTCGCCCAGTGCGTACAGCCGGGCGACGTCATCGGGCTGGATGGAGATCTGGGCGCAGGCAAGACGCACTTTGTGCAGGGTCTGGTTGAAGCGTTGGGTGTCGACCGCGATGCCGTGACGAGTCCGACCTTTACGCTCATTCAGGAATACCCGACACGCATTCCGGTCTGTCATTTCGATGCGTATCGACTGCGGGATTCGGATGAGTTCCTGGAACTCGGGGTGGATGAGCTCCTCGGGGGAGATGTGGTCTGCGTGATTGAGTGGGCCTCTCGTGTGGCTGATGTGCTGCCCCGAAATCGACTCCAGGTGAATATCGTCGTCACCAGTGAGTCTGCTCGGCAATTCTCCTGGACGGCAACTGGACCTCGCGGAGAACAGCTCTTGTCCCGGCTGATGACCGCAACGCAGTAGCGGACATGCGCAGGATGGTGCCGCATGAAAAACACGGCAGGATGCGTAGAAACACTGCGTTCTAAGCGTTCTCTTTGCTCTGATTGTTACAGCGGCAGGGGCAACGAACCCGCAGGTCGATGTCATTCTCGTTATGTCTTTCGGAGAAACGAGAATGTGTCGGCTGATTCCAATGTTCTGTCTGGGGCTCTGCCTGTTCGTTGCGGGACGATGCAGCGCGCAGGGGTTTGTTCTGTCCGGCTCTGGTCCCGTGAACCGTTCGATGGGAGGGGCGGGGACAGCGGCTCCGCTCGATTCGATTGGCAGTTTGCAGTGGAATCCAGCCAGCATCACGCGGTTTGAAACGTCGCGATTCGATCTCGCGGTGGAGACAGTCTTCAATCGCAACACAGTTGAATCGGGAGTTGGATTGGGGACGATGTCCGAAGTGCGAGGCTCGACCAGCAGCGACGCGGGGGCAGCACCACTTCCGACCCTTGGTTTCATCATGCCGGTGGAGGACACCGACATCACGTTAGGTCTTTCGCTCGGGGCGGTGGGAGGGTTCTCGGTCAATTTTCCTGCGGACCCAACCAATCCAATATTCGCCCCTCCTTCCGTTGGTGGATTCGGCGCGATGTACTCGAAGCTCAGCATTCTGCAGGTGGCTCCGACCCTGGCGGTCAAAGTGACGGATCGATTTTCTGTGGGGGTGGCTCCGACATTCAGTGTCGCGGAGGTTCAAGCGAGTCCGTTCGCGTTCACCGCGCCCAACGATGCCGATTCGGACTCCACGTATACCTATCCAGCAGGGACCGGCTCCCAGCCAACGTGGGGGCTGGGAGTTCAGGCAGGGGTACATTATCAGGGGGACGACTGGTCAGCCGGATTCTCGATCAAAAGTCCGCAGTGGTTTCAGTCGTTTAAGATCAATGCCATGAATGAAGCGGGATTGCCGTTGCCCCTGGAAACGGATTTGACCTGCCCCATGATTCTTTCGTGGGGCGTTGCGGTTGAGCCGACAGACCGTCTGCTGCTCGCTGTGGATGTGCGGTATGTCGACTACGCGAACACCAAGCTGTTCGGCGACTCGGCTGGCTTTGCAGCCGATGGAAGCGTGACCGGACTCGGTTGGCAGAGCGTCTTTTTCACTGCTGTCGGCGTCCAGTTTCAGGCGACGGACTGGTTGTCACTTCGGGCGGGTTACTCCTGCAGTCAGAATCCGGTTTCGGATGCTGCTGCGATGTTCAGCGTGCAGGCCCCGGCTGTCTATCAGCATCTGCTGAGTTTGGGAGCGAGTTGCGAACTGACAAGTCGACTGACGTTGTCGTGTGCCTGGGTTCACGGGTTCGACAATTCCGTGACCGGGGCCCTGATCACTCCGGGTGGAACACAACCCGCGAGCATTGTTCGCGTCTCGCAGGTGGTGGACAGTGCGGTTGTGGGGATGAGCTACACGTTCTAAGCCGCGTCAGTCCGTCTGACGGTGCTCACCCGGGACCCAGGCGATGTCGGATCGCCCTTGATCGTTGGCGATGCGGGCCATGACGAACAGCAGATCGGACAGCCGGTTCAGATAGGTCGTCGCGTGGACGTTGACAGGTTCCGTTTCGGCGAGATGGTAGACCGTGGTTTCCGATCGTCGGCAGACGGTTCGCGCCTGATGCAGGAGCGCTGCGGCGGGTGTTCCTCCGGGGAGAATGAAGCTGCGAAGTGGCTCCAGCTTTTCGGTTTCGGCATCAATCCAGTGTTCGAGTTGCTGGACCTGATCAGCCGTCATGCGCAGTGGTTCGAAGTCCTGCTTGCCTTCTCGTTCGGGAATGCACAGGTCCGCTCCGAGGTCGAACAGATCGTTCTGGATGTGCCGCAGCCGGGCCTGCATGTCGGATGCCAGGTTGCCGAGTGCAATTACTACACCCAAAACGGCATTCACTTCGTCGACGGCTCCAAAGGCGGCAATTCGCTGGTGTGTCTTGCGAACACGGGTTCCGTCGCCCAGGGAGGTTTCTCCGGCATCGCCCGATTTGGTGTAGATGCGGTCGAGATAGACCATGGCTTCAACCATCCGTGTTGAACTTGATGTGCCTGTTCAGTGCTGGCAATGCAAAATGCAGCCAGCGAATCGCCGGCAGCATTGTAGTCGTTGCCTGAGAAATTCGATGGGCATCGCGGCAAGAATGCGAAATTGATACCGCGACGCCCCGGGATGCATCTAAACGAG